>NZ_JBWKDW010000022.1:81906-96075 GCF_056435735.1 Streptomyces sp. NPDC043878
AGAGATCTTCCCTCCTCGCCGGAGGTCTTATGTGGTGGGGAGGCCCTTCTCACTTTCTACCCTTCTCCCCCCCCCCCCCCCCCCCTCCCCCAGGCCCCCCCCCCCCCCCCCCGCTACACCTTCGAGAAGATGCACACCTACGCCAACCACGTCGGCCTGTTCGCCGAGGAGATCGGCCCGAGCGGCGAGCAACTCGGCAACTTCCCGCAGGCGTTCACCCACCTGTCGCTCATCATGGCGGCATCGACCCTGGACGAGGCCATTGACCGGCAGCGGCAGCACAGCTGAGCCGGGACAGCGCCGGCCGGCGCCGGACGTGCCGCGTCGTGAGGGCCGCCGGCAGAGCCGCGCCGCCTTCGACGCCCTGTACGCGCGACTGCGGCAGCAGGCGGACGCCTCGGGCCGGCCGCACCCGGCCGACGGCCGCGGAGCGCTGGCCGCCATCACTCCCACGACGATCCTCGCCGCGGCCGCCGAGGTCGTCTCGGGTGTGACCGTGTCCCTGTCGTCGCCGGTCGAGACCCGGGTGGCCCCCGACAACCCGCACCCGGCCGGCCACCGGCTCACCAGCCGCCCCGAGTCCGAGGCAGCGGCGGACGGGCTGCACTTCGCCACGGACCATTTCTCCATGCACGTCCACGGCGACGCGGACAGCCACCTCGACGCCCTGTGTCATGTCGTATACAACGGCACGCTCTACGGAGGCGTCCCCGCGAGAACCGTGACGGCCGAGGGTGCCACCGAGCTGTCCGTCGAGCTGGTGCGCAACGGCATCGTCGGCCGTGGTGTCCTGCTCGACATCCCGCGGCTGCGGGACGTGCCGTGGCTGGAGCCGGGTGACCACGTCACCGGCGACGACCTCCGGGCCGCGGAAGCCGCCCAGGGCGTGCAGGTGCGGTCCGGGGACGTCCTTCTCGTACGGGTCGGTCACCGCCGCAGGCGTCAGGAGGCCGGGCCGTGGGACGCCTCGCGCAGCCGGGCCGGCCTCCACCCCGCCGCGATGGAATTCCTGGCCGAGCGCCGGGTCGCCGCGCTGGGCAGCGACAGCAACAACGACACGGCTCCGAGCCTCACCGACGGCGTGGACTTCCCCGTCCACGTCCTGGCGGTTCACGCCCTCGGACTGCACTTGATGGACTACCTGCAGTTCGAGGACCTGGTGCCCCGGTGCGAGGAGACGAACCGCTGGTCGTTCCTGTGTGTCGTCGCCCCCCTGCGGCTCCCCGCGGCCACCGGCTCCCCCGTCAACCCGATCGCCATCCTCTGACCCGCGGGCCGGCCGGCCCGCCCCCACCCCGGCACCCACTTCCGATCGGAGGCGGCCCCCATGGCAGGAACCGAGCACTACGACGTCATCGTCATCGGCACCGGAGCGGGCGGTGGCACGCTCGCCCACCGCCTGGCTCCCACCGGCAAGCGCGTCCTGCTCCTGGAACGCGGCGGATACCTGCCCCGCGAGCGGGACAACTGGGAGTCCACCGCGGTCTTCGTCAAGGGCAAGTACCGCGCCCAGGAGTTCTGGTACGACAAACACGGCGACACGTTCCCTCCCGAGGTCAACTACTACGTGGGCGGGAACACGAAGTTCTACGGAGCCGCCCTGTTCCGCCTGCGCCCCGAGGACTTCGGCGAGCTGCGCCACCACGGCGGCATCTCACCGGCGTGGCCGATGCGCTACGAGGATCTGGAGCCCTACTACACCGAGGCGGAGCACCTGTACCTGGTGCACGGCCGCCACGGTGAGGACCCCACCGAGGGACCGGCCAGTGCCCCGTACGCCTACCCGCCGGTGCAACACGAGCCGCGGATCCAGCAGCTCAGCGACGACCTGGAGAAGCAGGGCCTGCGCCCCTTCCATCTGCCGATCGGCGTCAACCTCACCCAGGACGCCCGGGGCGCCGCGGCACACGGGAGCGTCTGTATCCGCTGCGACCGGGTCGACGGATTCCCGTGCCTGGTGCAGGGCAAGGCCGATGCGCAGGTCATCTGCGTCGACCCGGCCCTGGAGCACGACAACGTCACCCTGGTCACGGGGGCCGACGTCCGCAGGCTGGAGACCGGCCCGAGCGGCCGTAGCGTCGACAAGGTGATCACCGAACTCGACGACGGGACGGTCGCGGAGTACTCCGCCGACATCGTGGTGGTGGCCTGCGGCGCCGTCAACTCGGCCGCTCTGCTGTTGCGTTCGGCGGGCGAACATCATCCGGACGGCCTGGCCAACGGTTCCGGAGTCGTGGGCCGCCACTACATGCGGCACAACAACCTCGCGCTGATGGCGGTCTCGAAGGAACCCAACGACACGCAGTTCCAGAAGACCCTCGCTCTCAACGACTGGTACCTGGGCGCGGACGACTGGGACTACCCGCTGGGCGGCATCCAGATGCTCGGCAAGTCGGACGCCGACCAGATCCGGGGGGAGGCACCGCGGTGGGCGGGCGCGGCCTCGCCGGACGTCCCCTTCGAGGTACTGGCCCACCACGCGGTGGACTTCTGGCTGTGCGGCGAGGATCTCCCCCACCCCGACAACCGCGTCACGCTCGACGGCGACGACAACATCCACCTCGCGCTCGACGAGAAGAACAACACCGAAGGACTCACGCGCCTGCGGCACAAGCTCCAGAAGATGCTCGGCCACCTGGGCATGCACCCCCACCACCTGCTGTCGCACAGCCTCTACCTGCACAAGGGCATGCCGATCGGCGCCACCGCCCACCAGGCCGGCACCATCCGCTTCGGCACCGACCCGCAGACCTCGGCCCTCGACGTCGACTGCAAGGCCCACGACGTCGACAACCTCTACGTCGTCGACACCAGCTTCTTCCCGAGCATCGGGGCGGTGAACCCGTCGCTGACCGCCATCGCCAACGCCCTGCGGGTCGGCGACCGCATCGCGGAGCGCCTGCGCTGAACGGCCCCGCCCCGCTCACGCGCCCACCCGGCCGGCCCTGCCGTGCAGTCGGAGCAGGCACGGCAGGGGGGTCAGCTCGCGACGTCCTCGTCGGTGAGCGGCTCCAGGGTGCCGTGGGTGTCGAGGCGGTAGAGCAGCGTCACGGCTGGTCCGATGAGCAGGAGCGCCACCAGCGACACGATGAGCAGCCACCGCAGGGTCGCGCTCGCCCCGGCGGCGTCCTGGGCGGTCAGCGAGGTCGGCACCAGGTAGGGCCGCTGGGCCACGCCCCAGGCGGCGACAGCCAGGGCGACGGCGGCCACCGCGCTGTACCGTGCCCAGCCCAGGGCCGGTCCACCGACCAGGACGACGGTGAGCGCGCCGGCCGCCACCGACAGCAGGACCAGGAGCAGCCCGAACCCGTGGGTGAGCCCGTGGTGCACGTACGAGGCGTCGTCGGCGGTCACCGCGAGCCCGACCACGCCGACGATCACCAGAGCCGCGACGGCGAGCCGGGCTCGCAGGCGGAAGTAGCCGACGAGTTCGCCGGCGCCGAAGCGGCGGGCGTCCGCGGTGAGGAAGACCGCGCCGAGGACGGCGGTCGCACAGACGGCGAGCAGCCCGGCGACGACCGAGGTGGTGTTGGCCCAGGCGTCGGCGGAGGCGGTGCTGCCCGGCCTGACCCGGCCGGAGGCGACGCCGCCGATGACCGTGCCCAGGAAGAACGGGGTGAGGAGGGAGGCGAGGGCGAAGACGGCGCCGTAGACGCGGCGTGCGGCGAGACGTCGGGTGGGCTTGCGCAGGGCGAACCCGGCACCGCGCAGGACCATGCCGACCGCCGCGAGCGCCAGCGGCAGCCAGAGAGCCGTGAACACGGTCTGGAAGAAGACCGGGAAGCCGGTCCACATGAGGACCAGGACGAAGACGAGCCACACGTTGTTGACCTCCCACACGGGGGCCATGGCGTGGTCGATCAGCCACCGCGGACGGCGGCCGCGCGCGGCGCCGCCGGCCAGGAGGTCCCAGAACCCGGCGCCGTAGTCGACCCCACCGCCGCAGGCGTAGGCGGCGATCGCCAGAAGCAGGACCCAGGACAGGACGTCGGCGCTCACTCCGTGCCTCCGGAGGTGTGCCGGGGTGTGGTGTCCGGCGGGGGCGGCTGGGGCGCGGTGGGGGCGAGTTCGGGTCGCGGGCCGTACGGGGTGTCGCTCTCGGGGTCCTCGGCGGGCGCGGTGGTGTCGCCGGCGAGCCGCCAGCGGGTGCGCATCTTGAGCAGCACGGTGAGGAACGCCCCGAAGATCAGGACGTAGACCAGGACGACGATGCCGAACATCGTCCACAGGGACGCGGCGTGGGTCGGGGTGACCGCTTCGGAGACCCGCATGTTCTGGTAGACGATCCAGGGCTGGCGGCCCACCTCGGTGGTGATCCAGCCGCACTCCACGCACAGCACACTGGCGGCGCCGGCCAGGGCGGCGCAGCGGAAGAACCAGCGTGAGCGGGGCAGGTCGCGGCGCCGCCACCAGCACCACGCGTACCACAGGGCGAGCAGGATGAGCACGCTTCCGACGGTCGCCATGATGTCGAAGGCCCAGTGCACGATCGTGGCCTGTGTCGCGGTGGGGCGGTCGGCCGCGGATACCGAGGTGAGACCCGTGACCTTGGTGTCGGGTCTGAACCCGGCCAGGATGGAGTCGAGTTGGGGGATCTTGATGCCCCCCTTGATGGTGCCGTCCTCCTGGAGGCGGCCGAACAGGTACTCGGGGACATGGGTGTCGGTGTTCCACACGAGTTCGGCGGCGGCGAACTTGACCGGCTGCTTCTGGTAGACCTGCCGCGCGATGTGGTCGCCGAGGAAGAACTGCACCGGGGTCAGGATCGCGGCGACGGTGAACGGCACGGTGAAGCCCAGGCGGTGGTAGCGGTCGCGGCGGCCGCGCAGCCAGCCGACCGCGTAGACCCCGGCGACGACATAGCCGGCGGTGAGGAACATGGCACAGACGAAGTGCCAGTACTCGGGCCCGAAGATGGGCGTGAAGACGGCCTGCCGGACGTCGACGTGCACCGGGTTGCCGCCCGCGTCGAGGGTGAAGCCCTGCGGGGTGTTCATCCACGAGTTCGCGGCGATGATGCCGAACGCGCCCAGCAGGGCGGCGAGCGGCAGCGGGGCGCCGAGCCAGAAGTGTGTCCAGGGCCTGAGCCTGCGCCACCCGTAGAGGTAGATCGCGATGAGGATGGCCTCCAGGAAGAACGCCCAGCTCTCGACGCCGAACCCGAGGCCGAAGACGTCTCCCCAGCGGCCCATCATGCCGGGCCACAGGAGGCCGAACTCGAAGGACAGGACCGTGCCGGTGACGATGCCCACGGCGAACTGCACGGCCATGACGGCAGACCACCGGCGGGCGAGCAGCAGCGCGGTCGCGTCACCGCGCCGCAGCCCGCGGTGGTGCATGACGAGCGTGATGAACGGCAGCGCCACCCCGAACGGCACCAGCAGGATGTGCGTGGCCAGGGTGAACGCCATCAACTCGCGGGCGGGCAGAAGCTGGGGCGGAGTGCTGCTGAGAAGCTGCGTCGCGAGGTCCACCTGCCGGTCAGCCTCCGGTCGCGAAGCCGGGGAACAGTGTCATGCCGCCGTCCACGTAGATCGTGGTGCCGACCACGTAGTCCATGAGGTCGGACGCGAGCAGCGTCACCGCGTGGGCGATGTCGTCGGGGTCGCCGACCCGGCGGTAGGGGATCAGCTTGAGCAGGTCGGCCTCGGCCTCGGGGGTCTCCCAGGCGCTGCGGTTGATCGGGGTCCGGATGGCGCCCGGTGCGACGGCGTTGACCCTGATGCCCTTCGGGGCGAACTCCTGCGCCAGGGTCTGCATCATCATCAGGACGCCGCCCTTGGAGGCCGCGTAGTTGGCGTGGCCCGACCAGGGGATGATCTGGTGGACGGAACTCATGCAGACGATCTTCCCGGCCGCGCGGGACACCTCGGGGACCACGCCGCGGCGCACGAACTCCTTGGCCGCCTCGCGCGCGCACAGGAACTGTCCGGTCAGGTTGACCTCCAGGACCTTGTTCCACTCGGCGAGTGTCATGTCGGTGCTGGCGGCGTCGCGCTGCAGGCCGGCGTTGGCGACCAGGACGTCGATCGTGCCGAACTCCTCGATCATGCGCTGGATCATGGCGACGACCTGGCCCTCGTCGGAGACGTCCGCCTCGTGTGCGTACGCCTTCACGCCGAACGAGGTGATCTCCTCGACGACCTCTTCGGCCGCCTCCCGGCCGAAGACGTAGTTCACGACGACGTCGGCGCCGGCCCGCCCGAGGCCGATGGCGGTGGCCTTGCCGATGCCCGAGTTCGCGCCGGTGACCAGCGCCTTCTGTCCGCGCAGCACAGGGGGCAGGGCAAGCCGTCGCTGGTCCGAGGCCGAGGCCGAGGCCATGGTCGTCTCCCGTCGTAGAGTGCGGTTCGCTACGGCGGCACCCTGTACGCGCGCCTGCGGGAGCGGGGCCAGGCTCGCTGAGCGCTCGGCCATCAGGTGCAGGGATGTCCCCCGTAGGAGGCAGTCGGGTCGGGGCGTCGGTCGTGCGCCCGTCCGGGTGCACCCCGTGGGGTACGTGGCGGCGTACCGGTTCCCCGGGCCCGCCCCTGCTGGAAGCTGTGCCCGGTGGGCGGGTTCGGGTGGACGACCGCGAGGAGCAGCGTGGCGGGATCGACACAGGCACCGACGATCGTCGTGGTGATGGGCGTGTCCGGCTCGGGCAAGACACACATGGGCCGGCTGCTCGCCCACCGCCGCGGTGTGCCGTTCGTGGAGGGCGACGACCTGCACCCGGCGCGGAACGTGGCACGGATGTCGGCCGGCGACGCCCTCGACGACCGGGACCGCGAGCCGTGGCTGCACGCCGTCGCCGCCACGATCCGGGCGGCGACCGAGCGGGGGGAAGGCACCGTCATCTCGTGCTCGGCCCTCCGGTACGCCTACCGTCGGCTCCTCGGCGCGGCCGGGGCTGGTGTGTGGTTCCTCCACCTGGCGCTGGACCCGGAGGTCGCACGGGCGCGGATGACCCGCCGGACGGGGCACTTCATGCCGGCCGCGCTCCTCGACTCGCAGTACGCCGGCCTCGAGCCGTTGAGGGACGACGAGCCCGGGCTGACGGTCGACGCCGCTGCCGGCCCCGACGAGATCCTGGAGACGGTCGAGAGGGGCCTCGCGGAGTTCGAGGCCCGCCGGCACTGACCCGAACCGGCCACGGGGCACGGCGGCGGACCTGGAGACGTCCTAGGGGCGGCTCTCGCCGGACGGTGGCGCGCCGGGGAACAGGTCCCGGGCACGCCGCCCTCCGATGCCCTGCGAGTCCGCCGTTCGTGCGCGGGCCCGGCGGGGTGCGTCGGCGAACTCCCTGTCGACCGCTTCGTCGAGGAGGTCGAGCTCCGCCCGCAGCGCCGGCCCGCACTGGGCCGGGAGTGTGGCGAGCAGACCTTCGAGGAGGGCCCGGAGCCGTCGGCAGACCTGCACGGAGCTCGCTCCGTAGTCGCGGATCTCGGTGACGGCGAGGTCCAGGTAACTCTCCCAGGGCCGGCCGGGCAGCACCAGACGCGGCCGGCCGCGGTCGTCGGCGAACACGTAGTGGCTGCGGGGTCCGACGCGTCCGACCTCGTGCAGGAACGCCTCGATGTGGTTCAGCACCTGGACGGCCGTCGTGGGGTCGTTGACGGCCGGGGACAGGGCGCGGATGGCGATGTCGACCAGGATGCGCAGCGCGAACGCCGGGTCCTGCTCGATCGTGCGCTCCGTGCCGAGGGCGAGGAGGCCGGTCACCCGGCTCGCCTCGGGCAGCGGCGCACCGCCGTGGATCTCGACGACGGTGCCGCCGGGCGGCACGAAGTCGCCGACGGAGGCGCCCAGGACGAGCACGCAGTCGTGCCGGGCCGCGAGCGCGACCATGCCGGGAGCGTCGAACGCCTGGATGACGCCCCCGCGTTGCGACCTGATCCGGTTCACCGGGCCCGCCGCCGGAAGGGGGCCGTCGGACATCTTCGTACTCCGCAGCCGCACCGCGGCGTTGTCGAGGATCTCTTCACCCTGGCGTCCGACGATGTCGGCGATGGCCACCGGCCGGAGGTTGTGGGTGAAGCGGTTGAGGTAGACCAGCAGAAGCAGGAGGCTCACGGAGACGGCGATGCCCGCCAGGGTCACACCGAGGTTGGGCACCGAGTCGGTCTCGATGCTCCGCAGCAGTGTGTAGGCGAACGCGAAGGTGCCGGTGAAGGTGGCCAGCACGGCCTTCTGGAGCCGGTCGCGGTACCACAGCCGCATGTAGCGCGGGGAGAGGGTACCGGTGGCCTGCTGGATGACGAGGACGCCGATGGTGACGACGAACCCGAGCAGGGCGATCATCGAACCGACCACCGAGCTGAGCACGCTGCTCGCGGTCGAGGCGGAGTAGTCCCAGCTCTTCGGCAGCCAGGACGCGCCGTCGACGGCGGACGCGACCTCTGCGAGGGTGACCCCGAGCACGAGCCCGAACAGCGGGACGATCCACAGACTCGCCTTGGCGTACTGCCGTAGCCGGAATCGGGCGGCCCACGTGGTCATACGGTGCCCATGAGCACGGCGGTGTCGCCGGGCAGCGGCGTGACCGTCTGCGTTCCGGTGACCGGGGCGAGCTGACCGTCGGCGCGCACGACGAACAGGATGTCGCAGTCCGGGGGGATCGGCCGGGAGCCGGGCTGCACGTGGAAGCGGGCCCCGTGCCGGTACCGGTCGGCCAGACGGTGACGGACCAGTGCCTGACCGAAGAGGATGTCGCCGCCGGTGTAGGGGGCGACCACCCCGTGACTGTCGCGGGGCGGCCCCACCCGGTAGACCGGCCCGCGCACGTTGTCCTTGATGACGACCGAGGCGAGAGCGTTGAAGTCGTCGTCGTCGGTGAGCAGGAACACCGCGGTGACGCCCTCCAGGCGGGCGCGTGGATTCGTCGCGGTCGCCAGCATCTCCCCGTGCGCGAGTTCGATGCCCGCCGCGGTGATCCGCTCGCGTTCCTCGTCCAGCCCGGCCCACATCAGCACGTCAAGTCCCGTGTTCTTCAACGCCTTCCCCAGGTCGATGACCCACGCTGCCCCGCCCACCAGGAGCGGCCGCGTCCGTGCCGAGCGGACGACGCCCAGCTTCCGGGCCACGGGCGCGGCGGTCAGGGCGTAGAGAAGGACCGTCCCCACGATCACGAGGAACGTGATCGGCAGGATCTTCGACGCCCCGGGCAGTCCGTCCTCCACCAGGCTGGAGGCGAAGGCGGACGCGGTGGAGGCGGCAACGATGCCGCGGGGCGCCATCCACCCGACGAAGCCCCATTCGCCCACGGTCAGGTCGGAACCACGGGACGAGGCGAACGCGACGAGCGGCCGCACCAGCAGGACGAGAACGGCGATCAGGACGAGGGAGGGGACGAGCACGGGCACCACGGACGCGGGGGTGACGGCGGAGGAGATGGAGACGAACAGCAGGCCGATGATCATCTGGACGAGTGTTTCCAGGAAGGGCCGGCGAGCCGGCATGTCCAGCCCCGGGAGATTGGTGATCGCGAGCCCGGTGACGATGGCGGCGATGAGCCCGGTGTCGTCACGGGCGATGTCGCACCCCGCCGACACCAGGATCACCGTCGCCAACTGGGCCAGGGTGCCGAGGGTTTCACCGAGTCGCAGCTTGTGCAGCGCCAGCCACAGGATGACGGTGCCCACCGCACCGCCCGCCAGGCCGACGCCCATGCTGATGAGGAACTGGCCGATCTGGTAGCCCCGGCCGATGTCGATCCGGTGCCTGGTGGCGACGGCATGGAAGACGACGGCCCCGAGGATGCCCCCGATCGGGTCGGTCAGGGTGCCTTCCCAGACCAGGATGCGCCGCACCTTCTCCGTGGGCCGGACGTATTCGAGCAGCGGACCGACGACCGTGGGACCGGACACCACGAGGATCACCGCGATCATCGCCGCCACCCGCAACGGGATGCCGAACAGGGCGGGCCCCGCGCCCGCGACGACGAAGAAGGTGACCACGATGCCGATGATCAGCAGCCGCACGACGGCTGAGCGGGTGGCACCGGTCAGGTTGCGCATGTTCAGCCCGAGGCCCGCGTCGTAGAGGATCACGGCGACGGACAGCGAGACCAGTGCGGGAAAGTCCGGGCCGACGAGCCGTGCGGGATGGATGACGTCGGTCAGGGCGCCCGCTGTGAAGCCGACCGGCAGGAGGATGATCAGCGCGGGAACGCGCAGCTTGTTCGCCAGGATCTGCGAGCCCGTGGCGAGAGCGACGGTCAGGGCGATGCCCAGGAGAATGTCCTCACCGCTCACAGCGATCTTCTTCCGCTTGACGCACCGGGCCCGTGAGATTGAACCTCGTGGCCTGGTCCCGCGCCCACCGATCGACCCTGGACACGTTTCCCACCACCCCATCAGCCCCGGCGGGCCCGGAGCACAGCCGGAGGGGGCGACAACAGGTGTCCGGGCGTCGTCGTCCCCTCCGGCACGGGGGCAGGCAGCCGCGAGCGGACTGGCGGGCGGAAGCGGCACCCTCGCTCCCGGCCTCAACGGCGAGTGGTCCGCGACGCCCGCACCGACCCCTCCCCCGCACCAGGCCGCCGAGCCGCGCTGCCGTGCGGGGGGACCGGGGCGGCTCTACGGTTGAGGGGAGTCCGCGCCCGCTCCGGGCCGCCGTGGCCCCGGGCTGTCCTACGGCCTCAGGGCCAGGCAGGAGGGTCATCCATGCCCGAGCATGCGACGACGGCGATGCGGGCGACGCCTCACGCCACACCCGAGGAACGCGCGGCGCTGGGCAAGGCGGCCCGGCGCCGAACACCGCGGTCCGGCCACGCCGTCTACAAGCCGTCCGCGCGCAGACCGGACCCGCTGGCGATCCTGGAGGCGCAGTCGGCGACCCGAGTCCCGGAACTGGTGCCGATCCGATACGGCCGGATGAGCGAGTCGCCGTTCCGCTTCTACCGGGGCGCGGCGGCGATCATGGCGTCCGACCTGGCAGCCACCCCCCGCTCCGGGATCACCGCCCAGCTCTGCGGGGACGCGCACCTGCTGAACTTCCGGCTGCTGGCGTCCCCGGAGCGGGATCTGATGTTCGACATCAACGACTTCGACGAGACCCTGCCCGGACCGTGGGAGTGGGACGTCAAGCGACTGTCGGCGAGTTTCGTCATCGCCGCCCGCGCCAACGGGTTCGACGACGCCGAGCGCGCCCGCGTCGTGACGGGCACCGTGCGCTCGTACCGCGAGGCCATGAGGCGTTTCGCCGGCATGAGCAATCTGGACGTCTGGTACACGAAGATCGACGCGGCCCGTCTCGAGTCCCTCGCCGCGGCCCGGCTGCACAGGAGCGGGCAGAAGAAGCTGTCCCGCGCCATGACCAGGGCCCGCTCCCACGACACCCTCCAGGCGTTCGGCAAGCTCACGCACCTGGTCGACGGCCGACCGGTGATCGCGGCCGATCCACCCTTGCTGACACCGATCGCCGACCTGCTGCCGGACACCGAACGCGCCGCCCTGCAACGCCAGTTCCAGGGCCTGGTCGAGCGGTACGGCGCCACCCTGCCGTCCGACCGGCGCTTCCTCCTGACCGACTACCGGCTGGCGGACGTCGCCCGCAAGGTGGTCGGGGTCGGCAGCGTCGGCACCCGGTGCTGGATCTTCCTCCTCCTGGGGCGGGACGGCCGCGATCCCCTGTTCCTCCAGGCCAAGGAGGCCGACACCTCCGTGCTCGCCGAACACGTCGGAGCAAGCCAGTACCGCAACCAGGGCGAGCGGGTGGTCGCCGGACAGCGGCTGATGCAGGCGGCCAGCGACATCTTCCTCGGCTGGGAACGGGTGGACGGGATCGACGGCAGACGCCGCGACTTCTACGTCCGCCAACTGCGCGACTGGAAGGGCATCGCGATGCCGGAGACCATGTCGCCGAGACAACTGGAGGCGTTCGGCGGCGTCTGCGGCATCACCCTGGCCCGCGCGCACGCCCGGTCCGGTGACCGGATCGCGATCGCCTCCTACCTGGGCAGCGGCGACTCCTTCGACCGGGCCCTGGTGACCTTCGCGGAGGCGTACGCCGACCAGAACGAGCGCGACCACCAGGCACTGGTCGACGCGGTACAAGCGGGCCGGCTGCCCGCAGCGGACGTCCAGGCCACGGCAGGCGGCAAGAAGCAGTGACCGGGTCGAGGGCGTTGCCCTCTGTTGGGTGGGGACCTGGCACATCCCTCGGCGTGGGGCCGCGCCTGCGGCACGCCGGGCCACTCGGTGAGTGGGAGTGAACGCACCCAGGTGTCCAGTGCGCGGATCAACTCACCGACCCGTCCGCCACCTTCCGGAGCCGTGGGGAAGCGAGTGAGCACGTCGACGAGGGCCGGTGTCGCATGACGCATCGCCCGCCGCAGATGTTCGGCACCCACACTGCGATCGTCGCCGGCGACGAGTTCGGCCGCTCGGGCCGCATGCGCGCCGGCTCCGAGAATGTGCTTGACCTGGGTGCTCTTCGCCAGCGGATGCAGGTAGGCGGCACCTGACGCGGACATCGCGGACCATGCCGCCTCGCGCGCAGCCGCGGTGTCCGCGCTCCTGGCCGCCCTGAGGGCCGCCCACGCCCGGTCGCGCAGGGATCTGCCGCGCTCCCCACCCTGGGCGAAGTCCCACGCGGCACCGACGGCGTCTCGTGGCCGCGAGTCCTGCGGCTGGTCGGCCTCGAAGATCTCCAGCGCCGACTCCGCGCACGCCGCGGCGAATCGGGTGACTTCACGGAGGTCCCGCATGCTCAGTACGACCTCGCCCGCTGCTCCCGCCATCGTTCCGTCTTCGGTGCTCGCGCCGGGCAGGGCGGCTTCGGACCCGGCATGCCGCCGCCGGTCGTGAACAGCGGTCCCGCCGCCCCGTGTACGCCGTGCCCGACGACCGTGCCGGCGGAGATTCCGGCGACCGCGTCCAGCCCGGTGTAGTAGGCGGCGTAGCCCAGACTCCCGGCCCAGACGACGACCGTCAGCACACCCTCGGCATCCCGGCCCGGCCGGCCCCACAGCGGGACCAGCAGGCCGAGTGCGAGGAGCGGGAAGACGGGCAGCAGGACGATGTGCAGGCCGGCCCGGTGGCCGGCCGTCGCCGCGCTCAGATGTCCGGGATGCGTCAGACCGGCGGCGGCCGGCAGGAGCGGGGGCGCGGCGACCAGGGCGATCGTGCGTAGGGTGCGCATCGGTTCACCGTAGGGGGACCCGCGAGGGCCAGGGGGCTCGGGCGAGCGCCGTAAGACATCCGTAAGAGACTCGGTCGGCAGGTGCCGGACGGGAGTTGACTACGCTTCCGGCACGGGCCTGCTGCGGGCCCCGGGCTGCGATGGGCCAAGTACCCACCCGGGCTGCCGCAGGGAAGCCCGGTGGTCATCGGCTCGACGGACCCTGCGACCGGCGGGGAGCGCGTGGTCGTCTTCGTGCCCTGGGCACGGCCGCCGCACGGCGCGGGAGAGGTCCTCGACGAGGTCGCGCGGCGGGTCCGGGCCGCGCTGGGCCACGACGACGTACGGGTGCTCGCCCTGCCACCGTCGGCCTTCCCTCGCACGACGAGCGGCAAGCTGCAGCGGCGGCGGATGCGGACCCGTTTCGAGGAGGGTGCCTACCGTCCCGCCGCCTCGTCGGCTCTCCCGGTCACGCCCCCGCCGGCCCTTTCCTCGGCCGGACCGTGGGAAGGGCGGATCGCGGCGCCCCGTTCCCGCGGCGACATGCGACGGCTTGTACGTCAGGTCTGGGCCCGGGTGCTGGGCCTGCCCGAGGCGTCCTTCGGCGACCTGGACCGGTTCTCCGACCTGGGCGGCACGGGACGTACTCGTCCTGGGCGGCGGGCTGCTGCACCTCGGCGACCTGAGCCGCGAGATCGCCGAGGGACTGCCGCCGGCGGCGGCGGCCGGATATCTGGCCCAGCCGTGGCTGGAGGGAACCCTCGCCTCCTGCCGGGTGGAGTCCCTGCTGCACGCGGCGGAACCCGAACTCCCCCTGATCCACGGCCTGGTGGACGGGGCGGCGGCCCTCGCCTACTGGGCGGCCGTGGACCGCGCGGGGGTGACAGCGGGCCCGTTGCACCTGCTGGGACACACGGTCGGAGTGGATCTGCCGGCGGGCGTACGGGGGGCGCCCTGAGACGGCGGGGTGGGGGGGGGGGGGGGTGGGTCCCCTCCCCCCCCCCTCCCCCCCCCCCCCCCCCCCCCCCCCTCCCCCCCCCCCCCCTCCCTGCCCATCCCTGCCCT
>NZ_JBWKDW010000022.1:96083-162562 GCF_056435735.1 Streptomyces sp. NPDC043878
TAGGGGGGGGGGGGGGGGGGGGGGGGGGAGGGGGGGGGGGGGGGGGGGGGGGGGGGGTGGGGGGGGGGGGGGGGGGGGGGGATGGGGGGGGGGGGGGGGGGGGGGCCGCCCCCCCCCCCCCCCCCCCGCCCCGGTCCGGTCCGCTCCGCCCCGCCCCGGTCCGGTCCGGTCCGGTCCGGCCCGGTCTGGCCCGGTCCGGCGCGGGTTCCGGGCTTACCGCCAAGTGGGAGCCCAGGGGTCGTCACGGCTGAGAACGTGGCCGCACAGGAGGGGCGCCGTACTCGGCCGCCGGCAGTCTCCGGGTGGCACACGAGCGGTTCCGCACGCCGGCGGCTCCGGAACGCCGCACCCTCGCACCCGGCGACGGCAACCGACCACCGACCACCGACCACCGACCACCGACGACACAGAACGACAACACCGCGCGAGCGGACCGTTTTTCGTCCCGTCGGGGGTACACGAGCGCCGAACCCCACTGGAGAGCGGCGTCAGGAGTGCCATGCGCGTAAAGGTCGGATACTTCAAGACCAGGTCACTCAGGAGACGCCTGCACCGTTGTGCCCGTGAGGTGTTCGGCTGGCAGAGTCTGCGCCCGTCCCAACTCGACGCCATGACAGCCGTGATGGAGGGACGCGACACCATCGTGGTGATGCCGACCGGTGCGGGCAAGTCAGCCGTGTACCAGGTGCCCGGCGTCCTGCTCGAAGGGCCGACCGTGGTGGTCTCGCCCCTGATCGCACTCCAGCGCGACCAGGTCGCCCACCTCACCCGTATCGAGGGATCCAGCGCCTCGGCCGTCAACTCCGCGCAGCGCCCGCGGGACAACGAAGCCGTGTGGGAGCGCGTACGCGAAGGCAGCCTGGACTTCCTGTTCGTCTCGCCCGAGCAGCTCGCGAAGGACGAGGTGGTGGAGCAGATCGCCGCGGCCGGGCCCGCGCTCATGGTGGTCGACGAGGCGCACTGCGTGTCCTCATGGGGATACGACTTCCGGCCCGACTACCTGTCCCTGTGTCATGCGCGCGAACGCATCGGCCGGCCTCCGCTGCTGGCCCTGACCGCCAGCGCGGCGGCCCCCGTACGGGCGGACATCGTGGAGCGGCTCGGCATGCACCAGCCGCACGAGGTGGTCGCGGGGTTCGACCGCCGCAACATCACGCTGGAGGTCGTACGGCACCGGGAGAACGCGGGAAAGCGCCGGTGGGTGGTGGAACGGGCCGCGGCCGAGGCCAAACCGGGCATCGTCTACGCGGGGACGCGGCGGGAGGCCGAGGAGTACGCGCGGGAACTGTCGGCGCTCGGGTTCGACAGCGCCGCCTACCACGCGGGGCTGCCGGCGGCCGAGCGCTCCCGGACGCACGACCGCTTCCGGGACGGTGAACTCGACGTGGTCGTGGCCACCTCCGCGTTCGGGATGGGCATCGACAAGCCGAACATCCGCTTCGTGCTGCACGCGTCGGTGCCGGGTTCCCTCGACACGTACTACCAGGAGATCGGGCGGGCGGGCCGCGACGGACAGCCGTCGACGGCGATCCTCGCCTACCGGCCCGAGGACCTCGGCGTGCAACGGTTCCGGACGGGCGCTTCCCCCGACCCGGAGATGCTGGGCGGGCTGATCGACGCGGTGCGCGAGCACCGGGAACCGGTCACGGCGACCCGTCTGCGCGAACGCACCGGACTCTCACAGACAGCGCTGACGTCGATGCTGCACCTGCTGGAGGAGGCCGGGGCCGTCACGACGCAGAAACGCGGCGGCGTTCGGGCCGTGCCCGGGGCTCGGCGGGACGACTGCGTCCGCGAGGCGATGCGGATCGCTTCCGCCCGGGTGGACCTGGAGCGTTCCCGGGTGGAGATGATGCGGGCGTACGCGGAGACGAACGGCTGTCGCCGGCGCCACATGCTCGGGTACTTCGGCGAGAGTCTGGCGGAGGGCGACTGCGCGGGCTGCGACACCTGCGCCCGTACCCAGGAGTGGGAGGAGACCACCGTTCGGACGGGAGACATCCTGTCCGGCACGGGCCCCGGCCCGCTGGAACCCGTGGCGGCCGACGGCGCTTTCCCGCCCGGGACGCGGGTGGGGCACAGTGCGTGGGGCGAGGGCGAGGTCATGAGCGAGGAGGGGGACAGGATCACGGTCCTGTTCGAGAGCGTGGGCTATCGCACCCTGTCCCTCGCCGCCGTCCAGGCGCGCGGCCTGCTGACGCCGGTGCCGTCCTCCGTGACGACCGGGTGACGCCAGTGCCGTCCGCCGTGACGACCGGGTGACGCCACCTCGGCGGGCCGGGCCCGCGTGATGCGCCGCTCCGGCTCCGGTCCTCGCGCTCGCGGCCCGCAGGAGCGGTCAGGAGGGGCGCGGAGCGACCGGGTGCGCGTGTGGGCGCGAGGGCCGGAACGTCGTGCGACGCCGGTGACGGTACAGACGGCGCCCCCATCGGTGCCGTTGGCGTGAAAGGTGATGCGGGCCGCACGTTCCCCGCTGCGGGTGACGTCAGCGATGACGCGGGCTGCCCGTCCGCCGGCGGGTTGCCCGTCCGCTGCTGCCGGTGGCTTCCGCGGTGACGCGGACGGTTGGTTCGCCGCTGCCGGTGACGTCAGCGGTGACGCGGGCGGTCCGTCCGCCGCTGCCGGTGGCGCGGGCTCCCGTTACAGCCACTCCCCTTCGAGGGCGGTGGCGGTGAGGCCGGGTGCCGCGGCGTACAGAACGGCGCGGCTGCCCGGCTTCTGCCCGGCGTCGTACGCCCGCCTCAGGATGTCGAACACGGCGGCGCCTCCGCGGTTGCCGCTGGTGTAGCTGTCCCGGCTGTAGTCGAGCAGCCCCGACGGCCACGCGTCGGGCATCGTCTGCTCCATGTACTCCAGCACGCGGGTGCCGCCGGGGTGCGCGAGCAGCACGTCGGGGTGCCAGGAGTCGGGGTCGTCCTGGTAGCGGAGACGCAGCCACTCCCACATGGCGGTGACCGTCTCCTGCACGGCGCGCGGCCCTCGCCGGTCCATCACGAAGTGGGTGCCGTCCGCCCGTGTTTCCAGGCGGTGCAGGTCCTGGGTGCCGGGCAGGGTGTGGTGCCAGGCGGCGTCCAGCCGCAGCACGGACTCGCGCCTCGGGCGGCCGGTGACCACGGCGGCGACCGCGGTGTCCGCGAACAGCAACCGGACGATCAATGACTCGAGGGTGTCGTCCGCGGGCTGGTAGGTGGTGCTCAGCGCCTCCGCGATCACGACCAGCACCACCCGTTCGGGGTCCGCGGCCACGAGATCCGCCGCCAGGGCCAGGGACCGGGTTCCCGCGATACAGGCCCACTGTGCGGCCGGCAGCAGCAGCACGTCGTCGCGGAGGTCAAGCTTGTTGGCCAGGGCGATGTCCAGACCCGGCAGCGCGGGGGTGGTGGAGTGACTGGTGATCAGGCAGTCGACGTCCGCGGCGTCCAGCCCGGCGATCTGCAGGGCTCCGCGCGCCGCACGCTCCCCGTAGGACTGGACGGCCTCCCAGGCCGGCCCGGTGCGCTCCTGGACGGTCTGCGGCGCGGGTATCGACTCCAGGGCGGCGATCACGCGGTCCACGTCCTGTCGGGTGAACCCGTCGCGTGCCAGCGCCTCCTGGGCGCGCCCGGTGCCGACAGCCTGCAGGCTGCTGCCGTTGCCGGGCGCGACGGCGGCCTCCAGCGGCAGCATCCACCCGCGTGTCTCTATGCCGGTGCCGGCCGCGATGCCCTCGATCCGCGGAGCCCACGGCGCGTGCGGGTGGCGGTCACGCACCTCGGCCACGATCTCGCTGGTCTGCACGGCGTGTTCACCGTGTATCACGGCAGGAGGACAGAGGTAAGCGGCCATGTCGGGCACCTTTCCGAGGGAACGAGGAGGAACGTCACGGGGGCTGCGTCATGGACCACTTCGGAACTTCGCGCCCATACCGATGGACTCCACTGCGGGAGTCGCTGCTCCCGTCGAGCATGGACCCCAAAGGGACATTTACGCTGTGATGCAGACAACTTGGGCGACTTTGGAGGACGTGATACGGCACACACCCCGCGCCATGCGTCCTTCGGAGCGAGTCCGCGGGCCTACCTGACGTGCTGTCAGTCGACGGAGTCAGCGGGTCCGGAACGGCAGAGGGCCGAGTGACCATCCATGTCTCGCGCCGTCGTCCCGGATACGGCGTCGGCTCTTCGAGCGCGTCGAGGCACGGCGATGCGCAAGGGCGGGCGACGGCCACCCCGACGCACGGCGATGCGCAGGGATGGGCGACGACCACCTGTGCAACTCCGCACCGTGCACGGCAGGATGGCGGCATGGATCAAGGATGGGCAGCTCTCGTGACCGCCGTCATGGCGAGCGTTCCTGCCGTCCTGACAGGCGCTTCGGCAAGCCGCAGGACGCTCCACTCATCCTGAACGCCCGCCCACCCCCCTGACACTGGAGTTTCCATGCGTGTCTTCGTCGCCGGCGCGACCGGCGCTGTCGGCAGTCTGCTCGTCCCGATGCTGCTGGAGGCCGGACACGAGGTCACCGGGACCTCGAGGTCGCCGGCCGGGATCGAGCACATCGAAAGCCTCGGAGCGACGGGATCACAGGTGGACGCGCTCGACGCGGAGAGGTTGCGGGACGCGGTCTGCGCGGCCGCACCGGAGGCAGTGGTCCACCAGCTCACCGACCTCTCCGGCGCGGACGGGGCGGCCAACGGCCGCATTCGCCGGGAGGGGACGAGGAATCTGGTGGAGGCCGCGAAGGCGGCTGGGGTGAGCCGGATCGTCGCACAGTCGATCTCCTGGGCGTACGCGCCGGGCGGGGGTCCGGCCGACGAGGCGGTACCGCTCGACACCACGGCCGCTCAACCCCGGGCCCGGACGGTTGCCGCCGTCAGGGCCCTGGAGGAGACGGTGGCCGAACTGGAGACAGCGGTCGTGCTGCGCTACGGGCTGCTGTACGGGACCGGCACCTGGTACGCACCGGGCGGCGCTTTCGCGGCGGCCCTGGCAGGCGACCGGTCGGCGCCGTTCCTGGGGAGCACCGTGGCGAACGACGCGGTGAGTTCCTTCGTCCATGTCGCCGACGCTGCGGGCGCCGCGCTGGCCGCCCTGGACTGGCCGAGCGGACCGGTGAACGTCGTGGACGACGAGCCGTCCCCCGCCCACGAGTGGCTGCCCGCCCTGGCCGGCGCCCTCGGCGTGCCCGCACCCACCCGGGTGGCAGGTCGGCAGGGATGGGAGCGAGGCGCCCTCAACTCACTGGCCCGAAGCCGGGGTTGGCGGCCCGCCCGGCCGACCTGGCGGACCGGATTCGCGGCCCGGCGCGACTCGTGAGTTCTTCACGGTCCTGCCGGGGTCCTGAACAGGTCTGCGACCGCAACCTCGACACGTCGTCGGCACCGTGCCGGTTCCGGTGACGCGGACGGCTCTGCCTCCAGCGAACCCGGCGATCTCCACGTCATCGGCTGCGCGCACCCAAGGCGACACCGCGCCCTGGCTCACAACCCGTACGGCGTCGCCCTTTTGCCCACGACGTTCACGGCACCCGCCCAGCCGGAGCCGGCCAATGCGGCACCCGCCCGGCCGGTCGGCGCCGGCCACACCCGGGCCCGCCCTCCGGATGCGGAGACGGCGGGCGAGCCCGGGCGGGGTAAGGCGTCAGGCGGTGGCGCAGGCAGTGCCGTTGAGGCTGAAGCCGCCGGGCTTGGCGAACGCACCCGAGTAGGCGCCCTGGAAACCGAAGGACGTCTGGCCGCCGGGCGCGACCTGCGCGTTGTGGGCGAGGTTCGTCGCCGTGACCGCCCCCGACGACGCGGACAGCCCGGCGTTCCAGCTGCCGGTGATCTGCTGCCCGGCGGGCAGGGTGAACGCCAGGTTCCATCCGTTGAGGGGCGAGGAGCCGGTGTTGGTGAGGGTGACGTCGGCGGTGAAGCCGCCCTGCCAGACGTTCGTCGCGTAGGTCACCTTGCAGGCTGCGGAGCCGCCCGGATCACCCGGGTTGCCCCCGCCGGTGTCGACGGTGGAGGAGAAGGAGGTCACCGCGAGGCCGGCGCCGGCCTGCCAGGGTTCGAAGCCGGCCTGGACGCTGGTGAGATACCAGGAGTTCTGGGCCAGTTGGCGGGAGACGGCCTGACGGACGAAGTCCATGACGTCGAAGGTCCAGCTGCTGATCGCCGCAGGGGCGACGAAGGACAGGACGTCGTTGGATCCGTTGTTGCCGGACCACACCTGCCACTGGCGGCCCGCCACGGTGGCGGTGCCGACCTGGGAGCCGACGGGCTGCACGGATCCGACCTTGTTCAGCCACACCATGATCTCGGTGCGGTTGACTCCGTCGGTGCGGGGTGTGGGGTCGAGCCAGATGTCGTAAGCGGCGTCGTACACCGCGTTGTTCACGTAGCTGTAGGAGATGCTGGTGGGCGCACCGGCGATGGTGCTGAGCCGGGCGGGCAGGTTCGTGCCGGGTGAGCAGTTGGTGTAGTGGCAGCCGTTGAAAACGGACGGGTAGGACTTCGGCGCTCCGTTCGTCGGCACCGAGCCGTCGGCCTGGGTGACGCGGAATCCGGAGTCCGTGGCGGTGACGCACTGGGGGTCGCTGGTTCCCCAGCGGTTGTTCTGGACGACGTAACGGCCCTGGATCGTCGTCGATCCGAACTGCTCGCAGATGGTGGTGTCGGCCTGCGCCGCCGAGGCGGTGGTCAGCAGCGCGGCCAGTGAGACGAGCGTCGTGAGCAGGGCGCCGAACAGGCCACGCGCCCTGCGGGCATGGTGCGGTGACGGTCGCATGCGGGTCCTTTCCGAAGGGGTGGGGGAGTTGACGCGGGGGCACTTCCGCACGCTGTTTTGGGAGCGCTCCCATTCCCTCGGTTTCGGCAGGGACTCTAGGGAAGCCGCATGCCCCTGACAAGACTGTGGACGCGAAGGTTTCAAGCCTCTTCGAGCGCGGCGGGCAGGCGCGGAGCGCTCCATGCCTCGCATCTGCCGATTGGGAGCGCTCCCGAAGCGTGGCGCCCCCTGTCCGTGCTCAGGCGGACTCGCGCACCACCAGGTCCGTGCGGAGGATGACATGCCGCCACGCCACAGCGGGCTCCTTCATCTCTTCGAGAAGCAGCCTCACCATGGCCCGCCCGATCTCCTCCAAGGGCTGACGCACCGTGGTCAGGCGCGGCGCGGTCTGCTCGGCCAGCGGGAAGTCGTCGAAACCGATCACGGCGACGTCGTCGGGCACACGCCGTCCCGCCGCGCGCAGCGCCTCCAGAGCCCCCACCGCGGTGGTGTCCGACGCGGCGAGGACGCCGTCGATCTCCGGGTGGCGGCCGATGAGTTCGGCCATGGCGCGCCGGCCGCTCTCCTGGGTGAAGTCGCTCTCCGCGACCCAGGACGAGTCGGTCCGCAGACCGGCCGCGGCCAGCGCCTCCTGGTATCCGCGCAGCCGGCAGCGCGCGACGTGCATGTCCAGCGGCCCGGTGATGGTGGCGATGCCCGTGCTGCCCCGGTTCAGCAGATGGGAGACGGCGTTGCGGGCGCCGCCGACGTTGTCCGCGTCGACGTAACTGATGCGTTCGTCGCCCGACCGGCGTCCCAGCAGCACGGTCGGCAGCCGGGCCTCGGCGAGCATGTCGGGCAGCGGGTCACCCGCGTGCACGGACACCAGCAGGGCTCCGTCCACCCGTCCGCCGCGCGCGTACTCGAGGAACCGCTGCCGCTCGGCATCCGAACGCACCAGGGTCAGCAGCAGTTGCATCCCGGTGTCGGCCAGCGCGTCCCCGAGCGAGCGGACGATCTCGGAGAAGAACGGCTCCGCGAACTGCCTCCAGTCCGGCTCCGCCAGGACGAGTGCGACGGCGTCGGCCCGCCGGCCCGCCAGGGACCGCGCCGCGAGATTGGGCACGTACCCCAGTTCCTCGATGGCTCGCTGCACGGCTCGGCGCGTGGACTCCTTGACGCCGGCCGCGTTGTTGACGACCCGGGAGACCGTGCCCCGTCCCACCCCGGCGTGGGCGGCCACCTCCTCCAGCGTCGGCGCGCCAGGGCGCTGACTGCCCATCACCACCTCCCCTGAGATCACCGATCTTACGGCTCGGAGGGAGGCGGGCACATGGTTTCTCCAGCCACGGGGAGCGCATGGCTGAGGGTCCTCACGCCGGAAGTCCCCAGGGATCACGACATGCGGCGGGAATCGGCGTCACCCGCACGCGAGCGTCTGATGCCTGGGCCGGGAACAGGGCCGCGGCAAGCCGTTCGCCGGACAGAGCGGGCGTTTCCGTGCCGCGTCGCGATCGACGACGCGGCAACGCTGTGGACGTCCCGTCAGGCGGCGAAGGAGGCGAGCAGTTCGTTGTACTGCTTGGCGGCGATGGCCAGGTCCTCGTCGGAGAGGCCGAAAGCAGTGCCGTACACCTTGACCATCGGCTGCTGGATGTCGAACTGGCACAGTCTCAGGGTCGCTTCCCAGCTGCTGAGGAGGGTCTCGATGGTGGCCTTGTTCGCGCCTTCGGGGGTGTAGTGCCCGGCGGGGACGCCGGCGGTGACGGCGACGAGGGCCTTCTTGCCGGCCAGCTGCGAGGGAGAGCCGTCCATGGTGAAGGCCCAGCCAAGGGTGAAGACCTTGTCCTGCCACTGCTTGAACAGCGGGGTGGTGTTGTACCAGAACACCGGGTGCTGGAAGACGATCACATCGTGCTCGGCCAGCAGCGCCTGCTCTGCGTCGACGTCGATCCGGAAGTCGGGGTAGGTGGCGTAGAGGTCGTGCACGGTGACATGGGCCAGATCGCGGACGGCGTCCACGAGTGCCGCGTTGGCCTTCGACTGGGACAGGTCGGGGTGGCCTACGACAAGGAGAACCTTGGACATGGTGAGAAGCCTCTTCAGTGATCAGTGAAAGGGGTGAACGGAGATGCGGGTCGGTCGGGTGTGACGGGCCAGGACTCTGCCGGGGCGCCAGTCCTTCGCGAAGTCCAGGAGCAGGGGGCAGGGCGGCCGCGCCGGTGGTCAGCGGTCGATGCTGGCCATGTTGGCCTCGTCGTGGCGTTCGCCGGCGGCGGGGGTGAGGTTGTTGAGGCGGTCGAGCTGTGCGGGGGTGAGTTCGACGGCGTCGGCGGCGGTGTTCTCCTCGACGCGGGAGACCCGGCGGGTGCCGGGAATGGGGGCGACGTCGTTGCCGCGGGTCAGCAGCCAGGCCAGCGCGGTCTGGGCCGGGCTGGCTCCGATCTCGGCGCCGATGGCCCGCACTTCGTCGACGATGCGCAGGTTGCGCTGGAAGTTCTCCCCGGTGAACCTCGGGTTGGTCTTGCGCCAGTCGTCGTCGGCGAAGTCGTCGACAGTGCGGATCTGCCCGGTCAGCAGGCCGTGGCCGAGCGGGGAGTAGGGCACGAACCCGACGCCGAGCTCACGCAGCAGCGGGAGGATCTCGTCCTCGACGTCGCGGGTCCACAGGGAGTACTCGGTCTGCAGCGCCGCCACCGGGTGCACGGCGTGGGCCCGGCGGATCGTGTCGGGCCCGGCCTCGGAGAGTCCGATGTAACGCACCTTGCCCTCGGTGACGAGCTCGGCCAGCGCGCCGACGGTTTCCTCGATGGGTGTGTCGGGGTCGACGCGGTGCTGGTAGTAGAGGTCGATGTGGTCGGTGCCGAGTCGCTTGAGGGAGCCTTCGACGGCGGTCTTCACGTTGGAGGGGCTGCTGTCGATGACGCCGGGGCCGTCGCCGGCGTGGGAGACGAGACCGAACTTCGTCGCCACGACCACGTCGTCGCGGCGGCCCTTGATGGCCTTGCCGACGAGTTCCTCGCTGTGGAAGGGGCCGTAGATCTCGGCGGTGTCGATGTGCGTGACCCCAAGCTCCAGCGCACGGTGAATGGTGCGGGTCGACTCGGCGTCATCGAGCCCCCCGCCCGTGGTGTACGTGCCGGCCATGGTCATGGCTCCCAGACCGATGCGCGAGACATCGAGCCCGCCCAGTGATACGTGCTTCATCAGGTGATCCTTGTCGTAGTGGCTGTCAGGCCCGGTCGGCTGTCACGGCCTGTGAGCCGACCTGACCAGTGCTTGTGCGTCCTCGGTGCGCCCGTCACACTCTGGTGGTGCTGAGGTGGGTGCCCGGGCAGCGGATCGACGGCCGGCGGTGATGGGTGGCGGCTTCCGGCTCGGCCGGAGCCCGACCACCCGCGCTCCGGCGGGGTGCCGGTCGTGTCACTCTGCGTGACCGTCGTCGTAGGAGAGACTGCCGCCCAGTTCCCGGGAGGCTTCGGCCTGGGCGAGGAGTTCCTTCGCCTTGGCCTCGGCGGCCTCGATGGCGTCCGCGCCGGCGACGAAGCGCCGCAGGGGCTTGTCCTGGCCGGCGATGGTGAGCAGGGCGCGGGCGAGCTTGGCGGGGTCCCCGGGCTGCCGGCCGTTCATGCTCTTCATGCCCTCGATCCTCGGGGCGGTCCGCGGGGCGTAGTCGTCGATCGACAGCTCGGGCCAGTTGGTGGAACCGTCCACGAGCAGTTCGGTGCGGAAGTAGCCGGGCTCCACGACGGTGGTGTGGATGTTGTACGGCTCGACGTCGTAGCGCAGCGACTCCATCCAGCCCTCCTCCGCGAACTTGGAGGCGGCGTAGGCGGAGGTGAACTCCATACCGACCAGGCCGGCGGTCGAGGTGATGGTGATGATGTGGCCGGCACGCTGCCGTCGCATGATCGGCAGGACGGCGCGGGTGACGTTCATCGGGCCGAAGAGGTTGGTCTCGAACTGCCGGCGCATCTGCGCGGGCGAGATCTCCTCGAAGTAGCCGGTGTAGAGATTTCCGGCGTTGTTGATGAGGACGTCGACACCGCCGAAGCGATCGACCGCGGCCTGGACGGCGGCTTCGGCGTCCTCCGGGCTGGTGACGTCGAGTCTGGCGGCCGACAATCCGGCCTGCGGTCCGCCGAGAACCTTCTCGACCTCTTCGGGGCGACGGCCGGTGGCGACCACCTGGTGGCCGGCGGCGAGAGCCTCGCGGGCGATGTCGGTGCCCAGACCGCGTCCGGCACCGGTGACGAGAATGACCTTGCTCATGAGGGTTTCCTTCTGGGTGCCGCGAGCGGCACCCGGTCTGTGCGGGGGTGATGCCCGCGGTGCCCACGCTGCTGCGGAGGGGCCGGAGACCGGCGGACAGGGCTGCCGCCGGGCCCGGACCGTTCACACCGTCGTGGGCACTGCGGGCATCACCAAGAGAACCGGTTGGCACGGGAGGGTGGGAGTCCCTGATGAGGGGGTCACTGACAGGGACCCCCAGCCCGGCCCCGGCGCTCATAGAGTGAAGCCCATGGCAGGCAGAAACGACCCTTACGGCACCCATCGCGACATTCGCGACGACTTCCGCGCGGAGATCCGGGAATTCCTCGGCACGCGACGCGCCAAAGTCACCCCCGAACAGGCCGGACTGCCCGTCTACGGCGGAGAGCGCCGGCGCGTCACCGGGCTGCGCCGCGAAGAGGTCGCCCTCCTCGCAGGCATCTCCAGCGAGTACTACACCCGCCTGGAGCGCGGCAACGCCACGGGTGTCTCGGAGAGCGTCATCGAAGGCATCGCGCAGGCACTTCAGCTCGACGAGGCCGAACGACTCCACCTGCTGGACCTCCTGCGCGGCGCCGGCACCACCCGCCCCCCGCGCCGCCGACCGGCCCAGCAGCACGTCAGGCCCACGGTGCGACGCGTCCTCGACTCCATGAGCGGCACACCCGCGTTCATCCTCAGCGGGCGCGGGGACATCCTGGCCGCCAACCACCTCGGGCGCGCCCTGTTCTCGCCGGTCTACGCCGACCCGGCGCGGCCGCCGAACAACGCCCGCTTCGTCTTCCTGAGTCCGCACGCGCCCGGGTTCTTCCGCCACTGGGACGAGGTCGCGAACGACACGGTCGCCATGCTGCGTGCCGAGGCCGGCCGCGACCTCTACGACCGGCGGCTGACGGACCTGATCGGGGAACTCTCCACCCGCAGCGCGGACTTCCGCCGCCGCTGGGCCGCCCACAACGTGCGCATGCACACCACCGGCGTGAAACTCCTGCACCACCCGGTCGTCGGTGACCTCGATCTGCCCTTCGAGACCTTTCCACTCCCTGCCGGCCCCAGCCAGTTCCTCCTCACCTACACCGCCGAACCCGCGTCCCCCTCGCAGGACGCCCTGAACCTGCTGGCCAGTTGGGCCGCGGCCAACGAGGGCTTGGAGCGGTCCGCGCCGGCCCACGACGGCCGCGAGCGGTCCGCACCGGCCGACGATTCCGCTTCGGCCGCGGACCCGTCCGGGGCACCCGACTGACCGACCGCCCGGAGGCGTCGATCCGCACAGTCGTCCGCGCTTCCGGCGCACCGGCACGATCCCCCGGCCAGGGCATCGAAGAGCCGCGGTGTGGTGGGGAGCCGCCGGTCGTCAGTTGACGGTCAGGAAGGCGGGAGCAGTGACGCCCGGGCCCCGATCACTCCTCGACAGGCCGTCCCCCGGACGCGCTCACGACATCGGCGGCGATCTCGACGGACACAGAGAACTCCAGGTCGTCGCGGGCCCGCTTCCAGTCGGGGCTACCGGACGAGTTTCCAGTCCTGCGAGCCGTCCGTGGTCTCGGCCTGCAAGGTCAGAGGCGCCCCGTCCGACGCGCCGCTCAGGTACAGAGACGTGTTCTTGACGGACTGCAGTCGGTAGAACCCGCCGCTGGTTCTGATCAGGTTCCAGCTGCCGGTGGCGCTGTTGTCGACCCACTGGCCGATGCGCTGGCCGGCCGTCGCGTTGCCCGTCCAGACGCTGCCGCGCGACCGCCCGACTTGTTCAGCAGGGTCGTGCCGCCGTTCGGTTCGGTGAACACGTGCCAGTACTGGGTGTCCCGGTTCGCCGCCGAGCCGGGCTTCTCCAGACGGACGTCGGGAGTGTCGGCGTTGCCGATGTTCGCGTCGTTGGTCTTGTTCCCGGTGCCGATCACCTGGCCGGTCCTGCGGTTGACCAACTGGTAGTAGGGACCGTCGGATGGGCCGAGGTCCACCTCGGCGTGGGCGAGGGTCGAGGTGCCCTGGTTGTTGAGGATCGCGACGCGGCCGGTGCCGTCCACGTACTGCAGGTCGCGGCTGTAGCCGGCCGGAGAGGTCGTCTGGTACTCCTTCCACACGCCGTCGCCGCGTCCGCTCTCGTTGACCCAGACGTTGCCGCTGCCGGCCGCGTTGTACACGAGGCGCCCCCCCGGGAAGCCTGATGAGGACGGGGCTGCCGCCGGTCGCCAGGGCGTGGGAACCGGTGTCGAGCGGCAGCGTGGTGACACCCGTGCCGATGCCCGGTCCGGTGGTCGATCCGGTGGCGAACTTCAACGGGTCATCGGCCAGCAGGTATCTGGTGTTCACTCCCCCGCCCCAGTATTCGAAGGTGAGTACCCACCTGCCGTCCGTCGTGCGGACGACGTTGGGCATGCCCGGCCGCCCCCCGCCGATCTCCGTCCTGCCGCCGCCCATGTCCTGGGTCAGTCCGGCGACGTCGACGACGGGGCCGCTCCACTTCGCGCTGCGCCCGTCCCAGGTCCTGTGCCTTCACCTCGGACAGCGGCTGCCAGGAGGTGCCGTGGTCGTCGCTCCGGTAGACGGGCAGGGTCTGCTGGTCGGCGCTGCCCGTCGCCGCTACGACGGTGGACCTCTCGAAGGACGCGACCAGGCGCCCGCTCGGCAGTTGCGCCGACTTCGGGTAGACCGCGCAGTTGCCCCGGCCCTTCAGGCACGGCTCGTTTCCGAGCTGGTAGAGGATTCCACCCGTCGGGTTGTACGCCTGCACGCTCCCCATGGGTAGCGCCAGCATCGCTGATGCCGCGACGAAGGCTCCCAGCGCTTTCCCTGCTCTTCTTCTGTGCAACGCCCCTCCTCGGGGGATGGCCACGGTGGTGGCGGTGGAGGCCGGATCAGGAGACGAACACGCGGACGTCCCAGGCGCCGAGGTCCAGCGCCGTGCCCGCGGGGTGAGTCGTACTGTTCAGGGCGTCGGAGAGGTCCACCGGGGCGGGTACGCTCGCCGGCTCCCAGCTCCAGTTGTGGACGATGTGGACGCGCCGTCCGTCGGGTGCGGTGCCGGTGGTGGCGGTGACGGACTCCGGGAGGTCCCGCCATCCGCCGCGGGAGGCGGGTGCCGTCCAGGTGGCCAGTGCCCGAGCGAGGTCGCGGCCGGGCACGGTGCCGACGGTGGTGACGGGGCCGGCGCCGTGGCGGCGTGTGGTGACCGCCGGCCAGCGGCCGAAGTGGGGGTGGTCGTAGGTGACCAGTACGTCGGCGTCGGTGACGGTCAGACCGTCCGCCCAGCGCGTGGCCGTCGCTCCCCCGGGCAGGTCCAGCGGCCCGTCGGCCGCGGGCCGCACCGGAACGTCCTGGGTGAGGTTGCTGAACTCGTCGTACCGGACCCCGGCGGCCTCGACCAGGCGTCCGGGAGCCGGCTCGTGCCGGGCCCGCGCCTCGTGGTCGGCGTAGCCGGTGCGCGGGCCGAGGACGAGGTGGCCGCCCGCGCGGGCGTAGGCCGCCAGCCAGTCGAGCGTCGAGTCCGCGGCGACGTAGAGCGCCGGGACGACGAGGACGGGGTGGCGCCGGACGGCTTCCTGCGGCGTCATGCCCTCCCGCTCGCCGCGTGGATCGTGCAGCTGACGGGCGTGGACGATGCGGACCTGGCGGTCGGCGTCGAAGGCGCCGCGGTAGAAGGAGTCGAGGATGCGGTGGTAGGCGGTCGGGTCGGGCTCACCGTCGGGCTTGGCCAGCGGCGGGTACTTCTCCATGAGCCACTTGCTCGGGGTCGAGTACACCATCGTGAGGTCGGCGTCCGGTTCGAGCCCGGCGACGAGGGGACCGACGGCGTCGAACTCGGCCCCCAAGCGCGCCAGTTCGGCATACGTGCGGCCGGGCTGCCCGGTGTGGGGCAGGATACCGCCCCAGTAGGTCTCCGCGCCGAAGTGCAGCGTGTGCCAGTGCCAGTACTCGATCATGCGGGCACCGCGGCCGACCAGCGCCCAGGCAGCCTGGCGCCACTGACCGTCGTAGGCCGGCCGGTTGTCCCACGGCATGCCGATGGACGACGCGTTGGTCTCGGTGACCAGGAACGGCTCCTGGCGGGAGGAGAACATCCAGTCCGCGGTCTGGTACAGCGCCCACACGCCGGTGGTCTGCCAGCTCTGCTCGTGGTCGTCCGGCCTCGTGTCGGGCAGCAGCAGATCGTCCTGCATGCCGTAGTAGGCGTTGCCCGTGGTGACGTCGAGGCGGTCGGTCAGTTCGTCGTCCTCCACCGCGGGACGCTTGTAGGAGATGCAGGTGGTGACGAACTGCCCGGGGCGGGCGTACTCGCGGACGATGTCGGCCTGCCAGCCGATGAACTCGGTGCACTGGCGGGCCTGGAACTCCCGCCAGGCGACGTCGTACTGAGGCTGCGCGTTGCCGTCCGGCGTCCACAGGTCGGCCCACGTCGACAGCCGGTGCGACCAGTAGACCAGGCCCCACTCGCGGTTGAGGGTGTCGACGTCGCCGTACCTGGCACGCAGGTGGTCGGTGAAGCGCTGGAAGACGCCGTGGTTGTGGAAGAGCTCCAGGCCCGGTTCGTTGTCGACCTGGAAGCCGATGACCGCCGGATGGCCGGCGTACCGGGCGACGACCTTGCGGACGATCCGCTCGGCGTGGAACCGGAACGCGGGGTGGGTGAAGTCGACCTCCTGCCGGGCACCCCATCCGATGCGCTCGCCGGTGCGCCGCTCGCCGGTGATCTCCGGGTACTGGCGGGCCAGCCACGGCGGTACGGCGTAGGTGGGGGTGCCGAGGACGACGTGGATGCCGCGTTCGTGGGCCCCGTCGAGGACGGGCTGGAGCCAGTCGAGGTCGAACCGGCCGTTCTCCGGCTCCCAGGTCGACCAGACGGACTCCCCGACCCGGATCACGCTGACGTGGGCGGCGGCCATCAGGTCGAGATCGGTCTTGAGGCGTTCGTCGGGGCGTTCGTAGGGCTGGTACTCGTGGTAGTAGGCGGCGCCGAAGAGGACGCGGGCGGCCAGGTCCGCCATGAACAAACCTCCGGAGGGAAGGGGGCGTTGTGGGGGTGTCGGGGCTACTGCTTGACGCCGCCGGTGGCCAGTCCGCTCTGCCAGTGGCGCTGGAGCAGCAGGAAGGCCAGCACGCTCCCGGATGCCGTGGCTTTCGTCGCCGGAGACGAAAGCGGAGTCGGAAGTCAGGGCGGCCACCCGCTGGGTGTGGTCACGTAGCCGTCTGCGCTCATGCTCATACGGGCGCGGATCCGCTTGGTCTCTCCTCGGGGCATCCGGTTGTCGATGACTGGGCAGCACTTGTCGCTCCCGGAGCGGCGGCCCTTCCGGTTTCTGCCTTCGCGGGTCCCGCCTCCGCCCAAGGCGTCGAGCGGGAGACCCACCGATCGACACGCTGCCGGGGGAGACTCTCACCCGCGCCGAGACCGAGGGAACATCGACTCACTGCCGAGGGAGACTCTCACCCGCGCCGAGACCGAGGGAACGACGACAACCACACGGCGTGCTCGCCGTGCTCGCGCCCGTGCTCCTGCCCGGCGTCGATCGGACCGGCCACCGCATGGGAGGCGCCGCCGCATCGCCGGGGGACCTCAACCGCCAAGCCTCAGTGGCCCTCTGGACGATCAGTAGCCCTGGGTGATCACCTTCTCCCGCATCAGCGTGTCCAGTTCCGTGTTCGACAGAGGATGCAGTGTGTTCAGGAGGTGGCGCAGGCCCGACTCGCCGAGGGACTGGCTGGTGACCTCCGTGTCCACGCCGTGGCGGTGACGGGTGAGAGTGATGCCGCGGATGCCGCCGGGCAGCGGGCGGATCACGCGCATCTCACCGTGCGCGTCCACCGTGCAGGTCGCATCCTTCTCCACGAACTCCGGGCATCGTGGTGTCGGCGTGAGGGCCACACGCACCGTGAGGCCCACGTAGCCCGACTCGTATCCTTCCCGGACGGGGTGGTACTCGACGCCGAAGTAGGCGGGGCCCACCACGGCGCGGGAGACCCTCAGCCCAGGGGGCGCGGCGCCCAGGTACAGCAGTTCGGGATGCTGCCGGTAGTGCGCGATCTCCGCCGCGTGCCGGCGCTGCTGCGCCTGCGCCGGGCCGATGACGCTCCCGAAGACGACGCCCGCCGCCAGCGCGGCCACCCCTCCCAGCCGTACCCATCTGCTCGGTACGAAGAACGCCGCGGCGACGGCGTACGGCACACCTGTCAGGGCGACCCGCGTGCCGGCGCTCCCCAGGTCGACGTCCCCGGCGTAGGCGGCCAGGCCCGCCAGAACGCCGAGGGTGCCGAGCACGAAGACCAGGACCGCCCAACCGAGCCTGCGTCGCACCGAGCCGCACATCGGCACCACGGACTTCGCCGGGATGGCCGCCAGGGCGAGCAGACCCACCATCAGCGGCACGCCGAAAGCGAGGACCTGCGTCGTCGCTCCGGCACCGCCGCCCCAGGCCGCCGCCACCAGCTCGAAGCCGAGCACCGGTACGGCGGCCGCCGTCGTCGCCCAGACCAGGAATAGATGCAGGGCCGTCAGTGCCCCTCTGCCACTTGTCATGCCGCGGAGCCTGCCAGCCCGCGTCCTGACACACATGAGTGCTTCTACTCAGTACGTTTTCCGCCATCCGGTGAAAAGCACACGCCGAACTTCCGCCGACAGCCCGCCGACTGGACCGACGCGGCGCATGCCGCGTGTTCTTCGAGGATGGACAAGCGTGGGCCTCTCACCCGTCCGTGCGGGCCGGTCCACGATGGCGGCTGTGTCAGTAGGCGAAGCCCGCACCCAGCCGCGCGTGGGTGCCGTCGGTGCCGAGCAGACTGTTGCCGAAGATGACCGTGTTTCCGGCCGACACCACATACGCCTCCGAGCGGAAGCCCCACACGGAGCCGGAGCCGGAGTTCTCCCCCGGCGCGCCGACGCTCATGTCCTGCCGGCCGTCGCCGTTGCTGTCTCCGAGGTGCAGGGCGCTGCCGAAGGCGTCGCCCCGCTCCGAGACGCCCGGGATGGCGCCCCAGGAGTCCTGGGAGACCACGCGGGCCCCGGCGGCGGTCAGGCCGTCCGCGCTGCCACGCAGATACGCGACCATGCCGATGTCGGACACGTCCAGGTCCTCTCTGTGCCTGTCCTCCCCCGGCAGGCCCGTGACGACGTCCTCGTAGCCGTCGCCGTCGACGTCACCCACCTGGACGTCGGTGCCGAACCGGTCGCCCTTCTCCGCACCTCCGGGGATGCCGGGTGTGGCCTGGCTGAAGAACGTCGCCCTGGCCCCGTCGGGCCCGGCAGCGGTGCCGGGAATCCAGGCGACACGGCCCCCCTTGGCCCGGTAGGTGCCGGCGTCACTGGGATACCCCTCGACGACCCGGCCCACCACGATGTCCGCGTAACCGTCGGCGTTCACATCACCGACGTCCAGGTTCTCGCCCCCCATCAGTCCGGTGCCGTCCGTGTCATGGACCAGGGTGTACGGGGTGAGCCCCTGCCGGGTCCCGAACCAGTACACGATCCGGCGCGAGTCCCACTCGCGGGCATCACGCTCGGCCCCCACCACATCGGTGACACCGTCACCGTTGACGTCACCCACGGCCAGATCCATCACGTAACTGTCGTACGCGTCCTTCACCACCTGCCGGCGCCCCGCACCCGACCCCCTCCGGGTGAAGGGACCGCCGGTCAGCGACAGGTCGTGCTGGTTCACCACGGTGATCAGATCGCCGACGCCGTCACCGTCCACGTCCCCGACCGCCAGATGGCCCTGGAAGCCCAGATGGTCGCCCTCCCGCCCCGACCTCACCACCGTCCCGGCCGACAGTCCCCGCACACCACCCCACAACACCTCCACCAGACCCGAGTTCAGCCCTGCGGCCGTGTCCTCCCCGGGAACTCCCACGAGCAGATCCGCGAACCCGTCCCGGTCCAGGTCCGCGGTGGTCAGCGCACTGCCGAACTGATCACCGGCCTCGGCCGTACCCGGTGTTCCGGCGCTGTTCTGGGTGAACACCCGCTTCGTGGACGTCTTCAGCCCATTCGCCGACCCGTAGACCACTGCCGCGTACCCGGCCTTCGCCCGCCCCCCGACCCGCGCGGAAGGCACTCCCACGGCAAGGTCCCCGTAGCCGTCGCCGTTGAAGTCGTCCTGCGACCGCGGCGCGACCGGCGCGACCGGTCGTGCGTCATCGGCGGCCGCCCCGACCGCCGGCACGGCCACCACCCCGGTCACCGCCAGAACGACGGCAAGACCCGTACGGAACGCTCTTCGCTGCCTGTTCATGCGCTGTCTCCTGGTGGTGAGGCCGCCGGTACGGCCCGTACGACTCGCCGGATCGGCAAGGGGTTGCCCTGCCGAGCGAGGGAATCCGCCCGGCGCACAAGAGGAAGACGGGGTTCCGAACGTCGTGTCCCCGGCCGGGGCCGCGCCGGCTTGGCGCGCCCCTCGACTCGTCAGCGAGGCCGGCGAGGAAAGACGCGAGACGCCCGCAGTCGTGTGGCCGTGCGGCTCAACCCGGTCAGGGCGAGAGAACGGCTGTGCGCGGGCCAGGCGATGTGAGTGACGACGGGGGGGCGTCGGTCACGGGGACGGCTGTGCGCTCGGCGCACAGCCAGGCACGGGCCGAGTCGGGGTAGAGGGCCACGGTGCGTCCGAGGGCGATCAGCGGGGCCAACTGCGTCTGGTCGCGGATTTCGAGGCCCGGCCCGGGTGGGGAAACGCCGTGACGGGGCCAGCGGGCGAGCGGAAGACCGGGAACGTCACTGATGTCGGCCAGGGACAACGTCTTTCGCGTAGCGAGGGGGTGGCCGGCGGGAAGGATGGCGATCTGCCCCTCGGTCAGCAGTTCCTCGCTGTCGAAGCCGGCGAGGGAGTTGTACGGCGCACCGGACCTGCCCACCTCGCGAGCGGTGATGTCGGGCCAGTGTGTCCGCTTGGACGAGCTCCAGCGCGAAGCCCAGGTGCGGGCGGGCGTTGACGTACGGAATGGTCGTGGTGATGAAGTGGCGTTGCGCGGTCATCGGTCCTCCTACCGGGTGGCGAGGCCTGAACGCACAACAATCGAGGCCCCGTCCCGGGGCCTCGGATTCGGTACGCGTCCGTACTCAGCAGCCCCGTCGGCGGGGCATCATCCACTGCTGAGGCGAAGGCGTGTTCATGTGGGCGAGCGTAGCGGCCGGGCGTCATCGCCGCCCGCCATTTACGTCCCACCCCGCGCTGCGCTACACGCGCGCGCCGTGCACGTGCCGCGGCTCGACCAGCAGACCGTAGATGACCAGCACGGACACCACCATCGTGGAGATCGACCAGAACGGGTACACCGGAAGGAAGATCATCTGACCGACGAGACAGACCGCTGCCAGACAGATTCCCGTCCGTCGCGCCGCTCTGGAGCCGACAAGCACGCCGAGGCCCGCCAGGGCCATCACGATGCCGAAGGCGACCCAGATCCAGCCCCAGGCCGTGTAGTTGAAGATGAGCAGCCGGTTGCCCCCGGAGTACACGGTCGAGTAGAAGCCGTGGTTGAAGATCGCAACGAATCCGTTGAGCAGGTTGAAGAGGGCGCTGACCAGGAGCAGGATTCCGGCGAAGGCCACCCAGTGCGAGCGCTCCATCGGAGGCACCGCACCGTCAGGTGGAGAGGTGTGTTGCTGCATGGGGTATATGAGACGCAGTGCCACCGCAGGCGGCAATCGGTGGGCGCCATAAGTGTTACGCGGTCGGCGTGGTCGAGTCACTCGACGGGCAAACTGCGAGTCACGGACCGCGCCCCCGGCGGCTCAGCCGCCCGGCTCCACGCCCGTGTCCTGTTCGGTCGCGGCTGCTGCGGCCGGCTTCGGGGTCAACCTGAGCGTGAGGACGTAGGAGCACACGACCGACACGATCACCAGCGGCATGACAGTGAGTCCCTGTGAACCCAGAAGCAGGGTGGCCAGCAGCAGGGACGTCATCGGCAGCCTGAGCATCGCCGCGGACATCGCGCCCACGCCCATCGCGAGCCCAGCCGTCACACCGAGCCCGGGCAGGTGGGAGAGTGCGATGCCGCCGGCCGCGCCGACGAACATGGCGGGGAAGACCGGGCCTCCGCGGAAAGCTGCCATGGACACGCAGTAGGCCAGTGCCTTGCAGACGACGAGCAGCACGAGGGCACCTGCCGAGTACTGCGCGCTGGCGGTGAGAAGGGGGCCGAGGCCGCTCTGTCCCGAGTACAGGACTCCCGATGCCGGGTGGCCCGTCCACTCGGCGAAGAGCAGGGCGATCACGCCGACGACGACGCCCGCGACCAGAGTGGCCGTCAGGCGTCGCGGTTCGACCAGTGCGAGCAGGCGCAGAGCCAGCCATCGGATCCCGACACCGAGCAGGGCCGCCGCCACCCCGATCAGGACCGCCCAGCCGAACCCGGCGGCGTCCGGCGTGGCGGCCCGGGGCACGTCCGGCAGGGTCAGCGAGTAGGTGCCCAGGCCGGTCCACGAGCCCAGGCCGGTGAAGATGAGCGCGCCGATGCCGGAGGCGAGCAGTCCGGGTACCAGGACGACGCCGAGCATCGGTCCACCCAGGCCGGACATCTCCATCAGCAGGAACGCTCCGAGCAGCGGGGAGCCGAGCAGGGTGCTGATCGCGGCGAAGCTCCCGGAGGCTCCCACGACGGCGGTGGCCTGGTTCGGGATCGCCTTCCGCGTCAGTCGCAGCATGGCCACGGCGAGACCGCTGCCCAGGGCGATCAGCGGAGCCTCCGGTCCGATGACGGCGCCGAGGCTGAGGGAGACCACCGCGGCCAGCGCCACGCCGGGCAGGTTCACCGCCGGGGTCGGGCCCGAGGCCACGAACCCCCGGGCCGGCTCGTGCCCACCGTTGCCGGGGAGGTAGCGGACGATCGGGCCGACCAGGAGCGCGGACACGACCAGCAGCGGTACCGGCCACCAGTTGGGCGTGCCGTGGAAACCCAAGGCCCTCGGCAGATCGGTGTAGGTGAGCGACTGAAGCGTGTTGACGAGTGCGAGAAAGCCGAATGCCAGCGCCGAGATCGGGATGCCGACGACCGCTGCGATGAGGAGAAGGAACAGGTATCCGCGGCTGCGGACGAGTGACAGCGGGTCCCCGGCGGCTGTACGGGTCTTCTCGTCGGGCTCGGTGGGACGGCTGGGAGTGGTCATACCGGGACCTCCGGAAGGCACGCGTCACCGCATGACGGAGCCCTGGTTGTCGAGCTGGGGCGGTCGGCCGTGAGGACCGCCGCGTCTTGAGGGAATCGGAACGAGGACGCGTTACGCCGATGGGGATCGGCACAGGTGGCGGGATCCGACGAACGGGCCGCCGCTTGCCCGGCACCCGCCTGGGAGCGGGCCGCTCCTCCTGCGGCCCGGAGACATCCGGCCCGCGGGCATCCGGCTCGCAGGAATCCGGCCCGCAGGCACCCAGTCCGCAGGCATCCGGTCCGCAGGCATCCGGCTCGCACACATCCGGCTCGCAGGCTTCCGGTCCGGAGGGCGACCGTTGGGAAGCCGCCCGACCGGAAGCCGCCGCTTCGAGACCTGCCCGTTCCCGGTGCGTCGGGACGTGCTCCACCTGGCCGAGTCGACGGGCACGGCCCCGAGGCTCCCCGCCGCCAGGCCCCCGGCCGCTCCTCGGGCGTGGCGCGCCTCGCTGGGCGTGACGCAACGCCTGGCCTCCGTGACATCGCTTCCCTCCCGGCCGGTGACACCGATCCGTGATCGCCCTGGGGTGGTGACTGCGGCAGAAACGATCAGGGCCCGCGGCGCGGACCGGTGCCGTCCACGCGCTCTTCCTCATCCCGATCATGGTGGCCGGTGCCGGATTCGGCATCACGGCATGTCCCTACCGTGGACCGCCCGTCGGTCGGGGCGGGCAGCGTGCTCGCGGGAAGGACTTGAGCGCGCCCACCCGTGCGGCGACGCCAGGAACCGGCTGCGCAGTCAGGACGCGAACCGGGCCCCGGCGGATTCCGCATCCGCCGCGTGGAGGCTCGGCCCCGGGTGGGGACGGCACGTCGGACAGCCGAAAGCCGGTCTACTCCGGCCGGCTCTCGCGGCCCCGCGCGCCCGGGGTCAGCAGGACGGCCGTGTCACCGAGCCGTGGCGGGGGCGTGCCGGCTTCCGTGACCGGTTCGAGGCTGCCGTCCCGGCGCACGACGAACAGCAGATCGCTGCCCGGACGCGGGGCGTCGCCGGCCGGCTGCCCCAGAACCGCTGCCCCGTTCTCGTATCGGCGGGCAAACGCCGGCCAGGTCAGGTCCGGGCCGAACAGAACCTCGCCGCCGATGAACGGCGCCACTACTCCGTGGCTGTCGGCCGGCGCGTTGAGACGGTGGACCGGGCCCTCCACACTGCCGCGCAGAAGCACCGCCGCGAGAGCGTTGAAGTCGTCCTCGGCGGTGAGGAAGTACACCGCGGTGATGCCCTCCAGCCCGGCGGCCCCGCCCGTGGCGGCGCCCAGCAGTTCACCGGGTGCGAGTTCGATCCCGGCCCGCCGGATGCGTTCACGCTGTTCCTCCTCCCCCGCCCACATCACCACCTCCAGCCCGGCCGACTTCAGGGCCGCCCCCAGATCGACGACCCAGGGGTCGCCGCCGACCAGCAGCGGCCGTGAGCGGGACAGACGCACGACGCCCAGACGCCGGGCTACGGGGGCGGCGGTCAGACCGTAGAGCGTCACGGTCGCGACGATGACCACGAACGTGGCCGGGAGGATCTTCGACGCGCCGCCGATCCCGTCGGCCACCAGGCCGGCCGAGAACGTCGAGGCGGTGGCGGCCGCGACGATGCCGCGCGGCGCCATCCAGCCGATGAAGCCCCGCTCAGCGCCGGTCAGGTCGGTGCCGAGGGTGGACACGACCGCGACCAGCGGCCGGACGACTAGCACCAGAAAGGCGGCAAGTCCGAGCGCGGGCAGCCACACATGGCGAAGCGAGTGCGGGGTGACGGTGGCGGAGATCGAGATGAACAGCAGGCCGAGGATGAGGCTGACCAGGGTCTCGAAGAAGGGCCGGCGCGCGGGAACGTCCATCGAGGGAAGGTTGGCGACGGCCAGGCCCATCACCACGGCGGCGATGAGCCCGGTGTCGTCGCGCAGGACATCGCAGAACGCCGCCACCCCGATCACCGCGGCGAGCTGCGCCGTGGTGCCGAGGACCTCGCCGAGCCGCAGCACCCGGAACAGCACCCACAGCAGGGCGGTCCCGGTCGCTCCGCCGGCCACGCCGACGCCCACGCTTCCCAGGAAGTGTTCCATCCCGCTTCCGAGGTGGTGGTGCGAGCTCGCCACGACCGCGTGGAACACCAGTGCGCCCAGGACACCACCGACCGGGTCGATGAGGGAGCCCTCCCAGATCAGGACGCGCTGGAGGCGGTCCTTGGGGCGCACGAAGCTGAGCAGCGGTCCGACGACCGTCGGCCCCGAGACCACGAGGATCGTGCCGGTCATGACGGCCGCCCGTGAGGACATCCCCAGCAGTGGCGCGGCCAGGAGCGCGGCGAGCACCCCGGTGATCAGGACACCGATCCAGATCAGCCGGACGACGACGCGGCGGGTGTGGCCCTTCAGCCTCGCCATGTCCAGCCCGAGCCCGGCGTCGTAGAGGATGACGGCGACGGCCAGTGACACCAGCGGTGAGAACGCGGCGCCCAACAGTTGCTCGGGGTCGACGTCGTCGATCAGCGCGCCCGCGGCGAAGCCGACCGGCAACAGAACGATGAGGGCGGGGATGTGCAGGCGGCCGGCCAGGATCTGCGATCCGACGGCCAGGACCAGGATCAAGCCCACGCCGATGAGCACCTGGTCCGTCGTCACCTACGGCCCTGCCGTCCTGTGCGGCTTTCCTGCACGCGTGGCCTCCTCGGTCCGTCCTGCCGGAGGCCGGGACGCCGACGTGGTGGTGGCCCGGGATGCCGGCCCTTCCCGGAGCGTGCGGCCCCTCGTCAACCAGGTCAAGCGTGACACGTTGGCGTCGGCCCGATCGCCGGCCAGGTTCGCTCACTGAGGCCAGAGCAGCCGGCCGCACTCGCAGCGGGAACGCCGGCGCTGCTTCCCTCTGGGGCCGGAGGCGTCACGGCAGCCTGGTGCCGCGCCCCGGCTGTCCGCGCGGAGTACCGGCGGTGGACGCGGACACCGCTCCCACGGTCCGCAGGTGGGCGACAAGGGCGGGGTCGAGAGCGACATCGGCCGCTTCCGCCGCAACCACTTCGTCCCGTCCCGGAGTCGGCTCGCTGGCCGAGCTCAACACGCCGTCTGGCGGTGGAGCCGGCCGGGCCGGCACCAGTCGCGGTCGCCTCGTCACCCCACCGCTCGCACCCGGGCTGTTGGATCCAGGGCCGGCCTTCGGGGGCGGGTCGTGGTCTCGGACGTAGACGGTGACTCGCGCCCCGTTGACGTGGGTTGTTCCGTGCTCGTGGAAGTGGCGCCGCAGGGTGCTTGTTTTCGCTTCCTCCTGCGGGTCGGTCGGCGAGTGCGCACCCGCTGCGCGGACCACGACGATCCGGTCGAATTCCAGCATGCGTGCGGCTATTTCCTGGGCGGGAAGCTCGACACCTGCAAGTGTGTTCGAGGAAACGGGGTCCTGTGCCAGGGCGAGATCTGTCAGGAAACGGGTGTCCTCGGGGTTGGCCGCAGTCAAGATCCGGTGCTGGCCGGAGAGATACAGCAGCCCGTCGCCGGGACGGCCTTCCCTGCGTACGGTGGCGCCGATGGCGGTGACGTCGTTGCTCCGGCTCTGGGGCGTCCTCAGCGAAAGGCTCGGCTGGACGAGCGCGGCCAGTACGGCGACCGCCGCGATCCACGCGTTGCGGGAAGACCGCTGCCGCCGGTGGAAGTAATCCATGCAGGCGCCCAGCAGCAAGGCGATTCCGATATTGCTGTAGAGCACATACCGGTCGACGAAAAGGGGCTTGACCAGTGAGGCGATCAGCAGCAGAAGGCCCGGAAGCACGAGAATCGGCACAGCCAGCACGGAAAGCCGCACGGGCCCCCTCACCCCCAGGGGCGCTCGGGCACACGCCACGCCCACGACCGCCACAACCAGGAGATAACGAAGCCGCACCGGTCCGCCGATCCAGGACACCTGTCCCGACTGCCCCGCACTGCGGATCGCCAGCGGCAACAGCCCGGCCATGACGCACGCGGCAGCCACACTCCACGCCCTCAGCACCGGTCGTGGAACTCGGGAGACGACCAGTGTGACGCCGTGTGCGACCAGGGCGAGGACCGCGAACTCATGGAGCAGACAGGCCAGCAGCATGGTGGAGCCATAGACCGCCCACCGCCACCGGGCGCGATGCGGGACGCTGACCACGAGCGCATAGGTGGCCCAGGTGACCAGGGCACAGACCATGGCATACGAGCGGCCTTCCTGCGCGTACTTCTGCACCTGGGGAAGGAGCGGGAACACCAGCCCGGCCAGCAGCCCCGCACGGGGTCCCGCGAGGCGTAGCCCCAGAAGCCCGACTCCGCTCGCCGCGACGGACATTGCCAGCACAGAGGGCAGCCGCAACGTCAGCAGCCCTCCGCCGAAGAGACCGAAGATCTCATGCATCACGGCGTAGTAGAGGGCATGGACCAGATCAACATGCTGGGCGGTGAGCCATATCTGCGAAAGATCGCGGTGCGCGAGCTGGCAGGTGACGGACTCGTCCCCCCACATGGTGTTCTTCCTGCGGATACCCCAGAGCCCCAGAGCGATGGTCAGCGACGAGGGCGCGATGACGACCACGGCTCTGGCCGGGCTCGGTGTTTGTCGACGGGCGGGTACGGGAGGGGAAACCGTCCTGGCCACGGCGGGGGCACGTTCATCAACGGACATCGGCGACAGGGCCTTTCAGCAGTGGCGAAGACACTCCGCCAGCGTGCCCGGACCTCGTTGACCGGTTGCTGACCCAACCTGACCGGCCGATCAGGAAGCCGGGCCGGCGCTGTGCGAGGCTGCACCACATGCGCATCCTGGTGGTCGAAGACGAGGTGGACCTTGCCCACACCCTGCACACCGGTCTGACCGCCGAGGGCTACAGCGTCGACCTCGCCCATGACGGCCGACACGGACTGTGGATGGCCCGGACCGGCGAATACGCCCTTGTCGTACTGGACTTGATGCTGCCCGGACTCAACGGCTACAAGGTCTGCGCCCAGCTGCGCCGGGAGGGCAACGCGACCCCCATCCTGGTGCTCACCGCCAAGGACGGGGACTGGGACCAGGCAGAGGCCCTGGACACGGGGGCCGATGACTACCTGGCCAAACCCTTCTCCTACATGGTGCTCGTCGCACGGCTGCGGGCCCTGGTCAGACGAGCCGCCACGGTCGCCCCGCCCGTCCTTGCCGTGGGCGACCTCTCGTTGGATGTCGCCGGCCGGGTCTGCCGCCGGGCCGGGGCCCGGGTGGACCTCACACCCCGGGAGTTCGCCGTGCTGGAGCTGCTGGCCCGCCGGGCGGGCCAGGCGGTCTCCAAAACGGATCTGCTCTATCACGCGTGGCCCGACGAGGCCCAGGATCCCAACCTGGTGGAGGCGCGCGTCAGCGCCCTCCGCAAGAAGGTGGACGCCGCGTTCCACCGGCAGTCCCTGCAGACCGTACGGGGTACCGGCTACCGGCTGGTGGACGACCGTGAACGCGACTGAGCCGCGACGCCGCTGGTGGCCGCGTTCGGTACGAGCCCGCACAGCCCTGGCCGCCGCCTCGACCGCCGCCGTCATCCTGGTCGGCATCGGCTGGTGGGTACACCGCGACGTCTACCGCCAGAGCACGCAGATCGCCGAAGAACAAGCCCTGGTACAGCTCTGGGCTCTGGTCGATCAGCTGAACGAGGGTGTGGTTCCCGTTCGTAGAAGCGCCGTGCCGTACGAGGTCGTCGCGACCGGCCGACGCACCGCTGTCGCCTACGGCGGAGGCATGGTCGACTTCGGTCCCGGCACCCGCCATGTGCTGCCCGCCCCGACCGGGCAGGGGTCGCCCAACTTCGTCCGCCTGCCTGTGAACCGCGACTACAACCCCGGGATCAGAGACGACATGGCCGGCGGAACCTATCGGGTCATGTCCGCCGATATCAGTGCCGGTGAACTGAGCAGCGACAAGGTCGCCGCTCTGGGTGTCGCCGGCGACGCCAAGCTGCGGGTCTATGTGGTGGTGCTCCCGCAGACAGCCGAGTCGATCAGCGACACCACCGACCGCCTGCTGCTGCGGGCCGGGCTCGTCAGCCTCGTACTGATCGCCGCCGCCGCCTACTTCGCCGTCCGAATCGCGCTGCGGCCGGTCGAAGCCATCCGCGTCCTCACCGCCTCGGTCACCGCGAGCGACCCCCGCGAACGCGTCACCGTCCCCGCCACGGGACACGAGATCACCGCCCTGGCCACCACCATCAACACCACCCTCCAACGCCTCGACGACGCCGCCGCCCAGCAACGCCGCTTCGTCGCGGACGCCGCCCACGAACTACGCAGCCCCCTCACCACACTGCTGGCCAGCCTGGAAGTCGCGCTCGCCTACCCGGAACGCACCGACTGGCCCGCCGCGGCCACCACCGCCGCACGACAGACCCGCCGCCTCCACGCCCTCGCCGAAGACCTGCTGCTCCTCGCCCGCCTCGACACCCGCACCCCCGCAGCCGGCCGCGAAACAGTCGACCTGACAGCCCTCGCCTCGCGGCTGACCGAGCAATACCCCCTCACCGAACGACCGTTGAGCCTCACCTGCGACAGCCCCGCCCCCGCACACGCACACGGAAACCCAGACGAATACGAACGGCTGCTGCGCAACCTCATCGACAACGCCGCCCGCCACGCCGCACACCGCATCCAGATCACCATCCGACACCAGGACGCCTGGGTCGTCCTCACGGTGCACGACGACGGACCGGGCGTGCCCACCAAGGACGCCGAGCGCATCTTCGAACGCTTCGTCCGGCTCGACGACGCCCGCTCCCGCGACCACGGCGGCACCGGCCTGGGCCTCGCCATCGCCCGCGACCTGGCCCACCGTCACCGAGGCACCCTCGCCCTCACCCCCCGGTCCCTCGGAGCATGCTTCCAGCTACGCCTTCCCCGAGCCCCCGCCCCGGCCGAGGAATGACGCGCTTCACCGCGGCCGCCCTTCGGAACCGGAAGACCACCAGATGACCAGCGGGCGGCAGTCGCCCGCTCACGGGTGCCGGTGCCCACGCGTGATCAGACGAACAGCTCCTACTTGAGCTCGGCGTCCGTGTAGAAGCCGCCGGCGACCAGGATGTCCTCGTAGTTGCTCTTGTCGACGCTCGTCGGCTGCAGCAGATAGGCGGGCACGACCTTTGCTCCGTTGTTGTAGGTCGTGGTGTTGTTGACCGTGGGTCGCCTGCCGTTGAGCAGGTCGTCGACCAGTTGGGAGGTGACCTGGGCGAGCTCGCGGAGGTCCTTGTAGATGGTCTGCGTCTGCTGGCCGGCGATGATCGACTTCACCGAGGCCAGCTCGGCGTCCTGACCGGTGACCACGGGCAGCTCCTTGCCGCCCGGCCCGTAGCCGTGTGCCTTCAGTGCGGCCAGGATGCCGATGGACATGCCGTCGTACGGCGACAGCACCGCGTCGACCTTCCCGTTCGCGTAGGACCGGGTGAGGATCGCGTCCATGCGCTTGCGTGCGGTGGCACCGTCCCAGCGCCGGGTGGTGACCTGACCGAGCTTGGTCTGGCCCGACCGAACGATCAGCTTCCCGCTGTCCAGGTAGGGCTGGAGCAGCTTCATCGCGCCGTCGAAGAAGTACCGGGTGTTGTTGTCGTCGGCGGAGCCGGCGAACAACTCGACGGTGAAGGGGCCCTCGCCGTCGTCCATGCCGAGCTTGTCGATGATGTAGCGGGCCTGGAGGCGGCCGACCTGCTCGTTGTCGAAGGACGCGTAGTAGTCGACGTTCTTCGTGCCGAGGATGAGCCTGTCGTAGGAGATCACCGGGATCTTGGCCGCGGCGGCCTGCTGGAGCACGCCCTTCAGGGCCTGGTTGTCGATGGCGGCGATGACCAGTGCGTCGACGTTCTCCTTGATCAGCTTCTCGATCTGCGCGACCTGACGGTCCGGGTCGTCGTCGCCGTAGACCAGCCTGGTCTTGTACCGCATGCCCTTCAGGTCCTCGACGACGTTCTTCCCGTCGGAGATCCAGCGCTCTGACGCGCGGGTCGGCATGGCGATGCCCACGGTGCCGCCCTTGACGAGCCCGTCGGAGCCGGCGTCGCTCTTCTCGCCACAGGCGGACAGGGTCAGGACGAAGGAGACGGAGACAGCGCCGGCGACGGCGGTTCTTCGGTTGAGCATGGTGTTCGTTCCTTGCTCTTCTCGTCGTTGAGAAGGGGGTGACGGCGTAGCGGGTCTCTGCGGGAGTGGCCGGCGGGCCGGGCGGTGGGGCATCAGGCCGGAGTGTGTTGTCCCCGCCCCGAACCCTCGGCTCCCGACGCCGGATGCGGCGCGTGTGGAGCCCCCTTGGGCGGAGCTGGACCTGAGTGGGCCGAGCCCTTGACGGAAGGCGCGCCGCAGCGGATCGGTGGGGGAACCCGGTGGACGTCTCACGGCTGCCGAGGTCGTCGGCATGTCCGTGGGCGTCTCCAGGAAGGTGGGCCGGAACTGCGTGAACTGCCGTCGGGAAGGGGCGGGGTGACCGAAGGCCGAGGGCGGGGATCACGAGAGAGGCCGGGTATCGGCGCTCAGGGGCCTCGGTGCCTCGCGGAGCAGCGGTCGCTTCCTCCGGGCGGCCCGGCACCCGGGTTCCTCCGGCCGCCACGAGCCCCGTGCCGGCGTACGACCGGACGTGGGTCCGGTCGCGGCATGGCGTTCCGGGCCACATGCGTGGTGATTCCGTTGGTGGGCAGAGCGGTTGCCTCTCAGCTGTTCGAGATCTCGTACTGTGTCCGGAACGATGGCGAGACAGTAAGCAGCGCATCGCAGAGTGTCAACGGGGTGGACGGATAACGTTTCCGTTGCCGTCACTCAGCCCGGTCCGTCTCGGGTGTCGGCCGTCAAGTACACGTGGCCGAGCGCTTGTTGGGCACCAGTGCTGCTGAAGCCCGGTCGGTATGCGTCTGTGACGCACCGCAAGACGACTGCTTTCGAACCGACTCGACTTCCCACTCGCCCGGGGGCGGGCCGGGCCGGTGCTCCCTCCTGCGCGCGGCGCCGCCATCGACGGCACGAACCAGCGGCGGGGCGCTGCGAGGGCGGTTCCCCGCACCGCGCAGCAACCGCCGGAGTCTGCTTCCGCGGGCTTCCGCCTCAGGTCTCCCGGACCGGCTCCCACACGTCGGGGTGGATGCCGAACGTCCAGGCGACGACCGCCTTCACGGTCCGGGTCGAGGGGGCACCCTCAGCCAGTACGTTCGCCGGGTCCCGTCCCGTTCCGGGTGAATGGCGTGCAGGAGACGTGGCGGAGTCCGGCGGCGATGCCGCAGTTGCCGTCGTTCGCCGGGCGGATCGCCAGGTTGCGCAGCGCGACAGTGTTCCCTGGTCCGCATCCGGCGGCTGACCTGGGAGGCGTCCCCGCGGTAGGCGGTGTCACGGCTGCCGCAGCCGCCCGATCGCGGTGCCGAGGTCGGTCTCGATGCCGCCGGGCTGCTGCAGGCCGTTCTCCAGCAGGCGTTGGACGAACGGCCGGTGTTCCGGGCGGCCGGCGGTGGAGAAGTACGCCTGGAGGCCTGGCGTGAATTCGCTGTCCTCGGGCAGGGTGGCTACGTCGACCAGTTCCTTGATTCCGGTGATGGCCACTTTGTCGAAGGCTGCGATGCGGCGCGCGAACGCGTCAGTGGAGTCTTCGATCTCGGCATCCGGAACGAGGCGGTTGACGTAGCCGTACTGGGCGGCCAGGTCGGCGGGAATGTCGTCGCCGCCGAGCAGGATCTCCAGGGCGCGGCCCCGACCGACCAGCCGTCCGAGTCGTGCCATGGGTCCGCCACCGGGAACGGTACCGACACCGACCTCGAACTGGCCGAGGACCGCCCTTTCGGACGCGAAGCGGATGTCGGTGGCGAGCACGAACTCGCTGCCCGCGCCGCGGGTACGGCCGCGGATCTCCGAGATCGTCGCCACTGGAAGCTTGCGGAGCCGCACCAGGTTGTCCAGATACGGGTGCAGGCCGGTCGGTCCGGGACGCATCCCCGCCACTCGGGCGTTGTCAGCCTTGAAGTCCCAGTGGGCCATGAAGTAGCCGGGGGTGTCGCTCCGGAACACGACCACCGTGAGGTGCGGGTCGGTCCTGATGCCCTCGACGAGCGCGCCGAGCTGGTCAAGCGTGTCCGGGTCCAGCAGGTTGACCGGGCCGTTGTCGAACGTCACGCGCCAATAGGAGGGGGAGACTTCGACGACGTGAAACTGCTCCTCGGTCATGTCGACTCCGTTGCTCTTGGCGTGTTCGTCATGAGACGAACTGCTGCCCGCCGTCGATGTCGTATGTCGCGCCGGTCAACGCCGTATTGACCATGAGGTGGACGGCCAACGCCGCAACGTCCGCGGGTCCGACGACGCGGCCGATCGGCAGCGTCGCACGCAACTCGGCGCGGCGTTCCTCGATCCGGTCGCCCAGCAGCGAGGCCGAGAGCGGAGTGTCGACGAAGCCGGCCGCTATGAGATTGACGCGTACCGGCGCAAGTTCGAGTGCGAGGGCTGCGGTGAACGGAGGCAGCGCGTTGGTGGCGGCGGAGGCAGCCCCGAGACCTCGGCCGACGCGCCGTGCTCCGGTGCCGCCCATGAACACCAGGCTGCCTCCGGGCCTCACCCGGCCGACGGCGTTGCGCGCGACCTCGAGCTCCAGCACTGCGTGTTCACTGAGCGCGTCCCGTAGTTCCGCGGCACTCATGTCGAGCAGCGGCCGGTAGCTCGGGCCGCCGGCCGTCACCATGACGTGGTCAACCGGGACCGGCAGGTTCTGGAAGAACGTCGCCAAGGCCGCGGGATCGGTCGCGTCGAATGCCCCGGTGCGCTGCGTGCCGAGCTCTTTGGCCGCGCGCTCCAGCCGGCCGGGATCGCGGCCGAGAAGAACGAGCTCGGCGCCCTCGGTCCGGGCACGCCTGGCCGTCTCCAGCCCGATGCCGGCGCTACCGCCGATGACAACGACGGTCTGGCCCAGCAGTTCGGGCTTGCGCGCTGGGATTGTCACCGCCGACTCCTCCGCTACATCGCGCCGTGGGGTGGCCGCTCGTGTCGGCAGCCTTTTCGGCCTCTCCCGCACCACGCGGAGATTGCGCCACGCAGGCCATCCCGGGACCTGCACTGTGCGTTGGTCATGTTGCCCTGGGCTTCAGCCACCCGGCGCAGGGCCGACACGAGATCGTCCACGCGGTCGTATGTCGTGGGCATCGGCCTGTCCCTGTCAGCGGCCGGCCGGGCGGGTCTTGATCTCCTGGAGCAACCAGCCGTCGCCGTCCGGGGCACTGAACGGCACGAAGGAACCGTGGTCCGCGTGCTCGGGAGCCGCTCCGTCCGTGCGTGCCCGGGTCCCGGCGTGGTGGAAGACGTCCGTGAGGTCGTGGAACACCTCACCCACGTCCACTCCGCGTTCGGCGAGATCCGCCCGGGTCTCGCCGATGTCGTACACGGAGAGCGGCCGGCCCTGTGCGGAGCCGGACGGGGCCGAGGTCACGCCCTTGCCGAAGATGATCGAGCACAGGGAACCCGGCGGGAGGACTGCCCACCCGATGGCCCTCTTCGACGGCCAGGTCGGCGTCCCGTCGTCAGCCGGGCGATTGGTGAAACCATAAGGCCCGGTCAACGTCGGAGACCGGCAACATCACCACTTCGAGTCGCGTTTCACCGGCTTCCACCAGCGGCGTTCCGGGGCTCCCGGCGGGTCTCGCTTCCACGCTGCCCATCTCCGCCTCCAGCGATCGGTGGCATGGCTGATGGTCCAGAACTCACGCCTCCCGGGTTCTTGAGGAGGCGCTTCGCAGTCGCCGACACGGCTTCCTGACTGAGAACGCGCCCTACACCATGACACCCGCCCCCATCGACGCCCGCAAGCCGTGGCCTGACCCAGGTGACACCGGAAGCCCGCGTTCGGGACCGCGTTCAGCTCCGCCCGGGTGGTACTGCCCTGCTCGCGCAACCGACGGTCACGGGTGCGTTCCGCCACGGACGGGACGGGGCTCGGCGTCTGCTCGGTCCGGCGCACAGCTGGTCGCCAAGTGACTCACCAGTGACGCATACAGTCGCGCGACGCGGCCCGGGAGGAGAGCATGTGGACGCTGCCGAAGCCGATGCCGACGCGCCCCCGCGCCCGCTCGGCTCTGCCCGACGCCGAGGTGGGCCGGCGAGTCCGATGGGGACGTCTTCCGGTCCCGCCCTTCGGCCACTCCACTTACGCCGCCAGTGCCGACGGCTCCCACCCCGGTCGCCGTACCGTCACTGGTCCCGGCCGGACCACGACCGGGTGCGACAGTTGGTCCGGCGGCACTGAAAGGGCTCTGGCCTCACAGCCTCACCCGGAGCCGACAACCACTGGCCGCACGGCCCGAAGGTCGGGATCGCGCCGCTGCGAGAGCTGTAGGCGGCACACTGACGCGGCTCGTCAGTCCGGCGCACCCGGCGGCGACTCGGCGCAGAGATACGGGCGCGCGAGGAGCAGTCCCGTGCTGGTCATGGCCATGCCGAGATAGACCGGCGCGAGGTGGAAGAAGTCCGTGTAGTGGATCACGCCGTGCACCGCGACCGCCGGCAGGAATCCGGCGGTCGCCGCCGCGGTCAGGGTCCAGAACACCCACGCCTCGCCCCGCCGCCATCCCCACGCGCTGAGCAGGGTGATCGCCACCGCGGCGGACATCAGGGCGCCACCGAACCCGGCGCGGTCATGGGCGACAAACGGCACGAGCCGGGGATTCACGGTCTCCAGTGTCTGCGCGCTGGTGCCCAGGAAGGCCAGGTCGCTCGGTACGAAGACGCCGGTCAGGCCCACCACCGAAATCACCGCTCCCCCGACGAACATCCCCGCTCCCGTGATGATCAGCAGGAGTTGGCCGGTCAGCGCCCGGCGGCGCTCCTGCTCCGGTCCCTCGGGCACCAGACGCCACCGCGGTGTGGGCGGGGTCCGTAGGACCGCGGCCACGAACATCGGGAACAGCACCAGGACGGTGACTGTGTGCAGCGGCTCCACGAAACCGGTGGCCAGGAAGTAGAACACGGTCGGAAAACCGATCGCCCCCGAGAGCAGATACACCGTGCGGGCCCAGGGCCACCCGCGTCTGATCCCGCCCAGCGCGAGGCCGGTGTAGAGGGCGCCGATCGCCACCATCGTCCCGGCCATGGTGATCCGGTCGTGCTGGAGGAAATGCACGAGATGGTGGTTGGCGGCATGCAGGTCGGGCAGCGTCATGCCGAGATAGTCCCGGTCGTACCAGAGCAGTACCGGCCCGAGCGTGATCGCCGCGGCGCCGAGTCCGGCGCCCGTCATGCCCAGCCCGACGAGCAGCGCCCACAACCAGGCGGGCCAGCGGCGGGGGTCGCGGCCGGCGTCGTGCAGCCCCGGGGCGGGAGCGGTGGGCGTGGCCGTCTCGATGACCCGCGCGAACCAACCGGGCCCGGCCTCGACGAGCAGCGCGGGACGGGCGAGCACGACGGCGCCGGGTTCCTCGAGCGCGGCGGCCGCAGCGGTGACCGACGGGTCGGACACACGGCTCAGGTGCGGGTCGTCGTCGCTGGTGAACCCGTCGACATAGGGCTTGAGGGCGGCCTCGACCTCCGGGTCGCAGGCGTGGACGACCAGCGGGACGGAGCGGTCGGCAGCGGCCTCGCGGACCGTCTGCGTGTCGGCCGCCGAGACGGGCGCCACCTCGACGAAGCCGGCCCCGAGCGGTGGCAGAGCCTGTACCGCTTCGCGGGCCAGCGAGGGCGGGACGGACATGCCGAGACGGACGGCCACGGGCACGCCGGCGATCTCACCGGCGAGTTGCTCGGGTGGATGACGGTGTCCGAACGCCCGGGAGATCAGCCGTGCGCCAGCGGGCCGGGAGCCGATCGAGGCAAGCAACCGCAGTGCGGTGCGCTGCGACCGGCGGCGGCCGAGGACGGCGGCAGCAGGGCCGCGCAGAGGGTGATACGTCCAGTCCGGCATCAAGGACTCCCCGTCGGTCGCGCGGTCGCCCGATCGCCGGGCGGCGTCCAGCCGAGCACTGGCGTCATGGAACGCAGCGTCGCCCGCGTCGGCGTCAGCCGGGCGGCCACGTCGCGAAGCAACACCGCGGGCGGCCATGACAGCTGGCCGACGGCGCCGAGCCGGGCGGAGCGGCGTGTGACGGCCTGAGTCCTCGGGCGGCGCAGCAGGTCGTACGAGTGGAGCGCCCCGGCCACGTCCGGGGTGCCGTCGAGGCAGTGGGCGAGGGTGACCGCGTCCTCCAGCGCCTGGCACGCGCCCTGACCCAGATTGGGGGTCATGGCATGGGCCGCGTCGCCCAGCAGCGCGAGCCGTCCGCGGACGAAGGAGGGCAGCGGCGGTAGGTCGTACAGGTCGTGTCGGAGCACGGCGTCCTGGGGGACGGCGGCCAGCAGAGCGGGGACGGGATGCGGCCAGGACCCGAAGCGGCGCACCAGTTCGCCGTACTCGGACGAGCCGGCAACCGTTCCCTCCGGCAGCGACGCGGTCGCGAAGCAGTACATCCGCCCGCCCGGCAGCGCCGTGTAGCCGAACCTCGCGCCGCGGCCCCAGGTCGCCGCGCCCTCGGAGGGCGGCTCGGCGAGAGGCTCGGTGACCATGCGCCATGCGGTGTAACCGGCGTACCGGGGCTCGGCCGCATCGGGCCACAGGGTGCGGCGGACCACACTGTGCAGCCCGTCGGCGCCGACCACGAGGTCAGGCCGGGACTCGCCCCCGGGGTGATGGAGGACCGGGCCGTTGCCGTCATCACGGACGGCGGACACCTCGCTGCCCGACCGGAGGCTGTCGGCAGGCAGCACCTCGATGAGCGCCCGCAGCAGGTCCGCGCGGTGCAGGACCACCAGGGGATGGCCGAAGCGACGCGTCAGCTCCGCGTTGTCCGTCCGGGACAGCCAGCGGCCCCGGCGGTCGCGTACGCCGCCCGCGGTCTCCACGGCGCCGAGAGCCCCGACGGTGTCGGCCAGACCGAGCGCGTCGAGCGCGCGCAGCGCGTTCGGCCACAGGGAGATGCCGGCGCCGACCTCGGTGAACTCGGAGGCGCGTTCCAGCACTTCGACGCGCCAGCCCCGGCGGTGCAGGGCGACGGCGGCCGCGAGGCCGCCGATCCCGCCGCCGACGATGGTCGCGGCGCGCTGCGGCATGGGTCCTCGCTCCTGGTTCGGGGGCCCGGCCCCCGGTCAACTGGCCGTCGTCAGATGCCCGAGCGGCATGCGACGGGGCACAGGTCCGGCTGAGCAGCGCCTCATAGCAACATGTCGACAGGCACCTGTCAACGCGCCGCGAGTGAGACGGTCTCCCCGACGCTGTGCGGCCACGGCGTACCGCGGGGATCCGGCAAGGTCAGCCCCGACAACTTGCTCGTCCTGGACACCCTGGCGATGGCTCTGTGGCAGCGCGACCGGGACGGATTCCCGCACACAGCAGGCGAGTTGCCACATCACTCGGGCGCCGGGGCGCGATATACGCGTTTCCGGCCTGCCGAGCATCCGGATGCCGTGGGCATCGCGGCTTCGATCGGCTCGGTGGGTGACGCCCACGACAACACCCTCATGGTGGCGGCGACCGGCCTGTTCACCACTGAGCCGGACGAACCGGGCCGACCCTGGAACCGAACCTGCAACCCGTCTACGGCGGCGTCGAGATGCGTACGCCGTTTGAGGAACCCAGCACCAGGAGAAGCCCGCGGGGACTGTCCGGCGCCCCGCCTTCCTTCCCGCGCCACCGGCCTTGGAGCAGGTCCGGGACCGGGGCCGGGCAGGGGGACCTGCGTGGCACGGGTGTGCCGCCCCGGTGGGATGCGGGCTACGGAGGGGCCGCATACTCGGTGATCGCTGCGGTCACATGAACGCGGTGACCGGTGCACGGCGCCTGCAGAAGGGTTGTTGGGGAAGATGAAGGACGCGAACGCACTGACCGTTCCGGAAGTGGTGGACAGTCCCGCTGTTCGGTCGCATCCGAGCGGCAGCCTGGCGCGGTGGTTGCTACGCCACCGGGTGCAGCCGGTCGGACCGGCCGCAGGCGAGGGCCATACCGAGCCGCAGGCCTGGTGGAAGGTGATGTGCCTGACGGGAGTGGACTACTTCTCCAGCCTGGCGTACGTGCCGGCCATCGCGGCGCTGGCGGCCGGGGCGGTGTCGCCGCTGGCGACCTTGTTGATCGTGGCATTGACGCTGGTGGGGATGCTGCCGATGTATCGGCGGGTGGCCCGGGAGAGCCCGCACGGAGCCGGGTCGGTGGCGATGCTGGAGGACCTCCTGCCCTTCTGGTGGGGCAAGCTGTTCGTCCTCGTCCTGCTCGGTTTCGTGGCCACCTCGTGGATCATCACGATCACACTGTCCGCGGCGGACGCCTCCGTCCACATGATGGAGAACCCCTATCTGCCACACGCCCTGCACGGTCACGAAGTCGCCATCACGGTGGGCTTGTTGCTGGTGCTCGGAGGGGTGTTCCTGCTCGGGTTCAGCGAAGCGGTGAGCGTGGCCATCCCGCTGGTCGCGGTCTTCCTGCTCCTCAACGCCGTGGTGATCGGCGTCGGACTGGTGCAGGTGTTCACCACGCCGGGAGCGTGGTCGGCGTGGACACACGCGCTCGGCAAGGGCGGCGGCGGATTCGGTGATCTGGCAGGTCCGGCACTGACGGCGTTTCCGCTGCTGGTGCTGGGCCTCTCCGGTTTCGAGACCGGGGTGAGCATGATGCCGTTGGTGGCCGCCGACGGCGCGGACGCCGACCAGCGGCTGCGCTCACGGATCCGCAACACCCGCAGGCTGCTGACGACTGCCGCGCTCATCATGAGCGTCTATCTGCTGTCCGCGAGTTTCGCGACCACTGTCCTCATTCCCCACAAGGAGTTCGAGCCCGGCGGCGGAGCCAACGGCCGGGCCCTGGCCTGGCTGGCCCACGAACACGTCGGGGAGGCGTTCGGAACCGCCTACGACGTCAGCACCATCTTGATCCTGTGGTTCGCGGGCGCGTCCGCCATGGCGGGCCTGGTCAACATCGTCCCCCGATACCTGCCCGACTACGGCATGGCCCCCGAGTGGGGACGCGCGGTACGCCCGGTCGTGCTCGTGTACACCGCCCTGTGCGTGCTGATCACCATCGCGTTCGACGCCGACGTCGACGCCCAGGCCGGCGCCTACGCCACCGGCATTCTGGCCATGATGGTCTCCGGCGCCTTCGCCGTCACCGTATCGGTCGTTCGGCGTCGTCGGCGCGCGCCCGCCACAGGTTTCGCCCTGCTCACCGCGGTGCTCTTCTACGCCCTGGTGGCCAACATCGTCGACAAGCCCAACGGCATCGCCATCTCCGGAATGTTCATCGCCGGCATCATCACCGTGTCGTTGATCTCCCGGGTCTCGCGCACCACCGAACTGCGCGCCGACCGCATCGTCCTCGACCCGGTCGCCCGCCAGTTCATCGCCGACACCCTCGCCCACGACAACGCCATCAACATCATCGCCAACCGCCGTCAGGCCGGCGACAGTGCGGAGTACGCCGCCAAGGAACGCGAGCAGCGCGGCAGCAACCCGGTGCCCGGCCCGGCCGACGTGCTGTTCCTGGAAATAGACGTGGTCGACCCGTCCGACTTCAGTGAAACCCTCACCGTGTGCGGCGTGGAAGTCGACGGATACCGGATTCTGCGCGCCGAGGCCCCGGCCGCCCCGAACGCCATCGCCGCGATCCTGCTCGCCCTGCGCAACGCCACCGGCGTGCAGCCGCACTGCTACTTCGCCTGGGCCGAAGGCAGCCCCCTGAAGCACATGTTCCGTTACTTCCTGCTCGGCCGCGGCGACACCGCTCCGGTCACCCGCGAAATCATCCGCAGCAACGAACCCGACCCGGACCGCCGCCCCGGCATCCACGTCGGTGGCTGACCCCGCACGCCACCTCCCGGGCAGGCCCGCGGGATCCGTCGCAGGAACGGCTCCGACCTGCAATCGGCGGTGACGAGCCCGACCGGGGCGCCGACACGGCGGGCGAGACGTCAACTCCCGCCTTGCAGGGCGTACTTTCGAGAATGCCGGCACCGGGAGTCGAGGATGTGGCGGGCTGGGGTGCGGTGATCCGCGTGTCAGCTGGAGGGCGCGGATCAGGAACCCGCGCCCTCCAGCCGAGCCACTCCCCGAAACCGCGACGCACGCGGCGTCGTACCCGGCATCGGACACCGTCAGGATCTCGCCCACGGCCCGCAACACCTCGTGCGACCGCCGCCGGACACCGGCATCGTCCTGGTCGCCGCCGCGTCCGCCCGGTCGCCCCGTCCGCCCGCACCCCCGGCCTTGCCTGGGGTGCGGGCCGTCCTCGTCTCCCCTCGGGCGGCGACTCCCGCTCCTCGTGAAGAAGCCCGGTCACGCCCGCTGTCCGTGCCTTATCAACAACGTTGATAAGGGTATCGAATTCGTTTCGCAGTGGATCGTGGACTGATCGTCGCCGGAAGTCGTACTTTCAACGTGTCAGCTTCGTCGACCTGCGGATGGGAGCAATGCACCAGATATACCCGGCACCCTCCAGGCGTTTCATCGTCACGAGCGTGTCATCAGACGCCCACATGTGGAACCTCGTCTTCCTTCAGTTGCTGCTCGAGGAGCGAGGTGGGGAGGTGATCAACCTCGGAGCCTGCGTTCCGGACGATGTGATCATCGACGAGTGCCGCAGAAACCGTCCCGATGCCCTGGTGGTGAGCACGGTCAACGGTCACGGGCACCTGGACGGGCTCCGCCTCATCAGGCAGATCCGGTCCGACCCCGAACTGGCCGACCTGCGCGTCGTCATCGGCGGAAAGCTCGGTATCCGGGGATCCGGAAACGCCCGGTACGGCGCCGAACTCGTGGCAGCGGGCTTCGACGCCGTATTCGAGGCGGACGCCGGGCTCGCCGAATTCGACTCCTTTCTCGGCTCCTTGCAAGAGACGTCCAGCCGTGAACTCGCGATGACGGGAAGGGGGGCGTGAGATGAACAACGCTGTCGCTGAGGGCGCCGCCACGCGGCCCGTTCCCGCGGCGCACTCTCCGGTCGTCCCGGCACACGGCCGGTTCTCCCGCTTCATCCGGCACCACCACGAGCAGGGACGCCTGGTGGTGCAGCCGCGGATGGGGTTCGCCGGCACAACGGCCATGCGGCGCGGGCTGGAAGCGGTACGAGCGGTGCGGGGAGCGTCTGTCGGCACGGTCACCGTCGACAGCTATACCCGCGTCAACGATCACGACTCCGCCCGGCGTGCTCTCGAGCGGGGTGACGACCTCAACGGGTACCCGGTGGTGGCCCACGGCGTGCAGGAGACGCGTCGCCTGCTGCGGGGCGTGGCAGGTGAGGACTTCCCCGTCCAGTTCCGCCATGGCTCCGCTCTCCCCCGGGAGTTGTTCACCGCGCTGGCCGCCTGCGGCGCGGACGCCACCGAGGGCGGTCCCGTGTCGTACTGCCTGCCCTACAGCCGCGTACCGCTGCCGGAGGCGACCGCGGCCTGGGCCGAGTGCTGCCGCATCCTGGCGGACCAGCCGCAGCCGGTGCACCTGGAGAGCTTCGGCGGCTGCATGCTGGGCCAGTTGTGCCCGCCGAGCCTGCTGATCGCCCTGAGCATCCTGGAGGGCATGTTCTTCCGCGAGCACGGCCTGCGCAGCATCTCCGTCAGCTATGCGCAGCAGACCAGCCCGGAGCAGGACCTCGAAGCACTCGCCGCGTTGCGCCGCCTGGCCGCGCAGTGGCTGGGGGACGTCGACTGGCACGTGGTGCTGTACACGTACATGGGCGTGTACCCCAGGACCCGGGTGGGCGCCTATCGGATGCTGGAGGACAGTGTCCGCCTGGCGGTCCGCAGCGGGACCGAGCGGCTCATCGTGAAGACCGCCGTGGAGTCGCACCGGATTCCGACCATCGAGGAGAACGTCGACGCTCTGGAGTTCGCCGCCGCCGTGTCGGAGGACGAACGACGCGCCGGCCAGGGTGTGGACGCCGGAGCGCGGACCGGTGTCTACGAGGAGGCGCTGGAGCTGATCACGTCGACGCTGCGCTTTGGCAACGATGTCGGGTCCGCCCTGGTGGACGCCTTCGCCCGCGGTCGCCTGGACGTGCCGTACTGCCTGCACCAGGACAACGCCAACCGCTCGCGCGCGGCCATCGACCCCTCGGGCACCCTGCGCTGGTCGGAGCCGGGCGCGATGCCCGTGGCGGCTTCGAGAGGACACGGCCGCACTCCGGTGACCGCGCGTTCTCTCATCGACATGCTGAGCTACAACGAGCGCCGGTTCGACCGCGAGGAGCTGGTCGGCGCGGCGGTGAGGGGGATGCTGTGACGATCATGACGAGTCGGGCCACCGCGACACTGGACGCGGTGCGTGCGCACGGCCGCGTGCGGGCGGCGGTCAGTCAGGGAATACGCGGCTTGTCCCTGCCGGACGAGCACGGCTCGTGGAGCGGGCTCGACGTCGATGTCGCCCGCGCGGTGGCCGCCGCGGTGCTCGGCGACGCGGGCGCGGTGCAATGGATGCCGACGGACCCTGCCGAACGGTTGGCACGGCTCGCCACGGGCACGGCCGACGTGGTCACCTGCAACCTGTCCTGGACCCTGGGCCGCGAAGCCTCCCACCGCGTCCTGTTCGCCGGTGTCACCTGCTACGACGGGGAAGGCTTCCTGGTCCGGGCGGCGGACGGGGTGTCGCGTCCGGAGCAGCTGGCCGGACGGCGCCTGGCCATCCAGGAGGGAACGACCAGCGCGGACAACCTGGCGACGTGGTTCGGCGCGCGCGGGCTTCGGGTGGAGCCGGTCGCCCATGCCACCCCCGCCGAGGCTCTGGCCGCCTACGCGGACGGCAGATGTGCGGCCTATGTCCTGGACCGTATAGCGCTGGCCGGCGCCCGGGCCGGTCTGCCGCGCCCGGCGGACCACGTGGTGCTGGAGGCGGCCATCTCCCGGGAGCCGATGGCCCTTGCGGTCCGGGACGACGACCCGGCCTGGTTCCGGGTGTGCCGGTGGGTGCTGCAGTTCCTCATCGGGGCGGAACACTCCGTCAGAGAGAGCGGTTCACGGCAGGCGGCCCTGGACGCCGCCGTCCTGGCCGGCGAGCACGGGCCCGCGCTCGGCCTGGACCGGAACTGGGCCCGCCGGGTCCTGGACGCCGTCGGCACCTACGGCGACGTCTACGACCGCAACCTGGGCCCGGCCTCCGGCCTGGACGTGAGCCGCGGCCTCAACGCCCTGTGGACCGACGGGGGCCTGCACTACCCACTGCCCCTGCACTGACCTTCCGCCGGCCCGTGTGATCCATCGACAGCCTTGATGGGGGCATCGATTTCGTTCCCCGGCGGACCGTGGACCGGAACTCACCGGGAGTCGTAGCTTTTTCAGCGCGTCAGGTTGCCCCGGCGAGGGATGCGGACCGTCACCCGCACAGCCGGCCGGAACCACGCGCCGCCCGCAGCGAACCTTCCGCCCCCGTACGAGGGGGAGACGGAACTCCCCCCGGAATCAGGAGTATGACATGAGCACATCAGTCACGTCGCGTGACGCGTCGCGCCAGGAGACGCGCGGCGCCATCGAGTTGACGGCGGCCATGCTGCTGTCCGGCACCATCGGCGTGTTCGTCGTCGAGTCCGGCGCCTCACCGTTCAACGTGGTCTTCTACCGGTGTGTGTTCGGCAGCGCCTTCCTCGGCCTGTACTGCCTGCTCCGCGGCTTCTTCAAGAACCACGGATTCACCCCCAGGAAGCTCGGCCTGGCCGCCCTCGGTGGCGTGTTCATCGTGTTCAACTGGGCTTTCCTCTTCGAGTCCTACGACAAGACGTCCATCTCCGTGGCGACCGTCGTCTACCACACACAGCCGTTCTTCGTGGTCCTGCTCGGGGCCGTCCTGTTCAAGGACCGCATCACGGCGCACAAAGCCGGCTGGCTGCTCGTCGCCTTCCTCGGCCTCATCCTCGTCGCCGGCATCTCCTCCTCCGACCTCTCCGGCGACACCGCCTACCTGACCGGTCTCGGGTACGCCCTGCTGGCCGCCCTCTTCTACGGGCTGTCGACGATCATCACCAAGCGGGTGACCGGCGTGAAGCCCCACCTGGTCGCACTGGTCCAGGTGCTGCTGGGCATCCCCCTGCTGCTGCCCTTCACCCAGCTCGGCCAGAGCACGCACCTCGGTTCCGGCTGGGCCTGGCTCGTCGGCCTCGGGTTCATCCACACGGGCGTCATGTACGTCCTGATGTACTCCTCGTACCAGAAGCTGCCGACCTCGAAGATCGCCGTCCTGGCCTTCGTGTACCCGGCCGCCGCCATGGTCTGCGACTGGGCCGTCTACGGACACCACGTCACCTGGCTGCAGGCCCTGGGCATCCCCCTCATCGTCGCGGCCTCCCTCGGGATCAACCTCGGCTGGCGCCCCCGCCTGCGCCGCGCCCCGGAAACCGCTCCCGCCGCCCAGTCCCAGCCGATCTCCGCGCCCCGCAGGCGCACCACCGTCTGAAAGGAAACCCCGGCATGCCCCGCGTCACCGACCCGACCGCACCGCGCATCGCCCTGGTGGGCGCGACCGGAGTGGTCGGCACCACCCTCCTGCAGCTCGTCGAGGAGCGCGGCTTCCGCTACCGCGACCTGCACCTGGTCGCCTCCGCCCGCTCGGCCGGGCGGGAGCTGACCGTCGAAGGCCACACCTACCGGGTGCACGATCTGGACGGCTTCGACTTCTCCGGCGTCGACGTCGCCTTCTTCTCGGCCGGCGCCCGCGTGAGCACCACCTTCGTGCCCAAGGCCGTCGAGCAGGGTGCCCTGGTCATCGACAACACCAGCGCCTACCGGATGGACCCCGACACTCCGCTCGTCGTCCCTCAGGTCAACGCCCACGAACTCGCCGCACGCCCGGCGAGCGGGATCGTCGCCAACCCGAACTGCTCCACCATCCCGCTGGTCCGGCTGCTCAAGCCCGTGCAGGAGCGCTGGGGCATACGCCAGGCCGTGGTCAGCACCTACCAGGCGGCGTCCGGCGCGGGGTACTCCGGCATCGAGGAACTGCACGCCGGCGCCCGCACCGTCCTCGACGACCCCGACAGCGCGGGGGTGACCGGGACGTTCACCCCGTCCCTCGCCTTCGACGTCATCCCCAGCATCGACCGGCTCCTGGAGGACGGCTTCACCTTCGAGGAGCAGAAGATGCTCCAGGAGTCCCGCAAGATCCTTCACCTTCCGCACCTCGACGTCACCACCACCTGTGTCCGGGTCCCCGTGGTCAACAGCCACTCCGAGGCCGCCTGGATCGAATGCCACAACCCGGTGGACCGTGCCGAGCTGGTTCATCTGCTCGCCCAGCAGGACGAGGTCACCGTCCACGACCTGCCGGCTCCGGGGGCGTTCCCCACCCCGCGTACGGCGGGCGACCCCAACCGGGTTCACGTCGGCCGCGTCCGTGTCTCCCCGCACAACCCCCGCGGTTTCTGGCTGTGGATCGTCGCCGACAACGTGCGTATCGGTGCCGCTCTCAACGCGCTGCAGATCGCCGAAGCACTCCAGCGGCGAGGTGTCCTGTGACCGCGCCGGTTGTTCTGAAGTTCGGCGGCTCCACCTTCCCCGGCGTGGAGGCCTATGCCGAACTCGCCGCGGCCCTGGGCCGACGGGCGGCGCAGGACCAGCGGCCGATGGCCGTCGTGGTCAGCGCGATGCCCGGCGAGACCGAGAAGCTGCGGGCTCGGCTGCACGAGTCCAACCCCCAGCCGGAGGAGGCCAGCGTCGCCGGACTCCTCACCCTCGCCGACACGGTCAGCGCCCACCTCCTGGCCTCCGCGCTCCACCGCATCGGGGTCACCGCCACGGTGCTGGCCGGCCATCAGCAGGGTCTGGTCACCGACAGCACGTTCATGTGGGCCAAGGTGGAGAGCCTGGACGCCACCCCGCTCAGGCAGGCCCTGGACGACTACCAGGTCGTCATCGTGCCCGGAGGGCAGGCGGCCGACCGGTACGGCAGGCCCACCTGGCTGGGCAAGAACAGCTCGGACCTCTCGGCCGTCCTGGTCGCCGCCGCCGTCGGCGCGCACCAGTGCGAGGTCCACTCGGACGTCGACGGCATCTACAGTGCGGACCCCCATGCGGTCAGCGGCGCCCGCCTCCTGCGCGAGGTGACCTACGACACCGCCGCCCTGATGTCGCTGTACGGAGCGAAGGTCCTCCACCGCCGATCGGTGCGCACCGCCAGGCAACACGGCATCACGCTGGTGTGCCGCCACAACCGGGCCCCCTTCACCGCCGGCACGGTCATCAGCGCCGACGGCGCCCCGGCCAGCGGCATCGTGCTCAACACGAGGTCCCAGGTCCTCGGTTACGACACCGAGGACCAGGCCGACCGGGCGCACAGCGTCTTCCACGGCGAGGGAATCGACACCGTCCGGCTGGAGGACGGACCGCACCTCATGGTCGTCGGCGGCTACCTGGACATCGACCGCTTCCAGCGCCTGCACGACCTGCCCGAGGCCCGCGTCCTGGGCATCCCCGTCACAGAGATCACCGGCACCCGGGCCACCACCCACATCGCCGCCGACGCCGAACACGCCCGGCAGCTCGCGCAGAAACTCCACGACGCACTGCCCACCCCCACCTCCGAGACCCGATCCCGGTAAACCCCTGTAGGAAGGAGCAGCCACCATGACGGCGACCACGATTCAGACCACCTATCGCACGCCGCAGACCCTCAGCCTCATCGAAGTGCCCGACGCCGTCCGGGATGCCATCGGACGCGACCTGGCGGCCGAGCCGGATCCCACCCTGGACATCGACCGCGCCATGGCGCGCTACCACCAGATCTTCGCCGCACTGCCGCTCGAACTGCTGCAGCGCATCCTCGACTTCGGCCGTCACAACGACGCCCCCGGCGTCGGCTACGTCCGCAACCTGCCGGTCGACGCAGAGCTGCCCGCCACTCCCGGCGACGGGGGCCCGGCCTCCGACAAGAAGACCTTCGTCGCCGAGGGTGTCCTGCTCGGCCTGTCCGGTCTGCTCGGCGAGCCGGTCGGCTTCCTCACCGAGAAGAACGGCCAGCTCATCCACGACGTCATCCCGGTCCCGGGCGGCGCGATGACCCAGACCAACCAGGGCTCGACCGTCTTCCTCAACTTCCACAACGACATCGTCCACGACGCCATCGGCCGCTACGACGTCAGCAACCCCGACTTCCTCGTCCTCAGCTGCCTGCGGGCCGACCACGAGGGCATCGCCGCCACGCACTACGCCGACGGCCGGGACATCGTCCGCGCCCTCGACAGCCGCACTCTGGAACTGCTGCGCAGCCCGCTGTTCCGGCTCAACGCCCCCGGGAGCTACGTGCGTGACGTCGCCGGCGGGCGCGAGGTCCTCTCCGACCCGGTCGCCATGATCAACGGTCCGGAGGAATACCCGGAGATCTCCTCCTCCGCCAACGGAGTGCGCGCCATGACCACGGCAGCTGAGGCAGCGCTGGACCGGCTCCAGGCCGCCTGCCGCGAGACGGCCCACGAGGTCCACCTGCGCCCCGGGGAGGCCCTTCTGATCAACAACCGCAAGGGCCTGCACGCCCGCACCCCCTTCACCGCACGCTACGACGGCGCCGACCGCTGGCTGCAGCGGACCTACGTCCGCCGCAGCCAGTGGACCATCCGCTACCGCCAGACCGCGGACAGCCGCCGCGTTCACCACTGATCCCCCGAGTGGGGGCGGGGCATCCCGGTGCCCCGCCCCCGCTCGGCGTGCGCGCCGACAACGAGGAGAAACCTCATGGACGTCATGACGGCCGTGCTGACGCGCCGTAGTGAACACCGACTTGTCGAACCGGCCCCCAGCGACGAGGAGTTCACCTACCTGCTGCGGGCCGCCGCCACAGCCCCCGACCACGGCAGGCTCCGCCCGTGGCGCTGGATCCTGGTACGTGGTGAAGGGCGCGCCGCGCTCGGCCGATGCTTCGCCGAGGACTGCCCGCCGCCCGACCACCGACGGGATCAGGCAGAGGCCGCGACACGCCGCGCGCCGCTCCTCGCCACACTCGTGTTCGCACCGGTCGCCGATCAACGGGTCCCCGAGTGGGAGCAACTGGCCGCCGCCAGCGCCATGACCGGTTCTCTGACGCTGCTGCTGCACGCCCGTGGATTCGGAAGCATCTGGCGCACCGGCAGATTCACCGAATCGGTACGGGCCCGGCGGCTTCTGGGCCTGCGGCCCGAAGAGCGCCTCCTGGGCTGGTTGTACATCGGCACACCCGCACAACTCCAGCCCCGCAGGCGTCGGGTACCCGACGACGTCGACGACCGTGTCACCGTCTTCACCGACCAACTGGTGACCGCGTCATAGTCTTTGGGGCCGACCAGGCCCAGCAGAGCGGGCGACCGCCGCCGCGGGCGATCAGCCGGACTCGGCCGGCGGCGGCTCCTCGCGCATGAGCCGCACAGCGTGGTCGATGAAGAGCTTCAGTTCGCGCGTCAGCCGCCGGCCCCTGCGCCACGCCAGCTGCGTGTGCACGGTGAACGGGACCTCCCACGGCAGGGCCACCATCTCGCCCTTCTCCAGCTCCGTCGCCACGGTGACCGCGGGCAGCAACGCGATGCCCAGCCCGGACACGACGCCCCGCTTGATCGCCTCTATGGTTCCGAACTCGAGGAACGATGTCGTTTCCGTGTCCTGCAACTCCCGCTCGAACAGGTCGCGATACGCGCATCCGGCCTCGGTCACCAGGACGGACGCCGCCCGCAGATCGTCGCGCGACACCTTCTCGCGCTGCGCCAGGGGGTGCCCGTCGGCCGCGACGAGCACCAACGGCTCCTCGGCCAGCACCACGGTCTCCAGGCCCTGATGCCGCGTCTGCTCCTCTATCAGGAAGCCGATGTCGAACGTGCCCTGCCGCAGCGCGTGACAGGTCTCCGCGCACAGCGTCGGCCTCAACGACAGCTGCACCTTCGGATAGCGATGGTGAAAGAACTCCAGCAACGGCGGCATGCGGTACGAGGTGACGCTTTCCATCGTGCCGATCACCAAGGACCCCGACAGGCCGTCCCCGCCGGCGACATCCGCACGCGCGGCCTCGGCGAGCGCCAGGATCTGGTCGCCGTACTCGAGTAACTTCTCGCCGGCAGGCGTCAGACGGATCCGGCCGCCGAAGCGGTGGAAGAGCTCCACGCCCAGTGAGGACTCCAGCGCACGGATCTGTGTCGTCACGCTCGACTGAGCGTAGTTGAGCTCTTTCGCTGCTCGGGTGAAACTCAGCAGCGTCGCAACCTTGTGGAACGTTGTCAGGTGACGGATTTCCACCATTTCTCCCAGACTTGAACGTTCGGGCGGGCTGAACATGCCTCCGGCAAGAGCAAGGCACCATAAAAAAATAGCGACAAAACTACAGGCCGATATTCCCGAGTCCCGGAGGGGTGAGTGATGTTCATCACTCATGATCGCCGGGGTGGTACGTGCCGGTGGACGTGCTGCCGCTCCAACGCCGCGCAGTCCGCGAACGGACGGCCCTGGCGCGGGTGCCGGACCTCATGAGGCACACCGGCGTTGCCACGTTCGCCCTCGACTGGAGCCCGGGGGCCCGGCAGAGGTGCCGGGAACGCTCAGACGGCCGTCATGCGCACGACGAACGATGGTGGCCAGGGAATGGCCTCGGGCTCAACCCGGCCGGATGGCCGACAGCCATGGTGTGGTGTCGTCTGGCCCACGCCGCGACCGGCCCGCCGGACGCGCTTGTTCCGCGTCTCGGCCGGACGAAACGGTTCACTGCTGTGCGAGCGGGAGTCTGAGGACTCCGCGGTCGTGTCCGACGAGCAGGTGCGGGCCCGCAGTGGCCAGACAGGTGAACGTCACGTCCAGGGCCAGGTACTGCACTGTGCCGGTCTCCGGTTCCCATACCCGCAGTCTGTGACCGTGTCTGCTGCCGGTGACCAGGACCGTGCGGCCGCCGTCCAGGGTGGCGGCCGCGATGAGCGGCAGGCCGGCGGTGCCCGTTGAGCTGGGCAGAGCGTCGCCGACCTGGGCACCGGTGGCAGGGTCCCACAGCATGACCACGCCGACGTCGTCTCCGGTGGCCAGCAAGGTTCGGTCGTGTGTGGGCACGGCCGCCACCGCCGCCACACGGTGGTCGGCGTCGCTGAGCGCACGTTCGCTCAGCTGCACTGCCGCTCCTGGCTCCCAGGGGTCGTCGACGGCCGGATCCCACACGTGGAGGCGGCCCGCGTTGTCCGAGGCCGCGATCAGCGTATGGCCGGCCGAGATCGGGATGGCGGTGATCGACCGGATCGGGCTGCCGTAGGGGTTGAGGCGCCCGACAGGCTCACCGGTGACTGGCTCCCACATCCGCACCGACCCTCGGGGGGTGGCGGTGACGAGCAGGGTCCGACCGTCGGGAATGGTCGCCGCACACATTCCGGTCACCCCGCCGGGCCAGTTGCCGGCCGGCTCACGAACCGGACGCCCGGTGTCGGGGTTCCACACGGCGAACGTCCCGGTGTCGCCTCCGCTCGCGACGAGGACGCGGCCATCAGACAACGGCAGGGACGTCATCGAGCAGACACGGTCGGGATGTCCGGGCAACGGTCCATGGACGAGCCGGCTGTCGGCCACGTCCCACAGGCACACCACGCCGTTGTCCCCGGCGCCGGCCACGAGCGCTGACCGACCGGGGCGTGACACCACCGTCAGTGCGTTGACACCCCCGAGTGAACCGGGCGCGGAATCAGCAAACACGGCGATACGGCCCCAGGGTGTGCCGTCGGCCGCGCGTAGGGCGTTCCCGTCCTGCCGGAACCGTGTCGTTGCTTCTCCTGTCCGGCTGATCGCCGCTGACTCCACCGTGCCGGCCGACGTGTCGGCGGCCGTCCACTGCCCCATCGGGTGGTCGTGCGGGCGGGCGCCGTGCGGGTTCTCCGCCAGGCCGTCAGCGATCGTCCACGTGTGCTCGCAGTCCCAGCACCGGAAGCAACCGGTGAGCAGCATCAGTTCGCGCGCCCATTCCCTCCCGGCCGATTGCGGGGCGCCCTCGGCTGCGACCAGGCCGGCGACCAGGCACAGGACGGCCTGGCCCGGCGTTTCGGGGGGTACTCCTGCCGCCGCGACCTCCCGCGCCACCCGTAGGAAGGGCTCCCACCCCTCCCCGAGCGCGTCCTCCCGCAGCGCCGCGGCGACGTCGCCCCAGGAATGATCTCCCTCCCGGACCCGGGCGGCATCGGGCAGCACTGGAGCCTCAAGAAACGGACGCACCGTGTCCACGAAGAACCCGGGGATCTCGGTATCGCTTCCGCACCCGGGACACAACAGGAGAAGGTCCTTTTGCCCGGGCTCGAGAGACCGCCACAGCACTGTGGCGGTGTGGTGACCGGCGAAGGCGACACAGCTCAGCGCGAGGTGGGCGCGGACCTGCGCGGGAGTGCCTGCGGCAAGGAGGCTTCGGATGGCCGCCCGCTCGGCCAGTCGCAGCGCGGCGCTGAACCCCGCCTCGAGATCGGCCGGGACGGGGGGCCTGTCCTCCGCGGTCACGATGAATCCCATGTCCACCCAGAAGTCGGCGGACTGTTCCGGAGGCAGGACCGCTGCCGCCTCGACGAGATGTGGCAGGGCCGCGTAGGCCCCGTTGTACACGGTTCCGTCGCTTGTCAGGCTGTCGGTCATGTACGTGCAGGTCTGCTGCGACGCGTCGCCGGCTTCGGTGGCAGTCGTGGAGGCCAGCTGCTCCAGGAGTACTTTCACATCGTCGGCAGTGACACCGTCAAGGTCACGCCAACGCGGGCTGTGCAGGGGCAGCTTCGGAATCATGGAGGGAGTCTCGCAATCAGCGCTGACAATCGGAGGGCGTGGTGTCCGGTGGCCTCTTCACTCCCGGCGATGTGACCGACGCGGGCCTTGAGCTGCCTGGCGGCCTGGCGGGCGAGGCGGCAGCCCACCCGGCGGGCTGCCGCGTCCTGCCGCGGATCAGCTCATCACCTGATCGACGACAACCGTCACTGAGCGAACAGGGCACGATCCACTCCAGCCCGGCAGGCCGCCTGCTCGCGTTCCCGCACCACACAGCCCCGACCGCTTCCGCCTTCGACAAGTCCTGAGACATCAGCGTGCCGGCAGCACGGCCACGGGCCATCCGTGAAACCACGTATCTCCGCCAACCTCGATCCAGTGGTGGGACGCTGAGGGCCGTGCGAGCCCGAGGACTCCTCGGAGGACGGCCCGGTCGCGTCTGCACGCTCAAAGCGGGAAGAGGCCCGACCAACCCGTCACTCCTCGGAGGCGGTCTCCCGGATCAGCGGCTCGAACTCCCGCCGCACGTAAGCGTCGAACGGCTCCGCCAGCGCACCGTCGATCACCCGCCGCACCCGGTGCTGTGCAGCGAACTCCTTGATCGCCGCGCGGGAGGCCGGCCCCACACCCCCACCTACGATCAGCACCCCGAACTCCCCGGACTCCAACAGGCTTCGGGCCTCGTCGTCGGTGCTCACTCCCTCCGCGTCGAAGCCGTCCATGCGCAGCGTGGCCAACACCGCCGACACCCTCGCGGGCGTCCTTCCCAACACCAACGTCCTCATGACCGTTCGCCTCCCCTACATCGACACCGACACACCCGACCCTAAAAACCCAACCCGGCTTGAGGTCAACCCCAACACGCGCGCGCCCTCTCCTGAGCTGCGCCAGTCGACGCGCTTCGGCCGGCCCGGGACGAGGTGATCGCACGACCCGTTCGGCCGTAGCCACATGGCTCGCAGCGCAGGACCGCGGCCGACTGCTGCGGCTCGGCCGGAGGTAGCTGAGGCCCGCGTGCTTCGGAGCACGGCATCCGGGCCGGTTGTCGCGAATTCGACGTTCTCGCGGAGATCGGGTTCGCATGGACAGCGCACAGGGATTGACGGGCGCGGCGGAGGCGACCACTTTGGGGTGGGCAAACTTGTTCGCTTGTGGTCGCTTCCGTGCGGTCACCCTGCCGGCGCTGCCTTGGTGTCCTGCCGCGCCGGAGCACCCTCCACCAGTGGTCCCAGGAGGTCGATGAACCATGAGCAGCAGCCGGAGAGCCGCACGACCGTATGGCAGAACGCCAGTCCCGTCGAGATTGCTGGCGGTCACCGTCACGGGCCTTCTCCTGTTCCTCTTCGCGCCGTTGATCGCAGTCAGCGCCGCCCCGCCGGCCGCCGCGTCGGACAACGGCCTCGCGCTCACTCCGCCGATGGGCTTCAACGACTGGAACGCCTACGGCTGCAACGTCTCCGACTCGCTGATCAGGTCCACCGCGCAGGCCATGCACACCAACGGCATGCAGGCCGCCGGGTACACGTACGTCAACATCGACGACTGCTGGATGACCCACTCCCGCGACGCGCAGGGCCGCCTCGTGCCGGATCCGGCGAAGTTCCCCACCGGCGTCAAGGGCACCGCGGACTACGTGCACTCCCTCGGCCTGAAGCTGGGCATCTACGAGGATGCCGGCACCGCCACCTGCGCGGGCTACCCGGGCAGCCTCGGCCACGAGACCACCGACGCGCAGACCTTCGCGTCCTGGGGCGTGGACTACCTGAAATACGACAACTGCAACAACACCGGCGTGCCCGCACGGACCCGCTACACCGCCATGCGCGACGCGCTGTCAGCGACCGGCCGCCCCATCCTGTTCAGCCTCTGCAACTGGGGCCAGGAGAACGTCTGGACCTGGGGCGCGGACGTGGGTGACAGCTGGCGCACCACCGGCGACATCAGCGCGAGCTACTCCAGCATGCTGTCCATCTTCCACAGCAACGTCGGACTCGCCTCCTACGCGGGCCCCGGCCACTGGAACGACCCCGACATGCTGGAAGTCGGCAACAGCGGACTGTCCGACACCGAGGCCCGGACCGAGTTCAGTCTCTGGTCGGAGATGGCCGCACCCCTCATCGCGGGTACGAACCTGGCCTCCGCCAGTTCGGCCACCCTGTCCATCTACACCAACTCCCGTGTGATCGCCGTCGACCAGGACTCCCTCGGCAAGCAGGGCACCATGGTCTCCTCCTCCGGCGGGCTGGACGTTCTGGCCAAACCGCTCGCGGGGGGCGACGTGTCCGTGGCGCTGTTCAACGAGACCGGATCGACCGCGACCATCACGACCACCGCCTCCGCGATCGGCAAGACCGGTGCGTCCGCCTACGCGTTGACCGATCTGTGGTCCGGGACGACCTCCACCAGCGCGGGCACGATCAGCGCCTCCGTACCGGCACACGGAACCGTCATGTACCGCGTCGCGGGTGGGACCAGCGGCGGCGGCACCGTGACCGGCGCGATCCACGCCGTGGGCGCCGGCAAATGCCTCGACGTCCCGAACGCCACCGCCGGGACATCAGCGCGGATCCAGGACTGCGCCGGTGGCGCCACCCAGGTCTGGACCCGTACCTCGTCCAACCAGCTCACCGTCTCCCCCGGCGGCTCGACGATGTGTCTGGACGCCTACGACAACCAGACCACCGCAGGCACCAAGGTGGAGATCTGGTCCTGCAACGGACAGACGAACCAGCAGTGGCTCCTCAACTCCAACGGCACCATCACCGGAGCCCAGTCGGGCCTGTGCCTGGACGTGACGGGCGCCGCGACCGCGAACGGAACCCTGGCCGACCTGTGGACCTGCAACGGCCAGTCCAACCAGCAGTGGACCCTCGGATAGCGCCGTCGTCATCTCCCGCCGCTCCGCGTGCGTCGCCGTGCGGTTCATGACCGGCTTCACCACAACCGGCCCGTGCGCTCCTTCCCCCCACCCCTGTCAGGAGCATCCATGTCCAACCCTGTGACGACTCCCCTCTTCCGGCTGCGCCGAAGAGCGTTGTCCGCGGGCGCCGCCGTAGCGCTCCTCACTGGCGTCCTGATCGGCGGCGCACAGACCGCGCAGGCGGCCGGCTCGCTGCCCTGCGACACCTACGCCTCGGGCGGCACGCCCTGCGTGGCCGCGCACAGCACTACCCGGGCGTTGTACTCCGCGTACAACGGGCCGCTGTACCAGGTCAGGCGCTCCTCGGACAACGCCACCCGGGACATCGGCGTCCTCAGCGCCGGCGGATACGCCGACGCCGCCGCGCAGGACTCCTTCTGCGCCGGCACCACGTGTGTCATCACGGTCGTCTACGACCAGTCCGGCCGCGGCAACCGCCTCACCCAGGCACCCCCCGGCGGCTTCTCCGGCCCCGCCGCGGGCGGGTACGACAACCTCGCCAACGCCACCGCGGCGCCGGTCACCGTCGCGGGCCACAAGGCATACGGCGTCTTCGTCGCCCCCGGCACCGGCTACCGCAACAACCACACCAACGGTGTCGCCACCGGTGACCAGCCCGAAGGCATGTACGCGATCTTCGACGGCAGCCACTACAACGGTGGTTGCTGCTTCGACTACGGCAACGCCGAGACCGACAGCCGCGACGACGGCAACGGCACCATGGAGGCCATCTACTTCGGCAACATCAAGGTCTGGGGCTACGGCACGGGCAACGGACCCTGGATCATGGCCGACCTGGAGAACGGCCTGTTCTCCGGAGTCAATGCCGGTTACAACGCCAACGACCCGACGATCAGCCACCGGTTCACGACGGCGATCGTCAAGGGAGAGCCGAACCACTGGTCCCTCCGCGGCGGCAACGCCCAGTCCGGCGGCCTGTCCACCTTCTACAACGGGACCCGTCCCAACGTGGCCGGCTACAACCCGATGAGGAAGCAGGGCGCCATCATCCTCGGCATCGGTGGCGACAACAGCATCGGCGCTGCCGGCACCTTCTACGAAGGCGTCATGACCTCCGGCTATCCCTCGGACGCCACCGAGAACGCCGTCCAGGCCGGAATCGCCTCCGTCGGCTACAGCACCTCCTCGGCAGGCGGGCCGAGTACGGGTGTGCTGCACGCGGTGGGTGCGGGCAGGTGCCTGGACGTGCCGAACGGGTCGACCACGGCGGGTACGCAGCTGCGGATCTGGGACTGCGCCGGCGGACCGAACCAGGTGTGGACCCGTACCTCGTCGGGACAGCTGACCGTGACCGAGTCAGGTACGACCTTGTGCCTGGACGCCTACGACAACCAGACCTCGGCCGGCACCAAGGTGGAGACGTGGCCGTGCAACGGCGCTGCGAACCAGCAGTGGAACGTCAACGCCGACGGCACCGTCACCGGTGTCCAGTCCGGCCTGTGCCTGGACGTCACCGGCGCCTCCACCAGCAACGGCGCCCTGGTGGAACTGTGGACCTGCAACGGGGGATCCAACCAGCGCTGGTCCCTGGGCTGACCCCGCGGACGCCCGGGTCGAGAACATCGCGGCCCGGGCACCGTGCCCCATCACCGCGTCGCGGGCGACACCCCAAGGGCCCGCGTCAGCTTACGGCCGCGCCGGGACGGAACGCGTCGGCAAGATCCGGCATCACCGGCCATGGCGTCGATGTCTCGCACCAGCGGATCCCCTTCCCCCCCTGCGCATGGAGGACTGTCATGACACGACTGCCCGGCAGGCTGCTCGCCTGCGCGACCGCCTGTCTGTTGTGGGCTGCGGGGCTGGGTGCTGTGGCCGTGGCGGGCGCGGTCACCGTGGCACCACCCGCCGCCGCACTCGACAACGGTCTCGCCCGTACTCCGCCCATGGGCTTCAACGACTGGAACGCCTTCGGCTGCGACGTCAGTGAGCAGCTCATCAGGCAGACAGCCGACTACTTCGTCACCTCTGGTCTGAAGTCCGCCGGATACACGTATGTCAACATCGACGACTGCTGGATGACGCACGACCGGGACAGCCAAGGGCGCCTGGTGCCAGACCCGGTGAAGTTCCCCGGCGGCATCAGGGGCACGGCCGACTACGTGCACGCCAGGGGACTCAAACTCGGCATCTACGAGGACGCCGGCACCGCCACCTGCGCCGGGTATCCGGGCAGCCTCGGCCACGAGACCACCGACGCCCACACTTTCGCCGACTGGGGTGTGGACTACCTCAAGTACGACAACTGCAACAACAACAGCGACGGCAGCCGCGAGGACTACGTCAAGCGCTACACCGCGATGCGCGACGCCCTGCTCGCCACCGGCCGCCCCATCGTGTACTCGCTGTGCGAATGGGGTGCGCAAAATCCATGGGAATGGGCCGGCGACGTCGGCAACTCGTGGCGCACCACCGGCGACATCAGTGACAACTGGTCCAGCGCCCTGTCCATCGCCAGGGCCAACATGCCACTGAACGACGCGGCCGGGCCCGGTCGTTGGAACGATCCGGACATGCTCGAAGTAGGCAACGGCGGCATGACCGACACCGAGTACCGCAGTCACTTCAGCCTCTGGTCGATGATGGCGTCTCCGCTGCTCATCGGCACCGACCTGCGCAAGGCCACGCCCGCCACTCTGGCGATCCTGGGGAACAGGGACGTCATCGCTCTCGACCAGGACCCGCTCGGACGTCAGGCCACCGTGCTGTCGTCCGACGGTGACCGCTACCTGCTGGTCAAGGAGCTGGCGAACGGTGAGCGAGCCGTCGCCCTGTTCAACGCGGGCGACCACGCCCAGCGGATCGCCACCACCGCGTCAGCGATCGGGCTCCCCCACCGTGCCCGCTACGCGGTCCGCGACCTGTGGCAGCACACGGACTTCCACAGCGCCGGGGACCTGGCCGCGACAGTGCCGGCACACGGCACCGTCGTACTACGGGTCAGCGCCGAGCCGAAGAAGGTCACCGGTGCCCTGTTCGATCCGCCGCTGCTCGACACCGGCATCACCGGCGGCCCTGACCACGTGGAACCGGGCAACAGCGCCGACCTGGCCACGTACGCCACCAACCTCAGCACCCTCCCGGCGACCTCCGTCCACGTACACCTGGGTGTCCCTGACGGCTGGACCGCCACGGCGAACGACGCCACCAGCAGCCGACTCCTGGTCAAGGGCCGTACGCTGCGCACCGGTTGGAAGATCACCGTGCCGGCGACAGCCCGGCCGGGTGTCTACTCGCTGAACGGCACCGTGACCTACCGTCGGCTGGCGAGCGCCCGGGACGTGACGGTGCCTCTGCCCGGCAGCCTGACGGTGCTGGTGCCCCCACCGTCCGGGACCAGCTACCTCAGCGACCTCGACTGGACCTCCGCCACCAACGGCTGGGGGCCGGTGGAGAAGGACACCAGCAACGGCGAAGCCTCGGCCGGGGACGGCCACCCGATCACCGTCGGCGGCACCGTCTTCGCCAAGGGCCTCGGCGTCCACGCCGCCAGCACCGTCACCTACCACCTCGGTGGAACGTGCTCGACAGCAACCGCGACCGTCGGGGTGGACGACGAGAAGGACGGTAGAGGCAGTGTCGAGTTCGTCATCACCGCCGACGGCAAGCAGGTCGTGGACAGCGGCCTGGTGACCGCCGCCACCGGCCCCGCCCCACTCCACGCCGACATCACCGGCGCGCAGACCCTCCAGCTCGTCGTCACCGACGGTGGCGACGGCAACGACAGCGACCACGCAGACTGGGCCGACGCCCGCATCACCTGTTCCTGAAGCCCTGGACGGGCCGGCCGGGGAAGCCCGGCCGGCCCGTCCGTCACTCCGAGGACGTTCCCGACCGGCTGATCGGCTGCGTGGCCGCATGTCCGCAGCAGCCGGTGTGGCCCCGTCTGCTCGTCGCATCCTGACGGCTGCCGGCCTCGGCGCGTGAGCACGGCTCAGCGGCCGCGGCACGCCCCCACCGTCCGGGTTCACCGCGCGATCGACTGGTGTGGGCGAAGCGACCCCTGGTGTTATTCAATGAGGTGTGCGTCAGGGATCTCGGGGCCCGTCGCACCGGTCCGAGCAACCACCCCGGCGCTGCCCCGGGGATTGTGAGAGAGCCGCATGGACTCCACACCCTCCCCCTCGCCCTCATCGCCGTTCGACCTGGTCAGCAGCGCCCTGGGGCGTTACATCCCGCACGGTGGGTCGGCAGCGGCCACCGGTCGCGGCGACGCGCGGGGCGACCGCACCGCCCGCCAGCGCCCACCCGACAACCCGGCAGCGGACCGTCAGGATCAGATTCTCGGCGTCGTCAACCTGGACAGGGATCTGAAGGTCACCCGCTGCAATCTGGACGCCGTCGTATTCGCGGGTCTGCACGTCGTGGCGGGGAGTCCTTTCGCCGATCTCCTGCCTCCGGGGGACGTACCGACGGTGACACGGCGGTTGCGTCAGGTCCTGGAGATCGGCGAGGCGCACGTCGCCCGTATCCAGCGCCTGCGACGCGGCGACGGGTCGGAGCTGGTGGTCTCGATGAGCATCCTGCCCGCCGCGGCGCCTCAGGAAGGCCTGACCGTCTCCCTGATCGCCATGGCCAAGAGGCTGCACCTGTACGCCGCCGAGACCGCGATCGGTACCTCGCTGGACGTCGGCGAGACCGCGCAGTCGCTGGCGGAGTCCCTGCTGGCGTGGGGGGACGTGGCCGCCGTCGACCTCGACTTCGCCGTGTGGACGGGTGAGGGAGTCACCGACCGGGCGCAGGGGCGCATCCGGCTGCGGCGGGCGGCCCTGGTGCCGGACCGGGTGTGGCCCGAGGGTTACCTGACTCCGGGCGACGATCTTCCGAGCGACGCGAGTCGCCTGCTGGCGCAGGCGGTGCGACGAAACGACTCCCCGCAGGCCATCGTCATACCCCACCGGGCGGCCGTCGAGCGCCTGCTCGGCAGTCCGCGAGTGATCCGTGCCCTGGTGCCCGGTGACCGGTCGGCGAGCGTGGCGTGCATACCGCTGGTCCTGGACGGCACACCACCCGTCGTGCTGGGCGTGGCGGAGGTCTGGCGGCGGGCGGACAGCCCCTTCCAGGACAGCGAGCTGTTCGACCTGCAGGAACTGGTGGCCAGGACCGCCCATCACGTCGACCTGGCCCGTCAGCACCAGCGCGAACACACTCAGGTGCTGGCGTTGCAGCGCCGCCTGCTGCCCCGGAGCGGCGGCAACACCATGGAGATCGCCAGCGTCTACCAGCCCGCCACACCCGACAGTGCGGGTGTGGGCGGGGACTGGGTGAACAGCTTCCCGCTGCCGGACGGCCGTACCGCGCTGGTGGTCGGTGACGTGGTCGGGCACGGGCTGGGAGCGGCGGCGACCATGGGCCAGCTGAGCATGGAGGCCCGCGCGCTGCTGTCGGCCGGGCTGGCACCCGACGAGGTGCTGGAGCACCTGGACGAGACCGTGACCCTGCTGGACGACGCGGAGTCCGGGCTGGCGGCCGGATACAGTGCCCTCGGCTCCACCTGTTGCATAGCGCTCTACGACCCGGTCAGCCACCAGGTGGCGCTCTCGAGTGCCGGCCACCTTCCCCCGGTCCTGGTGCTTCCGAGCGGCCGCGCGGGTCCGCTCACGGTGAGCCCTCACCCCGGTCTGGGCGCCGAGTTCGCTCTGCGGGAGCCGTTCGACGTGTACACCTTCCACGCGCCTCCGGGCTCCCTGCTCGCCCTCTACACCGACGGCCTGGTGGAGGATCCGGCCCTGTCCATCGACGAGGGGATCAGCCGGCTGGCGGATGTCCTGTCCGGGGTGCATCCCTGGGACGCCTTGCAGCAGGCCGCGCGGCACGTCGTCTCCACGGTGGCGCCCGTGCGACAGCGCGACGACGTGACCCTGCTGCTCGTGCGGATGTTCGGCTACCGCAAGGAGGACACCGCGACCTGGCGGCTACCCGCGCGCGACGACGCTCCCGCCCGTGCCCGTGCGCACGTCTCCGCGCTGCTGCGGCAATGGCGCGCCCGGAACGACATCCGGGACGATGTGCCGCTGCTGGTCAGCGAGCTGGTCACGAACGCGGTGCGCTTTGCCGCCGGCCCCATCACGGTACGACTGATCAGGGCCGGTCACGGCCTGCTGTGCGAGGTCGGCGACACCGGCAACGGCAGGCCTCGTCTGAGCCGGGGCGGCCTCCTCGACGACGGCGGGCGTGGCCTGCGGGTCGTGCACCGGCTCACCACGCGGTGGGGGGTGCGGTGGACGGACACCGGCAAGGTGGTCTGGGCGGAGGTGGCCAGGTGACGCGGCTGCGGAACCGGACGCAGCCGTCCCGCGCGGCCTGCGCGGCGCGAATGAGGAGGCGTACGACCTCCTCCTGAGCGCCTGGAGCGGTCGGCTGGAAAGAGGTTCGTGTACCGGCCCGGCGCAGGCGCTCCACGCGCGGTACTTCTCGACGATCCAGGGCAGCAGCCCGGTCGACGAGTCGGCCCACCCTTGGCTCAGCGTGAGAGAGCGGGCGCTCTGCTCGGTGCAGGCAACCGCCTTCCCCCGCGGACCACACCGCGACGGAATCGAGGTACCGGCGTGGAGGCGGACGGGGCGGACGAGCGGCAACAGGAGAGGTCGCGGGACCGCGCCAAGCCAGCCGGCCGACCGCCCCGCGTCGCTACCAGCCGCGCACGGATTCGCCGCGGGCGCCTACTTGGATTCGACTCGTCCTACCGGGTCGGCCCCGGCGGTCAGTGCCTCGCACGCCAGCTGCCAGGCGGGGTCGTCCGGCTGGAACCGGGTGCGCAGGTAGGCCGAGGTGAGGCGCGCGAGGGCGGCGACCCGCTCGGGGCTCTCGTCGGTGGTCTCGTCGGCGTCGTATCCGGAGATGCCACCGAGCAGGTGCTCGCCGCCGAAGAGAGTGAGCAGGGTCTTGGGTGCGGGGGCGAGGCGGTAGGGGTCGGCGTGCCAGTCGGGGCCGATGTCGGTGAAGTGCGTGGAGTCGTCCTTGTCGCCGGCGACGACGAGGGTGGGTGTGGTCATCGTGGAGAAGTCTGTGGACTCGAAGAAGGACACCTTGTCGGCCATCCACCCGTTGAGGACGTCGCCGCCCCTGCCGGGCGCGGCAAGCAGCACACCCGCCGTGATCCGCGGCTCGGTCAGGTTCACCACCCCCGAGTCGGCGTCGGCGCTGCGGGCGCCCAGCAGGAGGCCGGCCGTGTGGCCGCCGAGGGAGTGCCCGGCGACCGCGATCTTGTCGCGGTCGATGCGTCCGGCCAGCTGCGGCACGGTCTTCTCGATCTCGTCGAGCCGGTCGAGGATGTGACTCATGTCCTCGGCACGCGAACGCCAGAAGAGGGGGCCTCCCGGGGAGCCTGCGAGCTCGCGGCTCAGGGTGCTGGAGCTGAGGTGGGTGGGCTGGATGACGACGAACCCGGCCGCCGCCCAGAGATTGGCGAGGGGCGCGTACCCGTTCAGCGAGGACAGGTTGTTGGAGCCGCCGTGACCGTGGGAGAGCAGGATGACGGGCAGGCCGGTCCCGGTCGCGGGGGCGGAGACGCGGACCTGGAGGTCCACGGGCCGTCCGGGCACGGCCAGGATCACCGGGCTGTACGACAGCACTGGGGCGGGCGCCCCGGAGGCGGTGTCGGTGGTTGCGGTCATGGTGAGGGTTCCTTCCTGAAGCCTGCGCTGCGGCCCGCCCCGACGGGGCGGCGGCAGGCGTGATCGGTGGCGTCCGGCTTCGGCCGACCCGAAGCGGGACGTCGCTCCGCTTATTATTCGGAACATAGTTCCGCTTTGTCAATGACGTCGGAGGAACCCCGATGCCCAGCGAGGGCCCGACCGCGGAGGTGCCGCCCGAGGCGACGGGCCGACATGGGCGGACGCAGGCCGCACGCCATACCGGCGACCCGCGGTACACCCGGCTGGTCGAGGAGCTGAAGGCCGGCAGCCCGGAGGTGCGGTACCGGTGGCCCGCTACGAGGTGCAGGCCCGGCCCAGCGGCCGGAAGCGGCTACGGCACCCCAGGCGGGGAGCGACCGAGTACGCGTACACCGCTTTCCACCTGGCCGGACAGCCGGATCAGACGCTGGTTGTCTACCTCGACAGCGCCGAACTGCCCGCCGGGCCCAGCCGTGACGCGTCCCGAGCGCGCTGCTCATGACCAGTTGGCAAGGTCCGAGACGCTCGCAGGACGGTACCGCTGACCTCAGCGGCCGTTTCGTGTCTCCTTTTCGAGATGGGCCCGAAAGCTCTGGGCGGGCCCTCCGGTGAGGCGTTGGACCGTGTCGGTCACACGGTTCTCGGATCCCTCGGCGATGGCCCGGTCCATGTCGGCCAGCATGGCGGCGAACTCCGCCGGCATGTGAGCGGTGAGGTGATCGCGCATCTGCTCGTGGGACATGCGGTGGTGGACCACGGGCCGGCCGGTGACCTCGGTGATGATCGCGGCGATGTCGTCGTGGCTCAGCGATTCCGGTCCGGTGAGGACGAGATCGGTGTTGGGGGCGTGTTCGTGGGTCAGGGCGTGGACGGCGACAGCCGCGATGTCCTCGGCGTCGACGAAACCGACCCGGCCGTTCCCGGTCGCGGTCCGGATGACGCCCTCGTCGCGGATGCCGACGGCGTGCGCGTGCGTCCCGGTGAAGTTCTGCATGAACCACGAAGGCCGCAGCACAGCCCACTGCCCGAACAGACCGGGCAGGGCCCGGTGCACCATCCCCACCGCCGGGCCACCCTCGGGGATGGCCGAGGAACCGAGGAGCACCGCGCGGCGCACCCCGGCGGTGCGGGCCTGTCGAAGAAACGGCAGCATGACGGCAGCCGGGTCGGGGTCGCCCAGGGGCGGTATGAGGTAGAGGCCGTCGACTCCGTCCAGGGCCGCGGCGTGGGTGGCGGGGTCGTACCAGTCGAAGAGGACCGGTTCCGTGCCGGGGACCGGGGCGGCGCGGCGACTGGCGGCCTTGACCCGGTGGCCGGCGGCTGTCAGCCGCGCGGCGGTGCGGCTGCCGGTGGTGCCGGTCGCGCCGATCACCAGCGTGGTACCGGTGGCGGTCATCGGCCGCTCCCCGTGAAGGCGGTGCCGGGTTCGAGGACGGCCAGCGGGTTCCAGTAGTCCCGGTAGGAGGTGATGCGCCCCTCCTGAACGGTGACGACGGCGATGTAGGTCATGTCGAAGGGGCTGCCGGTCTCCACCAGGCGGCCGACACCTCGCATCTCCACCACGATGATCTGCGGGTCGGTGCTCTGGTGGATCCGCAGTGCGGGGAAGTCGCGCAGGTCGATGTGGTCCGGGTAGTGGCGCATGTAGGCGGCGATGGCCTCCTTGCCGTCCAGACGCTCGGGCCAGCCGCCGGGTGCGAAGGGGAACTCCATGACGCCGTCCTCGGCCCACAGGTCCACCCAGCCGGAGATGTCCTTGTCGAGCAGCAACCGCAGGCTGTGGCGGTAGAGATCCGCTGGAGAAGTCGGTGCGGACATGGGTATCCTCCATTTATGAAATCCGGACCCTCGGTCCGTTTCAGTCTCGACGATACGGACCCACGGTCCGCTTTTCAACCGGAGGAGGAACATGGACGAGCGCAGACCCCGCAAGGACGCCGCCCGCAACCGGGAGGCCGTCCTGGCGGCCGCCGACGCCCTCTTCGCCGGGAGCGAGGGCCCCGAGGACGTCACCATGGCTGACATCGCGGCAGCGGCCGGCGTCGGCAAGGGCACGCTGTTCCGAGCCTTCGGCGACCGTCCCGGATTGCTCCGCGCGCTGTACGAGGCACGGCTCGAACCAGTGAGGGAGGCCGTGGAGTCCGGGCCGCCGCCTCTGGGGCCCTCCACCTCGCCACGGCAGCGCGTACCCGCCCTGCTCGACGCCGTCCTGTGCTTCAAACTCGACAATCGCCGTCTCGCGCTGGCCCTGGAGGAGGGCGGGAGCAGCAGCCCGTACCAGGCGGAGCACTACGCGCGCTGGCACGGCCTGCTCCAAGCCGTACTGGAGCAGATCCCCGGTCTCGACGACAGTGACTTCACCGCCCACGTCCTGCTCGCCGCCACCCGGGCCGACCTCGTCGAGCACCTGGCCGGACAAGAGGGCGTGTCACGGCAGACGATGCGCGCGCAACTGGCGACGTTCACCGCCAGGGCCCTTGGCCCCGACCCACATGAGGGATCGACCGCCGGCGACTGATCGTGGATCGGACGGTCCGGGAGCCTTCACCGCCCAGCCGGTCAGTCCGGGCGGACCGGCCCGCGCGTTCCGGCCGGCCCAGACGCCGCTTCTCCCAGGCCCAGACAGCGATCTCCACCCCGTTTCAGGCGGCGAGCTTGCGCCGCACGTTGCCGAGATGCGCCTTCACGGTGGAGAGGGTGACGTGCGGTTCGGCCACCGGTTCCTCATTGGCCCCACCGCGGGCGACCAGTCGTACGGCGTCCAACTCGCTTACGGTGAGCGGAGGTTGCGCCGGCGCGACTGCGGCGGGACCCCGCTTGCGGTTCGCCGCGGGACGGGACACCGTCACCGAGTCGCGAGGACTGCTGGACGTGCCGCGCACCGACGAGGAAGCGGGGGGCGAGCCGTCCGAGGAGCCTCCGCAGCCGACCATCGACGCGCCGGAACAGGACCGTCTGCGTGGTTCAGGCGCGCATGGGTCAGCCCGTGGTCGGGGTGCGTGGCAGCCGGTTCTCCATAATGGCGGCAAAAAGCGTGCAACCTTCAGGCCAATCCGACTGTCTCTACTAATGCAGGACATTCACACGCTTGGGGGAACAAGATGACAAGAAGCAGGACAGTCTGGGTGACCGCGGCTCTCATGGCCACCACTCTGGGAGCGGCCGCGGTGCCGGCCACGGCCGCCGCGGCCCCCGCCAGGCAGGCCGCGGCCGCCTGCCCGACCGGCTGGGGCAGCCTCGGCAGGACGAACCCGGCCAGCACGCCGGGCGACCACGTCACGAACGCCAGGACCGGCCGCCACGACTGCTACGACCGGTTCGTCATCGACGTTCCGGGCGCGTCCGCCAGCCGGCTCGGGTACGGCGTGCGCTACGTCGACCGACTGGTCCAGGACCCCTCCGGCCACCCGATCCCGGTCAGCGGCGGCGCCATTCTGGAAGTGATCGTGAACGCGCCCGCCTACGACAGCGACTCCGGCACCCCCACCTACCCCGGCCGCGTCGGAAAGCCGCTGCCCGGCGTGAACCTCACCGGCTACCGCACCTTCCGCGACGCCAAGTACGCCGGCAGCTTCGAGGGCCAGTCCCAGTTCGGACTCGGGCTGCGCGCCCGACTGCCCTTCCGCGTACTGCAGCAGGACGGCCACCTCGTCGTGGACGTGGCCCACACCTGGTGACCCGCCCCTCGCCGACCGGCGCCGCCAGCCCGACCGGCGACGCCAGCCGTGCGCGGCTCTGTCACCCGCGCCGTTCACGTCCCGGACCGCCGCACGCGTGGTCCGGGAGGGGATACTCCAGATCCTGCCTCGCCCGCGCCTCACGCTGTTCCATCAACCCCAGCACCGACGGCATCGCGACCTCCTCGATCAACAACGAGCCGTCAGCTGCCTGCCCCTACCTCTCCGCGATCATGCCCCGCAGACGACGAAGTCCCTGCTCATCGAACAGGGACTCCCTTTGTCACAACGCACTGAGACAGGCCGTTTACTGAAAGCCCCCGAAGGCAACGGGAAATGTCAGTAGAAAAGACAGGAAGAGGGTGGGGGGGGGGGGGGGGGGGGGGGGGGGGGGGGGGGGGGGGGGGGGGGGGGGGGGGGGGGGGGGGGGGGGAGGAGGGGGGGGGGGGGGGGGGGGGGGGGGGGGGGGGGGGGGGGGGGGGGGGGGGGGGGGGGGTGCTGGAAAAGCGACGC
>NZ_JBWKDW010000023.1:0-88522 GCF_056435735.1 Streptomyces sp. NPDC043878
CCCCCCCCCCCCCCCCCCCCCCCCCCCCCCCCCCCCCCCCCCCCCCCCCCCCCCCCCCCCCCCCCCCCCCCCCCCCCCCCCCCCCCCCCCCGGCCGTGTCCGGAGACCCTTCACCGAAGAAGTGCCCTGGCTCTGGGGCGCGCGAGCGCTGCCCGAACCGTCTTCCGGCTGGTCCGGCGCGGCCCAGTACAGTACGTGCATGGCGAAGCTACGCGAGCAGATTCTTGCCGAACTCGGCGTCAAGCCGACCATCGTGCCCAAGGTCGAGATCCGGCACCGGGTCGACTTCCTCAAGGACTACCTGCGGTCGACTCCGGCCAAGGGCTACGTCCTCGGGATCAGCGGCGGCCAGGACAGCACGCTGACCGGCAGGCTGTGCCAGCTCGCCGCCGAGGAGTTGCGGGCCGAGGGCCATGACGCGACCTTCGTCGCGGTCCGGCTGCCCTACGGTGTGCAGGCCGACGAGGAGGACGCGCAGATCGCGCTCGGCTTCATCCGGCCCGACCGGTCCGTCGCGGTGAACGTCAAGCCGGGCGCGGACGCCGTCGCCGCCGAGGCGGCAGGCGGCCTGGGCGACCTGCTGGGCGAAGGACCCGGACTGCGGGACTTCGTGCGCGGCAACATCAAGGCCCGCGAACGCATGGTGATCCAGTACGCGATCGCCGGACAGCTGGGCCTGCTCGTCGTGGGAACCGACCACGCGGCCGAGGCGGTCACCGGCTTCTTCACCAAGTACGGTGACGGTGGAGTGGACCTCACCCCGCTCACCGGACTGACGAAGCGTCAGGGGGCAGCCCTGCTCCAGGAGTTGGGCGCCCCTCCGAGCGTCTGGGAGAAGGTGCCGACGGCCGACCTGGAGGACGACCGGCCCGCACTGCCCGACGAAGAGGCCCTCGGCCTGACGTACACGCAGATCGACGATTACCTGGAAGGCGCCGACGTCACGTCCGACCTGGCGGCGAAGGTGGAGTCGGGTTATCTCGCGACCCGGCACAAGCGGACCGTGCCGGTGACCCCGTTCGACGAATGGTGGCGGCGCTGAGCCGGTCGTGATGTTTACCGAAAGCCGTTGGCCTGCGGCCTGCCTCCGGTGAGGGTCACGGGGCGGCGAACAGGGTCGGGAAGCGGGGCGCGAGCCACGGTTTGCGCCCCCAGGCGAGCACCTGGCCCTGGGCGATGGCCCGCCACGGGTCGCGGCGGCCCAGCGCTATGAGGAGGAAGGCGACGGGGTCGATCAGGATGGTGCAGTCCGACCGGTCGGGCGGCGCCGGAGTCACCTCGACCGCGCCGTCGGTGAGGGTGACGCCGAAGGCCGTGCCGCCGCCCCGGAGGCGGATGGTGTAGCGGGCCGTCAGGCCGGTGGTGGCGGCCGGGTCGGTGACGAACGGCATCACCGACAGCATGAACGGCATGCACAGCCCGACGCGGTCGGGGTCGATCATGTGGGGGCGCTTCACGGCGCGGGCGAGGTCGTAGCCGTGGCCCAGCATGTGGGTGAGCAGGTAGGACGCGAGGACGGCCCGGTCCATGCCGCCCAGCGGTGTGACGAGTGGCCGCCAGGCTGTGGCCGGGTCGCTCGCCGCGTGCCGGTCCACCGCGTCGAGAAACACGTCGGCCTGCTCCGTGATCTTCGCCGCCAGGGGTTCGGCCCCGCGCTCCCCGAACACGGCGAGGGACTGCGCGTTGGCCGCGGCCAGACTCTGCGGCGTGCCGTCCCCGTAGGGGCGTTCCAGGCCCCGCGCGAGGTCGGCCATCAGCTCGTTGGCCAGGGCCAGATGGGCGGCGGCCTCGCCGACCGTCCACTCCGAGCCCGGTACCGCGACCGCGGTGTCGGACACGCCCCGAACCAGCGCGGCTATCTCACCGGCGGTCGCCCGTATCGCTGTGCCGAGCCCGTCGGGCAACGGCTCCCGTACGTCCTGCCGCACCGTGGAATGCACGCCGCCTGCCCCCTCCCGCCTGCGCGCCCCTCGCGTCCGGCGCGCGTTACCCAACCAGACCGCGGGATGCGCGGCAAGCCCCCGCGCATCCCGGGTTCGCCCCTGTGACATGCACTTCCTTCGCCCCGGTCCGACAATGGTCGAGGGCAGGCAGGGCACGAGGACGCCGGTTCACCGTCGGTGGGGATGCCGCGACACGGCAGTGACAGTGATGCGGCCGGAGGCGGAGATGGTCCGCGAGGTGGCTTGGACGAGGTTCCTGCGTCCGGCGGTGCAGACCACGGTCGCCGCCGCCACGGGCTTCTACCTTTTCCTCTACGGCTTCGGCGAACCGGTGGCGGCGCTGTACGCGCTGTTCGCCCCGATCGCGCTCGGGCCCCTGTCCTCCGTCGCCGGAGCCGGCCGGCAGCGGGCGCGCGTGATGCTGTGCGCGCTGCCCTTCGGCGCGCTGCTGGTCGCCCTCGGCACCGCGCTCGCGGCGAGCACCTGGGCGGCGGTGGCCGGCATGGCGGTCGTCGGGTTCGTGCTCGGCTTCGCCCCCGTCGGCGGTCCCCGCAGCGCGGGGGCGGCACCGGGGCTCCAGCTGTTCTACATCCTGGCGTGCTTCCCGCCGTACGCCCCGCAGACGCTGTCGGTCCGGCTCGCGGGGGCGACGGTGGGCGTCCTCGCGCTGGCCGCCTGCAACTTCCTCCTCTTTCCCGGTGTGCCCGCGCCGACCTACCGCCGGCGGCTGGCCGACGCTCTGGACACCGCCGCGTCGGCGGCCGCCGACGGGCACGTTCCCGCCGACGACCTCCGTGAGCGGGGCGAACGCCTGCGGTTCTCGTACGTGCCGCCTGGCTACCGCCCCACCGGCCCGGGACGTACGGACCGGGCGCTGAGCCAGGCCGGTGCCGCGAGCCGCCGGCTGTTGGAGGGCTTCACCGAACTGGCGGCGCGCCGCGGAGCGACCCCGGTCGCGGACGCTTCCTGCGCCGCCCTGCTCGCCCGGGTCGCGCAGGTGTGCGCATCGGCCGGGGCGGCCCTGCGGACCGGCGCGAGCACCCCGTCGGTGGTCGCGCTGGAGGTGGCGATCAGACAGACGCAGGCGGAGCGCGTACGGCAGGCCGCGGCACCTCGACGGCCGGACGTCGGCGTGCTGCGGAGACAGGCCATGGTGCTGGAGGTCGCGGCGGCCACCTGGGTCGCCGTCACCGCCCTGGGCATCGCGGAACGCGGACGGACGGCGCCCCCGGCGGCGGGCGACGTCTTCTGGTACGCGGATCTGCCGGCCGGCCGGCTCTGGGCACGCCGTGCGAGCGCCAACCTCACCCGTCGCTCGGTGTGGTTCCAGAACGCCGTGCGGGTGGCGCTGGGCCTCGCGGCGGCCCGGCTCGTGGCCGGAACACTCGATCTCGCGCACGGCTTCTGGGTGCTGCTCGCGGTACTCACCCTGGGACGCACCACCGTGGGCGCGACCTGGAGCGCGATCCGGCAGGCGGTGAGCGGAAACCTGGTCGGCGCCGCGGCGGCCGGCGTCCTGCTGCTCACCGTGGGCCGGCACACGGACGTCTACGCGGCCCTGCTCGTACCGGCGATGCTCGTGACGTTCGTCCTGGGTCCGCGCTGGGGCATCACCTGCGCCCAGGCCCTGTTCACCTTCCTGGTCGCCCTCGTGTTCGCCCAGGTCACGCCCGTGAACTGGCGCCTGTCCGAAGTACGGCTGCTGGACGTCGTCACCGGCAGCGTCATCGGTCTGCTGTGCGGACTGCTGGCCTGGCCGGCCGGGGGCCGGCGGGAGGTCCGCCGCACGATGGCGGACCTGCTGCGGGCGTGCGGAGCCCTCATCCCGCCCACCACCGACCTGCTGACGGACCCCTCGTCCGCATGCGCGAGCCTGCCGACACTGCCGCTGCTGCACCGGCTGCGGCTGGCCGAGGCCGCGTACGCGCAGTACCGCAACGAACCGTCCGCGGACCGGCCGGACGCGCCCGCCGACTGGCACGCGGTCCTCGTCGTCGCCCACCAGACACTCCTCGGCACCCATCGCCTCCTGCGCTTCGACCTCACCGTGCCCGGCCCTCCCGCATCGGCCGGGGAAGGTCACGCGGACGGTCCGGGCACCCCCTTCCGGCCACGGGCACCCGCACCGCCATCGGCCGCGGCGCTGCTGTCGGCACCGGGCGGTGGACCGGGGGCGGGCACGATGCCGGAGCCGGGGGTGGCACAGCCGGTGCTCGTCGACCTGGACGCCTGGCTCACCGGCATAGGCCGCCGGCTCGACCGGATATCGGCGTCGCTCCCTACGGATCCGGTCTGAGAATCCGGTCTGCCGCGAGGTGCGCGGCCAGGGGAGACAGGCTCACAGGAAGTGGCGGCCCTCGCCGCGATACGTGGGCGCCGTCTCGATCACCTCGCCGCCGCTGACCAGGTGCAACTCGCCTACTCGTTCGCACAGTTCGCCGGCCTTCGCGTGCCGCAGCCAGACCCGGTCGCCGATACGCAGGGTGGGCGCGGGGCCGCCCACCAGGGGGGTCTGGACCTCGCCGAAGGACTCGGTCGCGGTGACACGCAGCCCGGGCGGCCAGGCCGGCGTGGGCATGCGGTCCCTGCCGGGAGGCCCTGAGGCCACCCAACCGCCGCCCAGGAGAGTGGCGATGCGGGCGGAGGGGCGGCGGACGACGGGCAGCACGAAGAACGCCGCCGGTGCGGGCCGGAAGGCCCGGTAGAAGTCGAACAGGCCGGGGCCGTACAGGCCGGAGCCCGCGGCGAGTTCGGTGACGGCGTCCTCCCGTGTGGTCGTCTCCAGGCTGCCGGTGCCGCCGCCGTTGACGAACCTCAGGGGGGTCACGGCCCGGACGGCGGCGACCGCGGCAGCCCGCCGTTCGCCGAGTTCCCCGGCGGAGGAGTGCTGCATCGCCCGCAGGACGGCCCGCTTGAGCCGGGAACCGGGCTGGTTGTCGCCGAGGCCCGCGATCTGACCCTCGTAGCCCATGATCCCGGCGAGTTCGAAGCCGGGGCGCGCCGCGACCTCGCGGGCGAAGGCGGCCGCCTCAGCGGGCGTGTGGACCGGGGATCTGCGCGGACCGAGGTGGAGGCGGCCGCCGGCCAGGCGCAGGGCGGCGTCCAGTTCGAGGCAGACACGGATGCGGGTCGCACGCGGTCCGGTCGCGGCGTCGATCAGGTCGAGGTGTTCGACGCAGTCCACCATCAGCGTGACGCGGGAGGCGAGACGTTCGTCAGCGGCCAGGGCGCGCAGCGCGGTGCGGTCGGCGGTGGGATAGCCGACGACGATGTCGTCGAACTCCTCGGCCAGCCACAGTGCTTCGGGGAGCGTGAAGCCGAGGATGCCCTGGAATCCGGGGCGTTGGAGGACCCGTCGGATGGCAGCGCGCGAGCGCAGCGACTTGCTCGCCAGCCGGATCGGCTTGCCGGCGGCGCGACGCTCCAGGTCGGCGGCGTTGGCGTCGAAGGCGTCCAGGTCGATGACACCGAAGGGGGGTTCGAGCGCGGCGGTCGCGGCCCGGAGCCGGTCGAACCGGTCCGGGGTGGCAGCGACAGCGGTGACGTCAGCGGTGGAAGTGGTCCGGGCGGTCATCGTCCGCCCTCCAGCCGGGAGGAACGAGGGAGGCCCGCTCGCCGCGTCGGCGCGGGCCGGCCCGTCGGCGCGGGCGGGCGCGGTGACGCGGGCCGGCGCGGTGACGCGGGAGCTTCCCCCTCGTCCGATCCGTCCGTCCCGTCCGGAACAACAGTGGCCTTCGGGCGCACACGTGCCTCCTGCGGTGCTCGTGCCAGGTGTCGGTCCTGGCTACGGTCGCCCACCGCCCGGAAGTAAGTCAAGTGTCCAGGTCGCTTGACTTACTTCTGGCGCGAGCGATATCCACCCTGCTCTGCCGGCCTTCTCCGCATGACCGTCACCGGCTCCGGCCGGTCGCGCTCCGGTCGGCGGCCGCGTGGTTGGCTATCCTTGCGGGCGCCGAAGAACCCGCAGGTGAAGCGAGAGGAGTACGCGTGCCCCGCATGGCGGCGAGCGACCGGAGGGCCGAGCTCCTCGAAGCGGCGATCCGGGTCATGGCACGGGACGGCGTGGCCAAGGCCACCACCCGGGCGATCGTCAGCGAGGCCGGCATGACCCTGGGGGCCTTCCACTACTGCTTCACCTCCCGTGCGCAGATGCTCGAACTCGTCACCGAGACCCTCACCGAGCGCTACGTCGCCGAGGTCCGCGGGTTGTTCGCACCGCACAAGGACATCCGCGACAGTGTCCTCGACAGCCTGCACGCCTTCTGGAAGGGCTTCGAGGCCAACCCCGGCGAACACCAGATGAGTTACGAGCTCACCCAGTACGCGCTGCGCACCCCGGGTCTGGAGAGCGTCGCCGAGCGGCAGTACGAGATCTTCCTCGCCGCCTTCGCCTCCCTGCTCGAACTGGCCGCCGACAACGCCGGAATCGAGTGGACCGAACCCGTGCCGGTGCTCGCGCGGTACGTGCAGTCGCTCATCGACGGGCTCAACATGACCTGGCTCGTCGACCGCAACAGCGAGCACAGCAAGGCCGTCCTGGAGATGCTCGCCGACCACCTCCTCCAGCACGCCCGGCCGGCAGCCGGCTGACGAGCCCGGCCCGCGCTCGCGCGACGGACCGTCGCGCGCCGGTCCGTCCCGCGCCGGTCCCGCCCGCCGGCAGGGCGTGCGGCCCGGGCGCCATTCCCGGATCCGGCACTGTCCGGCCGTACGAACTGCGGGGTGACGGACCTGTCGATGCCGGGTGGCGCACGGACGGGCTGGGCAGCCTTTCCGCACACACCCGCATCCCGGGCCACGGTCGTGGGAAACGACCCGACGGTGACCTGGCCCGGGTCGCGGGCACGGTCGTGGCCGCCCGCCCGAGCACCACGTGAACACGAGCGGGGCATGGACCGTCCCGCTCTCCCGAGCGGCAGCCGACGAAAGGGATACCGCCCCTCAGCGTGCGCGCCCTGACCCACCGCCTGGAACGCCTCCACAGACTCGCCGGCGCCGATCGGCCCGACCCGGCCCGCCGCTACCTGCTCCAGACCGCGGTCATCGGCGCCCGCTGGACTGGCCCACCCGGGAACTGTGACCGTGGTCCCTTCGACGGGCGGGCAGCCGAACCGGTGGAGGCGCGAGGTCGGCTCCGCGTACGGTCGGCGGCATGGCTGACGAGGGCTTCACGCATCCACGGCTCGCCGCGATCCACGACCCGCTCGACCCCGACCGCGTTGATCTCGACGCGTACGTCCGGATCGCGGAGGGGTGCGGAGCACGGCGGGTCCTCGACATCGGCTGCGGGACCGGGGTGTTCGCGCTGCTCCTGGCCGAGCGGGGCCTCGACGTCGTCGCGGTCGATCCCGCCGGGGCGTCCCTGGACGTGGCGCGCGGCAAGCCGGGCAGCGAACGGGTCCGCTGGATCCACGGCGACGCGACCGGCCTTGGGCCGCTGCGGGCCGACCTGGTCACCATGACGGCGAACGTCGCCCAGGAGATCATCGGGCCGCAGGCGTGGCGCGACACTCTCCGGGGCGCCTACCGGGCGCTGCGGCCGGGAGGGCTGCTGGTCTTCGAGTCCCGCGACCCGGCGCGCAGGGCCTGGGAGGAGTGGAACCGTGAGACGTCGTACCGCGTGCGCGAGATCCCGGGCGTCGGCGCGGTCGAGAGCTGGGTCGAGGTGATCGACGCGAGGACGCCGCTGGTGACGTTCCGGTGGACCTACGTCTTCGCGTCGGACGGGGAGGTGCTGACCTCCGATTCGACGCTGCGTTTCCGTGAGCGGCGGGAGATCGAGGCCGACCTGTCGGCACAGGGGTACCTGGTGGACGACGTGCGCGACGCCCCGGACCGCCCCGGCCGGGAGTTCGTCTTCCTCGCCCGGCGGCCAGTGGGCGAGGAGGGGCGACACCGGCCGGGCGGCCGGCTGATACGGGCCCGGAACTCTGGGTACCCATCGGCCTCCGCGGGCGCGCTCCCAGGCGTCCGCACCGACCAGCGAACAGAGGGAGCCTGCCATGGGACCCGGACCGGGACCGGAGGAGCCGCGGAGCGCGCGGGAACGGGCCACGCGCCTGCGGGACATCGCGGCCGACGTGTTCGGCTGGGACGCCCTCCTGCCCGAACAACTCACAGCAATGCAATGGGTGTTGGAGGGTGAGGACGCCCTCGTCGTGATGCCGACCGGGTCCGGCAAGTCCGCCGTCTACCAGGTTCCCGCCCTGATGCTGCCGGGGCCGGTCGTGGTCGTGTCACCGCTGCTGGCCCTCCAGCGGGACCAGATAGCCGGCCTCCCGGACGGTGCCGACGGCCCAGGCGCGGTAGCCGTCAACTCCGACCTCGGCGCGGCGGGTACGGAGGAGGCCTGGGACGCGGTGCGCCGGGGGGAGGCCCGGCTGCTGTACCTGTCGCCGGAGCAGCTGGCCAAGGACGAGGTGGTGGAGCGGCTGGCCGCGATGCGGCCCGCGCTGTTCGTGGTGGACGAGGCGCAGTGCGTGTCCTCCTGGGGCCACGACTTCCGCCCCGACTACCTGCGCCTCGAACAGGCCGTACGCCGTCTGGGCGGACCACCGGTGCTGGCGCTGACCGCCACCGCCGCCGCCCCCGTCCGCAAGGAGATCACCGAGCGGCTCGGCATGCGCCGGGCCCGCCTGATGGTCACCGGCTTCGACCGGCCCAACATCAGGCTGGAGGTCCGCCGCTTCCTGGACGACGACGACCGGCGCAGGGCCGTCATCGAGCGGGCCGCGAGCGAGCCCAAGCCGGGCATCGTCTACGCCGCGACCCGCAAGGACAGCGAGTACTACGCGGGTGAACTGGCCGCCCTGGGACTGGCCGCGGAGGCCTACCACGCGGGACTGCGCGCCTCCGAACGCAGCCGTGTCCACGACGCTTTCCTGTCCGGGGAGACCGACGTCGTGGTGGCCACCTCGGCGTTCGGCATGGGCATCGACAAGGAGGACGTACGGTTCGTCCTGCACGCGTCGCTGCCGGGTTCCCTGGACGCCTACTACCAGGAGGTCGGCCGCTCCGGAAGGGACGGCAGCCCGGCCCTGGCCGCCCTGCACCACCGGTCCGAGGACACCGGCATGCAGACCTTCTTCGCCGCCCGCTCCCCGGGCCGCGACGCCCTGGCGAACGTGGCCGGCGCCGTCCACGACCACGCCGGGGACCCCGCCGACCTGGACCTGCTGCGCCAGGACACGGGACTGTCCAGGAACCGGGTCACCGCGGCGGTGAACCTGCTGGAGGAGGCCGGTGCCGTCGCCACGGGGGAGCGGGGAGAGGTGCGGCCCGCCCCCGGAGTGTCCGCCGGCCAGGCGGCCGAGCAGGCCGAGGAGGCCGCGCAGGCGCATCGCCGTACCGACCGGACCCGGGTCGAGATGGCCCGGGCCTACGCCGAGACGACCGGCTGCCGACGGCGGTTCCTGCTCGGCTACTTCGGCGAGGACTACGAGGAGCCGTGCGGCAACTGCGACACCTGCGACGAGGCACGCGCCGCCAGAGAGCACGAGGAGCGGCCCGCCCACCCGGCGGCGGACGCCTATCCCGTGGGGAGCGAGGTGCGGCACGAGCAGTGGGGCGACGGCACGGTCCTCAGCGAGGACAGGGACCGCATCACCGTGCTCTTCGAACAGGCCGGCTACCGGACGCTCGCCCTGGACGCCGTCTCCGGACGCGACGACCTGCTCACGGTGGTGAGCAGACCCGGCGAGGATCGCGCGGCCGGCTGACCCGGCGCCGTTTCCGCCGTTCGCCCCGGGGAACCCGGCGCACGGCCGACACCGAGGACGGGCCGGCGTGAGTCGACATCCACGCACCCGTCGACGAGGTCCGCGGCGGCGCGCAGATCATGTACTACGGCGGTGACATCGCCGAACTCCTCCTCGCCGCAGCCCTGGTGGCCACCTGGCGCCCGGACCGGCGCCGTGTCGGTGTGGTCGCGCCGACGGGGCCGGCCCGGGCCGTGCGGGTGCGACACCGCCGTCTCGAACGGTGTCCCGGCGTTTCCGCCGGAAGGGGGGCTTTTCGGTCGGCCCGATCCGGGAACCCGGTGCCCGTCCGACCGACCGAGAAACAGGAGGCCGTTGTGGCGGACGAGACCGAATCCGCACAGAACCCGGCTGCACGGCAGCCAAGCCCGGACTTCGCGTCGCAGGACCAGCCCCACCCCGGCTGGACCGGGCCCATGGACCCGCCGCCGGACCACGGCGAGGAGTCCTACCGGGGCTCCGGCCGGCTGGAGGGCCGTAAGACGGTCATCACGGGCGGGGACTCCGGCATCGGCCGGGCCGTCGCCCTCGCCTTCGCCCGTGAGGGCGCCGACGTGCTGTTCACCCACCTCGGAGAGGAACAGGACGACGCGCGCGAGACGTGCCGGCTGGTCGAGGACGCGGGCCGCAAGGCGGTCGCCGTCTCCTGCGACATCCGCGAGGAGGCCAACTGCCGCGGCCTGATCGATCGGGCGGTCGCGGAGTTCGGCCGCATCGACGTCCTGGTCAACAACGCCGCGTACCAGATGTCGCAGCCCGACGGCATCGAGGCCATCTCCACCGAGCAGTTCGACCGGGTCCTGCGCACCAACCTGTACGGGATGTTCTGGCTCACGAAGTTCGCGCTCCCGCACATCCCGGAGGGCGGCAGCGTGATCAACTCCACGTCGGTGCAGGCATACAAGCCCAGCCCGCACCTGCTGGACTACGCGATGACCAAGGGCGCGATCGTCACCTTCACCCAGGGGCTGGCACAGATGGTCGCGGAGCGCGGTGTCCGCGTGAACGCGGTCGCGCCGGGCCCGGTGTGGACGCCGCTGATCCCCGCGACGATGCCCGACACCTCGGAGTTCGGCAAGCAGACGGCCTGGGGCCGGCCGGCGCAGCCCGCCGAACTGGCCCCGGCCTACGTGTTCCTGGCCTCCCCGGAGGCGAGCTACGTCACCGCGGAGATCTTCAACGCGACAGGCGGCACCCCGCTGCCCTGAGGTGGAGCGGTGCCAAGGCGAGGTGCCGCCCGTCGCGGGACGGACGGCACCCCGCCGCGCCCTCACGCCCCGTGGCGGTCCGGGCGGTCAGTCGCGCGCCCACCTGGCCAGTGCCCTGAGGGCGGCTCCGCGTCCGCGGTCGGGGACCGTCCACAGGGTCTGGCCGCGCACGCCCCAGCGCTCCAGCAGGGCGTTGGCGGCCAGGAAGCCGCTCGTCGCGGCCCGCTCCATCAGGGCCACCGGAAGACCGGTGCGCACCAGGTCCCCGGCGACGACCAGGCCGGGGTCGGGAGTGCGTACCGCCGGCCGGTCGGCGTATCCGCCCACCGGGAACATCGGACAGTCCGCGCGCCACTCGTGCCGTACGTCGACGACCCTCGCCGTGCGTGTCTCCGGGTACACCTCGTGCAACTGCTCGACGAGACGCCTCTGTTCGACGTCCCGGTCGGCACTCTCCGGCACGGCGTAGGCGTGCAGTTCCACCACCGACCCGCCGGTGCGGCCCGCCCAGCGCGCCGCCTCCTTCTCCCAGCGTTCCAGGACGCTGACGTTGTCCAGCGACCCGTATCCGCTGGTGCCCAGGAAGCCGGGGCGCTCGGCGGCCACCGACCTGTCCAGCCACAGGCGGGAGACGAGGAACGGCGGGGCGCTGCGCAACCGCTCCACCCGCTCGCGCCATCGGCTGTCCGCCAGCCGCGGCGAGTGGGCGACCACCGAGCGCAGGCCGCCCGTGTCCAGGGCGAGGACCACGGTGTCGTAGCGCTGCTCCCCGCCGTCGGCGGCGACGGCGAAGCCGCCCCCGGGCACGGGTGTGACGCCCTCGACGGCCGTCGACGTGCGGACCTCGACGCCGTGTCCCCGCAGGTAGGCGGAGAGGGGTTCCCACAGGGCGGTGGGGAAGGGCTCGTCGGGGACGTCGAAGAGCAGCCCTTCGGACGACCCCAGGAAGTAGATGTGGAACATCAACGCCATCTCCGCCGCCGACAGTTCACGGGGATCGGCGAAGAAACTGCGGGAGAACACGTCGAACGCCAGGTGCCGGGCGGCCGCGGGGAAGCGGATGGCACGCAGGAAGTCGTGGGCACTCACGTCGTCCAGCCGCTCGTACACCTGCGGAACCCGGACGTCGAGCAGGGGCAGCGCCGCGAGCGGGTCCATCGCCGCCAGGTCCCGCAGGCCGAAGGTGGGGCTCAGCGCGACGAAGCCGAGAGCGCTCCACGGCGGTGTGCGCGGGACACGCCGGAAACTGTCCTGGAGGCCGCTGCTGTGACGCAGCGGGTAGTCGGGCAGCCGGGTGAGACGGTCGAGGCCCGGGTCGGTACGGCGGAGCAGGCCGCGCAGGTTGTAGTACTGGCGGAAGAAGGCGTGGAAGCCACGGCTCATCGTCACCTCGGTGCCGTCGCCGAGCTCGGTCGGCCAGCCCGCCAGGCGCCCGCCGAGGGTGGACTCCCGTTCGTAGAGGGTGACGCGGACACCCCGCTCGGCCAGGGCCGTCGCGGCGGCGAGCCCGGCGATCCCGCCGCCCACCACGGCGGTCGTCGCGGACCGCGCCGCCTCGACGCGCGGGGCACCGGCGGCCGCGGGCAACACCCGGGCGTGCCGGTCCCTGCCGCGCCGGGGGGCCGGGGTTCGGCGGGCGGCGCTCATCGGCCGGCCCCCGCCAGGCCGTCGGAGCGAGCCGCCACGAACGTGTGGGTGATGCCGGTCTGCCAGCCGGGCAGCGGCAGGACCCGCACGCGGTCGAATCCGGACCGTCGCAACCGGTCGGCGAAGACGTCCGCCGTGTCGAACTCGACGACGCTGCGCCACAGATGGCGGTACAGCTCCCCGTCCCCCAGCGCGGAGGCCACGGGCAGGACGATCCCGCCGCACACCGCCGTCCACACCCTTCGGTGCCGGGTCCGCCCGCTGAGGGCGTACTCGTGGACGGCCAGCCTGCCCTGGGGCGCCAACAGGTCGTGCACGGTCTTCAGCACGGCGTCCGGCTCGGCCGTGTTGCGGAAGAGGTACGCGGCGAACACCGCGTCGAAGGGGCCGTCCACCCCTGCCTCGGCCAAGCCCTCCGCCGGCGCGTGCACGAAGGTCACGTGGTCCGGCCAGCGTTTGGCGGCGGCCCGCTCCAGCATGCCGGCGGACGCGTCGACCGCGGTGATCCCGGCGCCGGGCAGCACGGTGGAGAGGGCGGCGGTCGACGCGCCCGTGCCGCAGCCCAGGTCGAGCACCCGCAGCCCGTCGCCGTGCCGCGGCAGGCCCAGCCGGCGGGCGGAGCGGCGCAGGTGGGAGTGGTAGCCCGGGTTGGCCGCCACCAGGGTGTCGTAGCTGCGGGCGGCCCGGTCGAACGCGGTGGCCAGTGCCTCGTCGCGCAGCAGGGTCATGCGGTCTCCTCGTCGAAGTGGAGCGGGGTGCGGGGATGGGGTGCGGGGTGCGGGGGAGCGGGTCGGAGGGTGCGGGGTGCGGCGGCCGGCGCCGTGCGGTCAGGGCCCGGGGAAGGGCCGGCGGGGGAGGAACGGCAGTTCGGCGGCCGAGCGGAGCATCGGTAGAACGGGCGTACGCAGCCCGATGCCCAGGTCTTCGAGCAGGCGGGTACGGCCGTCGAGGAAGCGCAGCAGCCGCGCGCTCGGGACGTGCGTGAACAGCCGGGTGAAGAAGGTGGCGCCGTCGACCCGTCCGCTGTCCAGGGCGCGCAGCAACACGGCGTCCATGGCCCGGGAACGCGCCGAATGGGCCGGTGGGGGCAGCGGGTGCCGACCGGCGCCGAGCGCCTCGGCGACGGCACGTGTCTGACGCTGCACCGCGGCGAACGTGTAGCCGGTGGCGGGACGGGTCGCGCCGCCCGCCGTACCGATCCGGAAGACCGACGCGCCGGTCTGCCGGGCGAACGGCGCGTCGGTCATCGGGATCACGCCGGTCTCCGTCGACACGATCTCCGTGTCGGACAGGCGCAGGATGTCCTGCGTGTAGTGTCGCAGCGCCGCCCGGTACTCGTGCGGGGCCAGCACCGCGGGGGAGAACTCGGTGTACTCCACCAGGGCCTCCCGCCGGCTCACGGGCAGGACGTAGCCGAACGACAGACCGTGCGCCGGCTGCGGGGTGCGGAAGTCCATGAGGCCCACCACGTCCGGGTCGAAAGCCGGGCGGCGGCAGCGGACGAACCAGCCGTGGAAGTGCTGCAACAGTGTCGTGCGGGCGGCGGGCAGGCTGCCCAGCGGGCGGGAGTCGAACACCCAGCGCGCGCCGATGTCCACCGCTCGCCCGTCCGCGGTGCGGGCGCGCAGTCGGACGCCGCCGGTCACGTCCTCCACCGTCTCGACCGCCGCCTCCACGCCGCGCACGAGCGGGCTGGACGCCAGGTCACGGGCGACCAGGTTCTCGAAATCGTCCGAGCGGAGCATCTTGTAGCGCAACGGCGCGATACCGCGCTCGATCGGCTGCCCGCCGGGCGCGTGCACCCGCAGCCGCTGCCAGGACGCGGTGAGCGCCGCGTCGTAGGGGCCGGCGCCGGGTTCCCAGAAGCACCATGTGCGCCGTGGGGGCCGCAGCGCGCCGGGGGGCGCGTTCACCAGTACCACGGAGACCGGGCGGGCCGCGGGCGCGTGCCGGGCCAGCCGGTGCGCGAGGGACAACCCCGCGGCTCCCGCGCCCACGATGGCGACGTCCGCCTCCAGCACGACCCCTGCCTCCTCATACGTCCTGTGTCCGGCGCGCCTGTTGCGGCGAGCCTGTGGGGTGCGCGTACGCGGCGCTCCCGCGGATGCGTGTGCGTCCCCGTGTCGTGTCGGCACATGTCGTGCAGGCACACGGTGTGTCCGCACCCGCCGGGCACGCTCACGTGGTGCACCCACATGGCGTGCACCCACATGTCCGTCGTCCACGTCTCGGCGTGCACGCGACCCGGACCCGCACCGCTATGTGGGCCACCCACGTGCGTGCGACGCACATGTCTGCCCGACACGTCCGTCCCGCACACATCTGCCGCCCCACACGTCTGCCGCCCACACATCCGTCCCGCACCTGCTTGCCGCACGCTCCACCGGCTCGCCCTGCCGCAAGCATTCCGTCCCGCGGACCCCTGCGGATGCAGGCCACGCCGACTCGACACCCGCGGGAGCCGAGGCCCGGCGAACCGTCAGAACCCCGCCCACGGCAGGGGATCGGGGCACCTGTCGTCGTGCCCCACGCGCCGCGTGGGCCGCTGAGGCGTGCGGGGTGTCCTGACAGAGATGCCGTTCCGAGGCGCGGCGGGCGTGGCACAGATGTCCCGAAGCCGCGCCGCCGCCGGTGGCGTGGCGGTGACGCGGACGGCGGCGGGAGGACTCGCCCTCTGTTTCGTCACTCGCGCATCCGTGTGCGCCCGCCGCGCGGAATGCCTATTCGGATGTCAGCTGTCACGACGAGAGGAACCGGGATGCGGCCCAGCAAGGCGAAGGACCCCCGTGCGGCCGGGCCGCCCAGTGCGGCGCACCGTGCGTGCCCTCCGGCCTTCGCGGGGCCCGGAAGCCGACGTCCCGCCGACACCGGCCAGGTGGGCCGGCCCTGCGCCCCCGGTCCGGAACAGGGCGCCGAGCCGCACCCGGACTCACCGGAGACGTCCGGCCCGCACGTCATCGACCAGGACGTCCCCGCAGCCGTGGGCCGCGTCCTCGAACGACTGATGGAGGAGCGCGTCAGGAGCGCCACCGCTCTGGACCCGTCCTTCGGCCATGACGTGGCCACGCGCGTCGCGCGCTTCACTCTGGACGGCGGTAAACGCACCCGGTCGCAGTTCACCTGGTGGGCGCTGCGCGCCTGCGGAGGCGGTACGGCCGAGGCGGAGGCCGCCCTGAGTATCGGCTCCGCCCTCGAAGTCATCCAGACCTGCGCGCTGGTCCACGACGACGTGATGGACCGTTCGGCGCGCCGCCGCGGCGGTCCCGCCCTGCACGCCGACGTCGCCGCCCAGTACGCCGACCGCGTCCCGCCCGCGCAGGGCGCCCGGTTCGGTGAGGCCGTCGCCATCCTGGCCGGCGACCTCGCGCTCGCCTGGGCCGACGACATCGTCGCGGACACCGTCCTGGCGCCGGGTGTCCGCTCCCGGGTGCGTGACCTGTGGAGCGCCATGCGGACGGAGATGGTGGCCGGCCAGTACCTGGACCTGCACGGCCAGGCCACCTCCTCCCGGTCGGTGGCCCGCGCGATCCGTGCCGCCTGTCTGAAGAGCGCGCTGTACTCGGTGGAGCGGCCGCTGGCGCTCGGTGCCGCCCTCGCCGAGGCCGACGCCGACACGACCCGGGCACTGTGCTCGGCCGGCCGCTGCGTCGGCATGGCCTTCCAGCTGCGCGACGACCTGCTCGACGTGTTCGGCGACCCGGCGCGCACCGGCAAGCCGGCGGGCAGTGACATCAGGGCGGGCAAGCCGACCTACCTGGCGGCCGTGGCGCAGGCCCGTGCCGAGTCGGCGCGCGACCGCCGGGCCGCCGGCGTACTGCGTGACTCGCTGGGCCGCGCCGACCTGTCCGACGGGGAGCTGGACGAGGTGCGGGAGGTCCTCGTCGGCACCGGAGCGCGGGACCTGGTCGAGGAGAAGATCGGCCGGCTGGTCGCTCAGGGAATGCGCCACCTCGACGGTGCCGCTCTCCCGGGCCGCGGCCGGCTGCGTCTGGCGCAGCTGCTGCGGGCGGCGGGTGGGGCGTCACCCGAAGCCGACGGCCCCCCGGTCCCGGCGGGGACCGAGGAAGGCACGCCCGCGTCGCTGCTCCTCGCCGCCACAGCCGAAGGAGCCCCCCGATGAGCCGTACGCTTCCCGGCCGCACCGACCACGTCGTGGTGGTCGGCGCCGGTCTCGCGGGCCTCGCCGCCACCCTGCACCTGCTCGGCGCCGGACGCCGGGTGACGGTCGTCGAACGCGACGAGACCGCGGGCGGCCGGGCCGGCCTGCTCCAGCGCGGCGGCTATCGCATCGACACCGGCCCGACCGTGCTGACCATGCCGGACATCGCCGACGAGGCGTTCGCCGCGGTCGGCGACAGCCTGCACGACCGTGTCGACCTGATCCCGCTGCACCCCGCCTACCGGGCCCGCTTCGCCGACGGCAGCTCCCTCGACGTGCACACCGACGCCGAGGCGATGGAGGCGGAGGTCGCCCGGTTCGCCGGAGCCCGGGACGCGGCCGGCTACCGGCGGCTGCGCCGCTGGCTGGAGCAGCTCTACCAGGCCCAGCTGCACCGGTTCATCGACACGAACTTCGACTCGCCCCTGCAGCTGCTCACACCCGACCTGGCGCGGCTGGCCGCCCTCGGCGGCTTCGGCCGGCTGGACCCGGGCATCGGCCGCTTCATCCACGACGAACGCCTCCGCCGCGTCTTCTCCTTCCAGGCCCTGTATGCGGGCGTCCCGCCGGCCCGCGCCCTCGCGGCGTACGCCGTCATCGCGTACATGGACACCGTTGCGGGCGTCCACTTCCCGCGCGGCGGGATGCACGCACTGCCCCGCGCCATGGCGGAGGCCGCCTCCGCAGCGGGCGCCGACCTGCGGTTCGGGCAGGAGGTCACCCGTCTCGAACGCTCCGGGGAGCGGGTCACCGCCGTCGTCACCGCCGACGGGCGCATCCCCTGCGACGCCGTCGTCCTCACCCCCGACCTGCCCGTCACCTACCGGCTGCTCGGCCGGACGCCCCGCCGCCCCCTGCGGATCAGGCACTCGCCGTCCGCCGTGATCCTGCACGCCGGCACCGACCGCACCTGGCCGGAACTCGCCCATCACACCATCTCCTTCGGCGCGGCCTGGCGGAGCACCTTCGACGAGCTCACCCGCACCGGACGTCTCATGAGCGACCCCTCGCTGCTCATCACCCGCCCCACGGCCACCGACCCGGGCCTCGCGCCCCCCGGCCATCACCTGCACTACGTCCTCGCGCCGTGTCCCAACACCGACATCGGGCCCGGTGCCGCGGAGTGGGCCGACCTGGCGCCGCGCTACCGCGACAGCCTGCTGAGGGAACTCGAACGCCGCGGACTGGACGGCATCGGATCGGCCATCGAGGAGGAGTGCCTGGTCACCCCCGCCGACTGGCAGGCCCAGGGGCACGCCGCGGGCACGCCGTTCTCCGCGGCCCACACCTTCGCCCAGACCGGCCCCTTCCGCCCCCGCAACCTGGTCGCCGGCACGGTCAACGCCGTACTCGCAGGGTGCGGCACCACCCCGGGCGTCGGTGTGCCGCCGGTGCTGCTGTCCGGCAAGCTGGCCGCCGCCCGCGTCACCGGAGGCACGACGCGCAGGCCTGGCCGCACCCGCACCCGCACCCGCTCGCGTAGCGCCGCGCCGGAAGGGACCGCCTCATGAGCGACCGTGAACTCGACGCGGCGGCCATCACCCACCCGCGGCTGCGGGAGGCGTACACGCGCTGCCGCGAACTCAACGCCCGGCACGGCAAGACGTACTTCCTCGCCACCCGGCTGCTGCCCGTCGAGCGCCGGCCGGCCGTGCACGCCCTCTACGGCTTCGCCCGCTGGGCCGACGACATCGTCGACTCCCTCGACGCGGCCACCACTCCCGACCACCGCAGAACGGCACTGACCGAACTCAGGCGCAGTCTGGAGGACGGTCTGCGCACCGGGCACAGCAGTGAGCCGGTGGTCCTCGCGCTCGCCGACACCGCCCGACGCTACGACATCGACCACCGGCACTTCACCGACTTCATGGCGTCCATGCGCAGCGACCTGGACGTCACCGACTACCCGACCTACGACGACCTGCGCACCTACATGCACGGCTCCGCCGCCGTCATCGGACTGCAGATGCTGCCGGTCCTCGGGACGGTCACCCCGCGCGAGGAGGCCGCACCGCACGCGGCCGCCCTGGGCGTGGCCTTCCAGCTGACCAACTTCCTGCGGGACGTGGGGGAGGACCTCGACCGCGGACGCGTCTACCTGCCCGCCGACCTGCTGCGGGCGCACGGTGTCCACCGGGAACTCCTGTACTGGAGCCGGTCCACCGGCCGCCGCGACCCCCGCATCACCCAGGCGCTGCGCGCCATGGAGGATCTCACCCGGCAGGTCTACCGGGAGGCGGCGCCGGGGCTCGCGATGCTCGACCCGGTGTCGCGCCCGTGCATCCGCACCGCCTTCGTGCTGTACGGCGGAATCCTGGATGCCGTCGCCCAGGACGGGTACGCGGTGGTCCACCGCCGCGCGGCCGTCCCCCTGCGCAGGCGCGCCGCCGTCGCACTGGACGGACTGGCCCGCGTCCTGGCGGCCCGGCTCCGCGCACGCCCCGGCCAGGGACGCGTCATCGCCCCTCGCACGGGTGAGACGGCAGCGCCGGCGCCCGGCGCGTCGTGCCGGCCGGTACCGGAGGAGGCCGCATGAGATCCGAACGTCCGCCCCGCCGACGGCGCTATCCGCTCTCGCTGCGCAGCCGTCCCGTAGCGTGGGAGAACCAGCGGCCCACCTGGCGGGACGCGAAGCCCGCCCTGATCGCGGAGGCCCTCAAACGGGCCCAGACCCGGCCCTCGGGCAACTGGTACGTCGTCGGTGCCACGCGTGACCTGCGCGCGGACCGGCCGCTGGCGCGGACGGTCGCCGGTCAGGAGATCGTGATGTGGCGCGACGCCGACGGGCGGCTCGTCGCCGGCCCCGGCGTCTGCCCGCACCTCGGTGCGCCGCTGCGGGACAGTCCCGTGCGCTGCGGCACGCTCGTGTGCCACTGGCACGGACTCGCCCTGAACGGCGCGCCGTTCGCGGCCTGGGAGCCACTGCCGGCGCACGACGACGGCGTACTGCTGTGGGTGCGGCTCGACGTGGCCGGCGGGGAGGCGCCGACCGCGGAACCGGTCGTCCCGGTCCGGCCCGCGCTGCCCGGCGCCGTCTCGGCGGTCTACACCACGGTCGGCACCTGCGAGCCGGAGGACGTCGTCGCCAACCGTCTGGACCCCTGGCACGGCGCGTGGTTCCACCCCTACTCGTTCGTCGACCTGACGGTGGTGTCGGCGCCGGACGTCAAGGGCTCCGCCCCCTCGACGGCGGCAGGCGGTTCCGCGTCGGCGGGTACGTCCGAGGCGGACGGCGACCGGTTCGCCGTGGACGTGTCGTTCAAGCTCGCCGGACGGCTCGTGGTGCCGGTCCGGGCGGTGTTCACCGCTCCCGAGCCGCGCACCGTCGTCATGCACATCACGGACGGGGAGGGGCAGGGCTCGGTCGTGGAGACGCATGCCACCCCACTCGGCCCGGACGACCGGGGCAGGCCCCGCACCGCGGTGGTCGAGGCGGTCGTGGCGAGCTCCGACCGCCGGGGCTTCGTCGTGGCCCGCGCGGCGGCCCCGCTGCTGCGCCCCCTGATGAAGGCGGCGGCGGGGCGGCTGTGGCGCGACGACCTCGCCTATGCGGAGCGGCGCTGGCAACTGCGTTCCACCGGCCGCTTCCCTGGCTGACCGGCGCGTGCGGGACGCCGGAGACGGAAGCGGCGGCGGATACGGCGACCACGGGAGCGGTACGCGGGGCCCTCACGGAGATCGGGCCCGCGCGGGACCCGGCGGGCCGCGTGCTCTTCGCCGCCGGAGGCGGGGTGGTGCTCAGCCACCGGCTCTCCCGGCCTTCGTGTTTGCCTCCGCCGTGACGGCTCGCGGACCACCCGGAAGGCGCTCGTGCACGGTCGGCCGCTCGGCGTGCCACATCGCCCGCCCGCGCGTCACGGAGACCTGACGTGCGGCTTCGTCATCGCCCGCCCGCGCGTCACGGAGACCCGACGCCGGCGGCCGCCCGCGCTCAGCCGACCTGGGGAGCGGGCGGGCTCCAGCGGCGGGCCGGCGGCGGCGTCGAGGAGATGCCGTAGTCCGGCTTCAGATGCTCGGGGATCGCGTAGTGCATGACGCGGCCCCGGGTCAGCGCGGAGAGTTCCAGGACCGTGGTGAGGTGGCCGAGGTGGTCCAGGGCCCAGGCGCCGAGCGGCGAGCGGTCCTCCAGCGTCTCCAGGATGCCCAGGAGGGTGGGAGCGGCCTTGGTGACGGTGTCCCAGGCGGTGCGCGGGACCTGGAGCCAGTCGGCGCAGGTGTCGCCGATCAGGTAGCGGATCAGCGCGGAGACCACCGGGTCGAAGAAGGTGCCGGGGACGACTTCCTCGTACAGGTCGATGAGCTGGCGGGTGAGGTGGGCGCCCTCCGGGGACGGCCCCATGTGCCGGATCATGTAGAGGTCGAGAAACCGGCGGGCCTGGCCGAGGTCCGCGGGCATCCGCTCCACGTCGACGCCGAGCATGGCTCCGACCACCCGCCAGGCGTAGAAGTACGCCTCGGCTCCTTCCTCGCTCATGTGGACGCCGAGCCGGTGCAGGGAGTCCAGGACCAGCAGGGAGAAGAACATCTGCCCGCCGATCATGTCCTCCTGGGAGATCGGCGTGCCGAGTGTCTCGACGTCCCAGCGGTTCTCCCGCTTCAGGTGGTGGCGGACGGCGGCGTGCAGCAGCCGTACCTTCTGCACGGCGGGAACGAACCGGCTGCCGGCCTCGAACGCGTCGGGCTGCATGAGGTACACGGTGAACTGCCCGGTCTCGGCCATCCGCCTGGAGGGGTAGGCCAGCGCGTGCGTCGCCGACAGCAGCTTCGCCACGTGCGGGACGAGATAGCAGGCGGGCATCGACGCGAAGGACAGCGCCGTCGAGATGTGCACGTTGTTGTCGATGAAGAAGAGCCGGGCCTTCTCCATCTCCGCCCAGTCCACCCAGGCCGGCGGCGCGGCGGTCTCGGCGAGGTACGCGCGGGCGACGTCGGGCAGGCCGTCCGGCAGGGGAGCGCCCGCGGTGGAGACGTAACGCATGAGCGTGTTGAACTTCCCCACCTCGCCGCGCTCGAAGAGGGTGTGCACGACCGTGTCGGCGAGTTCGTCGCCGGACTGCCGCAGAGCGTTCATGGCGGTCTCGGTGTAGGTCGAGGTCATCACGGCTTCCTTGGCTCATGGCGGGGGCGGGCGCTGGGGTCTGCGAGAACAGGGGGCGTCGACTCGGGGGCTACCGCCGCTGTCGGCCGGCTTCAGTAATGCCGGTCCGTCGCGGAGCGCGCGAGGACGGTGAGGGCGTCCGTGGCGTGCCGGGGCAGATGGAGGCTGTGCAGGACCTGGGTGGCCTCCTCGACCCGGAGTGTGATCATCTGCTCGATCCGGTCGGGCGCCTTGAGGCGGCGCATCATGTCGCGCACCGTCTCCAGGCCCTCGGTGTCCAGGTCGCGCCGGCCGAGCAGGAGGCGCAGCCGTTCCCGTTCGGGTTCACGGGCCAGGCGCCAGGTCTCGGCCAGCAGGGCGGTGGGCCGCTGGGTGCGCAGATCGTCCAGGCCGCCCTTGCCGGTGCGGGAGGGATCACCGAACAGACCGAGCAGGTCGTCGCGGAGCTGGAAGGCCTCGCCCAGCGGGAGCCCGTACGCCGACAGTCCCGACCGCATCCGTTCGCCCGCGCCGGCCAGCACACCGCCGATCAACAGGGGCTGCTCGACGGTGTACTTGGCGGTCTTGTACCGGATCACCTGCAGGGAGGCGGAGGTGTCCGGCGGCGCGCCGGTGCGCAGGATCTCCAGGCATTCACCGGCGATCAGCTCGCGGGCGAGCGCCGACCACAGGGACCGCGCCCGGGCGAGAAAGGCGGCGGGCAGGCCGCTGGACGCGAACAGCTGCCCGGCGAGCGCCATCAGCAGGTCCCCCACCAGCATGGCCAGTGACCTGGCGGCGGCCGTGGCGGCCGGACGCCCGCGTACCGCCGGGCGCAGGGCGACGTGCGCGGTGGCGCGGCCGTGCCGGAGGGGGCTGTCGTCGATGAGGTCGTCGTGCACCACGGCGGCGGCGTGCACCAGTTCCATGGAGGCCGCCGCCCGCAGCAGGGCGTCACTGTCCGGCTGACCGGCGGCACGCCAGCCCCAGTAGCAGAACGCCGCCCGCAACCGCTTGCCGTCGGTGACCGCCGCCTCCAACTGCGCCGCGACCGGCGCCAGTTCCGGATCGATCGCGATCAACTGGTCTGTCTCGTGTGCCACGAACCGGCTCAGTACGCCGTCGATGCGGGCCTTGAAGGCGGCCGGCTCGTAGTGGTCAGGCACCGTCGCGGGCCTGCCGTGACAGGACGTGCTGGGCGAGGACCTCCAGGTGGGCGGGCGGCACGGTCGCGTACCGGTCGAGCACCAGCCGTCCGCGTGCCCGCAGGTCCCGCTCCGCCTCCGCGGCCAGGTCGGCGGCGTCCGTACGGCGCAGCAGGCCCCGCAGGGTTCCCACGGCCGACCCGAGGGTGCTCACCGCCAGATCGGCGAGTCCCGCCACCACCAGTACAGCCCGCTCGTCGATGCCCTCCGCGCGCCCCGTGTCCCGCGTCATACCTCTCCATTCCACCCGTCGCTACGGCGGCACCGGTCACGCACCGTCCCTGCGAGCATCACGGCGCACCGGCCGCCGGGTCGGACGAACTCACCAACGGGTGATCACCTCGCAAGAGCGTGCGCATGCCCGCCGGACGCCGGACGCCGGACGCCGGACGCCGGACATCGGCCACTCGCCACCGCCGGCGGGAGGGTGGCCCGGCCGTCGGGGCGGTCAACGCGCCGAGGGGTACCGAGGCGGTTGAGGTACGGAAGGCCTCACCTCCGGCGAGCGCCACCTCCGGCACAGCCGGCGCCACCTTCAGCACCGCGAGCCACCCCCGGCACGGCGGGAATCCCCCCTCCGGCACGGCGGAAGTGAGGGAAATGGCAGGGGTGAGGGCGGGGTGACGGCGAGGGTCGCGCGTCGTGCGCCCGAGGGCGTATCCCCGGCGCGGCGCCCGGCATGACAAGCTGTGGTTCCCAGTGCCCGACCTCAGGAGATCACCATGGCTGCCGAGTCCGCCCCGCAGGACAGTCCCGCGGACCTGCCCGAGGACAGTGCCGAGTCCGCGGAGGCCCCTGACACGGGGCTGGCCCCCGACGAGGACGGTCAGTACGACCTGAAGCGCAAGTTCCGCGAGAGCCTCGCGCGCAAGCGCGGTCAGCAGGCTGACGCCGCGGCCCTCGGCGCGAACAGCGACGCGTCGAAGATCCGTGGCGCGCACGGCCCGGCGACCGGCCAGCGGACGTTCCGGCGCAAGAGCGGCGGCTGACACGAACCCGCCCGCCACCGTTCAGCCGGTGGTACGGCACGGCCCGGCCCGCCATCCCACGGGGTGGCGGCCGGGCCGTGCCGCGTGACGGCACCGGCCGACGTACGGCGCGCCGGCAGGAGGCGCTGAGTCGAGCGAACCTGCGTGGCGGCTCGGATCAGAAGGTCAGGCTCCAGCGGTCGAGATAGCCGGGGTCGACGGTGAAGATGCCGGGCGTGTTGTCGGTGACGCGCAGTTTCCAGGTGCCGTCGGCCGGCAGCGCCGAGGCGTCGACGGTGAACGTGGTGTGCAGTTCGCCACCGGTGTCCCAGACGAAGTCCTTGACCAGCAGAGTGGTTCCGTCCTCGGCGACGAGTTCGATGACCTGCCCGCCGATGAAGTCGTGGACGAGGTCGACGCTCACCTTCAGGTCGGCGGGCGCGTTGCCGGAGCGGCCGCTGACGGTCAGGGGGGACTCGATGGTGCGCCAGTTGGGGATGTCGTAGCGGTCGGGATTGACGAAGTGGTCGCCGCCGGACGCCAGTACGCTCCAGGTGAAGGGCAGACTGCGGGTCTCGGCCGCGGAGTTGGTGACGCGCACGGTGACGGCGGAATCACCGGCCCGCGTCGGGGTGCCCGAGATACGGCCGCTCACCGCGTCGATGGCGAGCCCCTCGGGCAGGCCGCTCGCGGAGTACGCCAGCGCGCCGGGCCGCGTCGAGGTGGCGGTGATACGCCGGTCGACGGGCTGGCCGACGGCCGCCGCCCGCGCGGAGGGTGCGTCGGCCGCGATGTGACTCACGTAGCGGGGGCCGACGTTGACGGCGGCCCAGGCGTCGCCGACCGCTTCGTAGGCGTCGCTGGTGGTGCCGAACAGATCGGCCGCGGCCTGGAGGGTGGCGGTCCGCGCGCCGGCGTAGTCGGTGGTGCTGGTCATGTAGCGGGTCAGGGCCCGGTACCAGAGGTTGGTGGCGTTGTGCAGGCCCAGTCCGGCTACGGGCAGGCCGTCGTAGGTGGGGCTGTCGTAGCCGACGCCGTTGATGGTCCTGCTGCCGCTGCCCTCGGCGAGCAGGTAGAAGAAGTGGTTGGCGGCGCCGGAACTGAAGTGCGGGTCGAGCTTCTTCGTGCCGGTCGTCCAGTAGTCCTGCGAAGTGCCCTTCGCCGAGGCGTCCTTGGACGGCTGGTCCAGGTAGCGCAGAGGCTTTCCGGTGCCGCGGACGTCGGCGAGCTCACCGATCCGGTAGTCGGGCGTGTCCGTGGGGTTGTCGGCGAAGAACTCCACGGCGGTGCCCATGATGTCGCTGGTGGCCTCGTTCAGACCACCGGACTCTCCCGTGTAGATGAGGCCCGCGGTGGCGGAGGTGACACCGTGCGTCATCTCGTGGGCGGCGATGTCGAGTTCGGTCAGCGGTCGTCTGCCGTCGAGACCGTCGCCGTAGGTCATGCAGAAGCAGAGATCGTCCCAGAACGCGTTGGCGTATCCGCTGCCGTAGTGCACGCGGGACGTCGCGCCGACCCCGTCGTCGGCTATCCCGTCGCGGCCGAAGCGGTCGTGGTAGAAGTCCCAGGTCCGCTGCGCGCCGTAGGCCGCGTCGACGGCCGCCGTCTGCCGGTCGGCCGGTGTGCCGTCGCCCCAGGTGTCGTCGGGGTCGGTGAGCAGGGTCCGTATGCCGCCGCTGACGTCGTAGGTGCGGTGGCCGCCACGCTGAGGGTCCGTCAACTCGTAGAGCGCGCCGGCGCGTACGGAGGTGAGAGGCACCGTCCCGCTGTACTGGCTGTGCCCCTCCCCGGCCTGTATGTCGTCGTAGGAGGCCAGTCGCGCGCCGGTGTCGGCGTCCGTGACGACGTGCCGCCGGCTGGGTGTGCCGTCCTCGCCGGTGCCGGTGACAACGTTGTCCCAGGCCGGTCGTGCGGCTCCGTCGGCGGCCCAGACGACCCGGCGCGAGGAGGTGACGGCGCGCGCCTCCTCGGGTGAGCTGTGCTGCCTGGCGGCGGCGAGCGCCGACTTCCCGGCCTCCGCCGCCGAAAGGGTGGCCTTGGTGGTGGTCATGGACAGCGTCGCGGGGGAGGATCCCGCGACGGTGCGCTCACCGGCCCGCTCCCGCACGACGAGATCACCGCCGATCACGGGAAGCCCGGCGTAGGTGCGGCTGTAGCGGGTGTGCAGCGTGCCGTCGGCGTCCTTGACGACGTCGGTCGCCACCAGCTTCTCCCGGTTGCCGAGCCCGAGATCGTGCGCGGTTCCCGCGCTGTCTTCGGCGGCCCGCGAGAGCAGTCGCCGCCGCTGCGGCCCGGTCAGCGGGACGGTCCGCGCGCCGGATCGCGGGACGGCCTCGATGCGGTGAGGGGCGGGGGTGTCCCCGGCGACCGGGGCACCGGTCGGAGCGGGGGCGGCGTGCGCCGGGGCGGGCAGGGCCAGGAGCGCGGCGACGACGGCGGCCGCGGTCAGTGCCGAGCGTCTGTGACGGGTGGTGGGGTGCGGACGCGGGCGGGACGCTCGGCCCCGCTGGGGAGGGTTCAACACGAGTGCATCTCCTCTCGCCGGACGCCACGCGGGCGACCGACGCGAACAGGGTTGCCCACAGCCCCTGTTGGGGCCGCGGGCGACGGGTTGGCATGAGAGTGCGGCTCGGGTACGCGGTGATCGTTCCAGGCGGCACGCCGGGTTGTCACCACTGCGGTGATCGATGTCCGAAAGCCGGTCACCCCCACACGAGCCGCCGCCCCCCACCGCCGAACCACCACGTGTGCGTTTACGCCCCGGCAACACCGCTCTTACCTGGAGGTTTGTCCATATCCGGCCGGTGCTTGGGTGGGTGCGTGGCCTTGTGTGAGGTGGCCGACCGGTCAACTGCGCGCTCCCCGGCGCCGATTCGGCCGCGTGTCGGTCCCGGCCCCGACCGCCCCTCGCACGGTGCCGCGTCCGCGTCCAAGGGGGTCACGGCTACTCCACCGAGTTCGACGTGGAGCGCCGCTTCCGGGACGGGCGCTGATGATCGTCGGCGAGGGTACCAACGAGATCCGGCGCGACGTGATCGCCGGCCAGCTCGTCCGGCGCGGAGGACTCGACGGAGGACCCCCTCCTGATCTTCCCGGACCCGCGCCGCCGGAAATGTCCGTAAAGCTCGGGTAAGGGGATGATTCGGCGGTCCTGTCTGGGTACTCGCGCCTTCAGCTGGAACGTTCAGCGAGAACGTTCAGTGAAACCGCTCAGCGATCCCGAGGTGATCGAAGTGACGACTTCTCCCCGTTCGTCGATGGAAACCCATCCCGACATCCTCGCCATGCGGCACGAGTCGGCCGAACGCGCGGCGACCACGCCCCGGGCCCAGGCCATCGAGGCCATGGCCTTCCTGACCGGCCTCTACCTGGCGGCCTCACCGTGGATCGCCGGCTTCAACAACCTGTCGACGCTCACGGTCAACAACCTGATCGTCGGTATCGCCTACGCCCTGCTGATGAGTGGCGGCTTCGGCCGCGCCTACGAACGCACCCACAGCATGGCCTGGGCCGCCGCGGCCCTGGGAGCGTGGACCATCGTCGCGCCCTGGGTGGTGGCAGGTGACGTCAGCACGACCCGGACGATCGTCAACAACATCATCGTCGGCGCGATCGCGCTGCTGATGGCCCTGGCCGCCGGCGCGATGGCGAGGGTACCGCACGCCGACCGGTCCGAGTCGATGCGCTACGGCTCCGGGCGAGGCTGAAGCGGTACGGCCTCACACCCGGCTGGGAGCCGCTGACGCGCCGCGCCCGGCGGTGACGGACACCGGGCCGTCCGGGGCAGCTTCAGCCGCCGGGAAGGTGAGACCCGATCGTCGTCCCTGCTCCTCGTCTCTCAGGAGGACCATCCCATGGCAACAGGTGAAACCGGATTCAGCGACGTCGTGTACGACCTCGTCTCCGTCCAGTACCACTCCCTGAAGGCCGGGCATGACTACGGCCAGTACGTACGGGACGCGGAGAACGCGAACAAGAAGGAAATCGCCGAGTTCTTCCGTACCGTCATGGATCAGGATTCCGAACGAGCGGCCCGCTGCCACGAGTTCCTCGCCGATTTGTCCGGCACGCAGGACGCCGGCCCGGCTGCCTCGTGACAACGGCCACCGGGACGGAGCCCGGCCATGAGCGGCGGCCCGGCTCCACGGCCGGGGCCCGGCACACCGCCGGGCCCCGGCCGTCTTCGTCGGGGAGCCGTCGCGGACCCCGGGCGCCTCCGGTATCCCGACGGCACGACACACCGGCCGTCGGGATGCCGGGGGCGCCCGGGGCGCGGGCGTTCAGGCGGAGGCGTGGTCGTCCCGGGTCAGGCCGTAGACCGTGCAGGGGAGGCCGAGGACCTCGTCCTCGCGGAGGGGGGTGAACCCGAGACGGCCGGCGACAGCGATCGAGGCGCTGTTGCCCGGATTGATCATGGCGGTGATCAACGGGAGTTCCAGGGTGCCGAAGCCCCACGCGAGGACAGCGCGGGCCGCCTCCGTGGCGTACCTCCGGCCCCAGTGGGCGCGGGCGAACGTCCAGCCGATCTCCGTCTCGCCGAACTGCTCCCACCAGTGCAGTCCGCACCGGCCGATCGCCTCTCCCGTGGCCTTCAGTTCGACGGCACACAGGCCGTGACCGCGCTGGTCCCACTGCTGTGCGATGTCACGCAGGCGCCCCACGGCCCGCTCGCGGGTGTAGGCGCCGACGAACTGGTTGACGTCGTCGTCGGCGTGCAGGCGCACCCACCAGTCCGTGTCCGCGTCGGAAGCGGTGAGCGGGCGCAGCCGGAGACGTTCGGTCGTGATCACTGTCATTCGTCCAAGTCTCGCTCACGGCCCTCGCCCGCCCCGGGCCGACCCCCCGCCCGGAAGGCGTGGCAGGATCCGCGGGCATGAGGACGGAACAGGCGGATCGGCCCGTCGCCCTGGTCAGCGGCTCCACTTCGGGCATCGGAGAAGCCGTCGCGCGGCGGCTGGCGGCGGACGGGATGCGGGTGGTGGTGCACTCGCGGCGCAGCACGGAGGCCGGGCAGGCACTGGCGGCCGAACTCGGCGGCGCCTACCTGCGGGCGGATCTCGCGGTGGAGGAGGAGACCCGGGGTCTGGTCGAGGCGTCGCTCGACCGGTACGGACGGCTCGACGTGCTGGTGAACAACGCGGGCATCAGCCGGCCGATCCCGCACGACGACCTGGCCGCCGCGACCCCCGCGGACTGGCGCCAGCTCCTGGAGGTCAACCTGATCGCGCCGTGGGTGCTGTGCACGGCGGCGCTGCCGGCGCTGCGCCGTGCCCCGGCGGGCGGCAGCATCGTGAACGTCACCAGCCACGCCGGGGTACGTCCCAAGGGATCCTCGGTGCCGTACGCGGCGAGCAAAGCGGCGCTGAATCACGTGACCCGGCTGCTCGCCGCCGCGCTGGGACCGGAGGTCCGGGTCAACGCGGTGGCGCCCGGGCTGGTCGACACACCGATGACGAAGGACTGGGCGCAGGCGCACGAGCTGTGGCGCGACCGCGCACCCATGCGCCGTCCGGCCCAGCCCGCCGACGTGGCCGACCTGGTGGCGTCGGTGATCGCCAGCGGCTACCTGACCGGCGAGGTCATCATGCTCGACGGAGGACTCAATCTGACGTGATTCCTCCGTTGTTCGCGCCCGCCTTCGCGGGTGAGGCTCGACGGTGGGCGGTCACCCGCGAGCCGGGCCGATGCACGCGGGCCCTCACACCACGGAGGTACGACCATGCCGTGAGAGCCGTGATGCGTGCCCCGGCGACGTACGAGAAACGACGCGTCCAGGGCCGTACGCCATGTCCCGGCGGGAATCCCGAGGGGGGCCGCGCTCCGAGCCGCGTGGTCGTCCCAGACGCTTGCCGGTGTGCTGGGCGTGAGCGTCCCGAAGAAGTCGAAGATGACAGCGGCGAGGGGCATGGTGGGACCATAGCGCCCGCGGGGGCGCCGTATGGAGGAACGGGCGCCGCCCCCGGCCCTCCTGTCGAGACGGTCACGCCTCCTCGGCGGGCGTGGACGGCGGCTGCTCCGCCCTCCGCACGCCGACCCGCCCGGCGCCAACCCTCCAGGCCACCGGCCCGACCGGGGCCTGACCATGGATCTGCCCGTACCCCGGATTCGCCGGGATCGGGTCATGGATCTGCCCGTCCCCGGAGCTGCCGGGACCGGACCACGAACCCGCCCCTACCCCGGAGCTGCCGGGATCGCCGAGCCGTCCGGTCACCTCAGGCTTGTCATCCGCCCCCTCGGGGCAGTGGAGGGATCACTCGCCCGTTACCGTGGTCGTTGTCGGTGATCTCTGCTGTCACCTCGGTTGGCGGGTCGGTGTGGCCCAGCAGCAGACGCTCAGGAAGAGGGCGGTGTCCATGGACGAGGCTGTCCGGAGAGCGGATCAGCTGGAAGAGCAGCTGATGCGCGCGTCGGAGGCGTACGAGGGCAGACCGCCCGACGTCGCCCGGGCCCGTGATCTCGCCGCCGCGTTCCTGACACGTGTCCAGGCCGAACAGGGGCTGCCGGTGTCGGACCGGGCACTGGGCGTCGTACGGCTCGTGGTCAGTGAGCTGGTGACGAACGCGTGCAAGTACGCGCCGGGGCCCAGTCTCCTCGACCTGGAGCTGGCCGGGGGCAGCGTCCTGATCACGGTCTGGGACAGTGCCCCGGTGCTGCCCGTGGCCCGCGCAGCCGACCCCGGCCGGGTGGGCCAGCACGGCCTGGAGATCGTGATGGCGGTGTGCCAGAGCTTCGAGGTGCACCGCGAACCGGTCGGCAAACGTACGACCGCCTCGGTGATGCTCGCCGACGATCCGGGCGGCGACGTGGCCGGCCGCGAGCCGCTGTCGTGAGCCGCTGTCGTAAGCCGCTGTCGTAAGCCGCTGTCGTGAACCGGCTGCCCGGCGGCTACCTCGGCCGGTAGGTGAGCAGGCTGATCGCCACGTACTGGCAGACCCACGCGGCGACGGTGAGCGCGTGGAAGACCTCGTGGAAGCCGAACCAGGCCGGTGAGGGGTTCGGCCGGCGCAGTCCGTAGACGACTCCGCCGGCCGTGTAGAGGACGCCGCCGGACAGGGTCAGCACGAACACCGTCACCCCCGCGTGCTGGATCAGCGGACCGAACGCGGGGACGAGGGACCAGCCCAGCACGATGTACAGCGCCGTGTAGAGGGCTCGCGGCGCGTACGGCCACAGGCAGCGGAACAGGATGCCCACGCCGGCGCCGATCCAGATCTCCCACAGCAGGAGGGTGCGGGCCGTTCCCGTCAGGCCCAGCACGACGATCGGCGTGTAGGTGCCTGCGATCAGCAGGTACACGTTCGAATGGTCCGCGCGCCGCAGCACCTCGTACACGCGGGGCGACCAGCTACCGCGGTGGAAGAGGCCGCTGGTCGCGAAGAGCAGCAGACCGCACGCCGTGTACACCACGGCGGCGACTCTCGCCCTGCCCGCCGGAGCCAGCGCGGTCAGGACGACGCCGGCGACACACACCAGGGGCGCCATCGCCGCGTGCAGCCAACCGCGCAGCCGCGGCTTGACCTCCTCGACCAGCTCAGCGACCGACACCGCCCCACCCGTCCCATGTCCCGGGCCCGCCGGGGCCCCTCCGCCGCTCCGTCACCGTCCCGGGCCGGCGTCCCGGCCGCGGAGTCAGGCGTGACCTGCGCGCCATGCTTGACCTGGGCAAAGGTATCAACGCGCGGGACTCCACCCGAGATCAAGGTCATCGGACGGGCCCCCGGCCGGGGCCGTGGCGATCCTCACAAACACCGCTGAGCACGGCCTTTCGTGGCATTGGTCACGTCGTGGAGCGTTCTCCTTGTCTACGTTCGCAGAGTCCGCTTCGTCCGTTCGCAGAGTCCGCTTCGTCGCGCGCTCTGTCGCGGGGTGCGCCGGCCGTGCGCCACCGCGTGCGGGCCGCAGCCGCGGACCCGCCGACCGTCGTACACGAACCCCCGAGGCCCCTCATGCCGTACCGCCTGTCGTCCCAGCCGTCCCAGCCGTCCCAGCCGTCCCCGCGGAGCCACCGGACCCGTGTTCCGGGTGGCAGGCGCACCGGGGTCCGCTCGGCACTGCTCGCCGGCTCGGTGGCCACGCTCCTGGGGATCGGCGCCGCCGCCCCCGCCGTCGCGGCCACCGGATCGTCGCGCACCAGCACGGCCCCGGCCGGCGTCCCGTGGGCCCAGCCGCAGGGCAAGGCACGGGTGACGGCCGCGGTGCTCGACCTGGACACCCCGGGCGGCACGCCGCGGGTCTACGGCGACGACGTCCCGTACGACACCGCCAGCATCATCAAGGTCGACATCCTCGCCGCGACCCTGCTCCAGGCGCAGGACGCCGGGCGCCCGCTCTCCGGGCGGGAGCGGGCCGAGGCCGAGGCGATGATCCAGCACAGCGACAACGCGGCGGCGAACGCGCTGTGGCGGCGCATCGGCATGGCGCCCGGACTGCAGGCCACGAACAAGCGGCTCGGACTGACCTCGACCACGGGAGGGACCGGCGCCAAGTGGGGGCTCACCAAGACCACCGTGACCGACCAGATCCGCCTGCTGCGCGCGGTGTTCGACACCGGCCGGCCCACACCGACCGGACTGAGCGCGACGTCGCGGGACTACGTCCGGACGCTGATGAACCACATAGCCGCCGACCAGACCTGGGGTGTCTCGGCGGCCTCCGAATCCGGCTCGGCCCTGAAGAACGGCTGGCTCCAGCGCAGCACGACCGGGCTGTGGGACATCAACAGTGTCGGCCGGATCACGGCCGGCGGACACCACTACCTCGTCGCCGTGCTCTCCGACGGCAGCACCTCCATGCAGGACGGCGTCGCGCTGGTCGAGCGGGCGGCCCGGGCGGCGGTCTCCTCGTCCGAGCCCACCCACTGACGGCCCAGGTCGCCGCTGCGGGCGTCGCGTGAAGCGGTGGCCGTCGCGAGGCGCCCCGAGGACGCGAGCCTGCCCGCCCGCGTCGCAGAGTTCGGCCGACAGGGGGACGAGCCGTCCACGCTCACGCACCTCGGGCGTGCTGCGTCACCGGCCGACGTGGTCGGATCTGTGCCTACCGGCCGACGTAACTTGGATCCGTCCGTCCCGTCCGTCCCGTCGGTCCTCGACGGCCCATGAGCAGGACGCCCACAGCCGACGTTCCGAGGCCGCTCGACCGGCGTCGGGACAGGGAAAATTTTGATTCACGCGAGAGGAGGGCAGGAATTTAAACTTTCATTCCGTCGGCTGTTTTGCATTTCTCTGGCGCTGTTCGGTGCCAGGGTGCCCCGGATTGGGTCAACCGCTATGTCTGCCCGTGTTTCTCGCGAGTCAAACTGTGGCGTTTCGGGGGTGATCGCTGTCAGTGGGGGAGTGGTTGTCGGGAGTATCCTTGGATATTTGCCACTGCATCGCGTGAGCTTCCGGTTCCGTTGAAACTCCGGTCATGGTGCGTCCAATATCTCCACCGGTGTGTTCGCCCAAGTGAACCTCGTGGCGGCTGTTCTGCTGGTGGGCACCGTCTGTGGCCCCACCGATCCTCCGTCCTTATTTGGTGCAGTACCACCCAATCGGTAACTCGATCCCAAAAGTGACGCTTCGGGAATCTGGAGGTTACCGAAATGGAGCCCATTGACAGGCTTCCGTTCCCTGATCAATTATCTCGGTGCGTTCAGGTGGCCGAAATCGGCGACGGAGCCGAATGGTGCGACCACGCCCGTGTGGTGCCGTGAACAGGAAAGCTGGTACCGGGTATGGCGGATGGCGGTGGCCTCGGCAGAGGTCCGTTACGCGGCGGCAACGTTGTCACGTCCTCACGGGGACGTGTGAGACGTACCGGTTCCCGCGCGCTGCCCTCTCCACGGCCGGCGCACCGTCCGGCCACCGGTCCCGTTCTCCACCGCGCACCCGACTGCCCGCCCGACCGCGCCTCCTGACACCGCTCCGCGCAGGAACCTCCGACCGGGGTTTCCCGCCGACCTCCCGTGCGGGCCGGCCCACGCGGTCCGCCTTCGCGACCCGGCTCCGCGCGTGCCGACCCCACAGCGTCCGTGACTCTCGCAACCAGTACCCCTGCAGACGGGAAGAGCCAGCTTTGTCGGTGCAAGACACGCCCCACGATCCGCATGGTCCGTCAGCTCACCAGCCCTCGGCGGCACCCGGCCACCCCGACGCCGGAGCCCACGCCGACGGCCCCGGGCTCGTGCCGGCGTCCTTCGCCCAACAACGGCTCTGGTTCCTCTCCCAGTTGCCGGGTGCGAACGAGGCGTACAACGAACCGCTGGCCTTCACCCTGCGCGGCCCGCTCGACAGCGAGCTGCTCGGCCGGGCACTCGACACCCTGGTCGCCCGCCACGGGGCTCTGCGCACCCGCCTCCTCGCCGTCGACGGCGAGGTCTTCCAGCACGTCGACCCACCGGGCAGCGGATTCCCCCTGCGCACCGAAGACTTGAGCGGACTGCCCGACGCGACCATCCGGCTCGACGCCCTGCGTCTGGCGGAAGCGGCGGACGCGTTCGATCTCGCGCGGGGTCCCCTCTGCCGAGGCCGGCTCGTCACACTCGCCGACGATCACCATGTGCTGCTGATGACGATGCACCACACGATCTTCGACGGCCAGTCCATGAACGTGCTGATGCGTGAACTCGGTCGCCTCTACACCGCGTTGCTGAGCGACGGCGTCGACCCGCTGCCGCCGCTCGCCCTGGACTACGCCGAGCACGCCCGAGCCCAGCGCGAGCGTGTCCTCGGCGGCGAACTCGCCGAGCAGGCCGCGTACTGGCAGGAGCAGCTGCACGACGCACCGCCGCTGTCCGTGCTCCCCGCGGACCGTCCGCGCCCCGCCGAACAGGATCTGCGCGGCGCGCGGGTCGAGTTCACCCTCGACGCCGAGCTCACCGCCGCGCTGCGCGCTCTCGCCCGCCGCCACGGCGGCACCCTGTTCGTCGCCGTGCTGACCGGCTGGACCGTACTGATGTCACGGCTGAGCGGAAGCACCGACCTGGTCGTGGGCACCCCCACGGCGAACCGCCGGCACCGCGACGCGGCCGGGACCATCGGGTTCTTCGTCAACTCACTGCCGTTGCGCGTCGATCTGTCCGGCACCCCTACGGCGGCCACGGCCCTGGAGCGGGTGCGCGCGGTGCTCCGCGCCGCCCTGGACCACCAGGACCTGCCCTTCGAACGCGTCGTGGAACTGGTCAACCCGCCGCGCAGCGTGGCCCACACCCCGCTGTTCCAGACGATGTGCGCCTGGCAGCCCGAGCGGCGGAACCTCACCGACATGCCGGGCATCGACGTCGAACCCCTCGACATCCCCTACGCTCCGGCGAAGTTCGACCTGGCGCTGGTGCTGACCGAGTCGGACGGGCAGGTCGTCGGCCACCTCGACTACGCGCGCGCCCTCTTCGACGAGGACACCGCGCGACGCTTCGTACGGCATCTGCGCCATCTGCTGGCTGACATGGCCGAGCGGCCCGACACGGAGATCGGCGCGCTGGAACTCGTGGACGCCGAGGAGCGCCTGCGGTTACTGGCCGAGGGAGACGCCACGGCAGGAACCGGGGGAGACGCCACCCCGCCGCCCGAGGCGGGCGCCTCTGAAGGACACGGCCCCTCCGCTTCCGCCCGTACGCCCGGACTTCTCGCACGCTTCGACGAGCAGGTCCGACTCCGCGCCACCCAGACCGCGTTGGTGTGCGGGGACGAGCGGTTGGACTACGCCGCCCTGGACCGGCGTGCCAACCGGCTGGCCCAGGCCCTGCGCGCCCGCGGGGTGGGCCGCGGAGAGGTGGTGGGACTGCACGCCGGGCGGGTGACGGACCTCGTCGTGGGTGTGCTCGGCGTACTCAAGTCGGGCGCGGCCTACCTGCCACTCGACCCCGCCCAGCCCCGACGTCGACTCGACGCCATGGTGGCGGACGCCCTCCCCGCCCTCGTCCTGACCGGCCGTCCCGACCGCCCCCGGAGCGCCGCCGTCCCCGATCCCGCTGATCGTGCCGACCGCCCCCGGAGCGCCGCCGCCCCCGACCCCGCTGGCCAGACCGACCGACCGGACCGTCCCGACCCCGACGCCGACGACCACCCCGCCGTATGGCTTCCCCTCACTGAGGTCGAAGCCGAGGCCGGCACCGACACAGCGCCCCAAGTGGACCCGGAGCGCGGTGATCTGGCCTACGTGATCTACACCTCCGGCTCGACCGGACGGCCCAAGGGGGTCGCCGTCACCCACGGCAGTGTCATCAACCTGTTCGACAACTGGCTGACCTGCATGGGCCGGACCCCGGGGGAGGCCACGTCCGCGTGGTCCAGCATCGGGTTCGACGCCTCCGTGCACGAGCTGCTCCTGCCACTGACGACCGGCGCCGAACTGCACCTGGTTCCGGACGAGTTGCGTACGGACCCGGAGGCACTGATGCGCTGGATGCGGGAACACCGCGTCGTCCAGGCGTTCCTGCCCCCGGCCTACGTCCGCTGGATCGACGAGGACCCGGAGAAACGGCTGGTGGGCCTCGCTTTGCGTCACCTGCTGACCGGTGTGGAGTCCCTGCCGGAGAGCGCCCTGTACCGGATGGGGCAGTACCTTCCCGGGCTGCGGGTCTGCTTCGGATACGGCCCGACGGAGGCGACCCTCTACAGCACCGCCTACTACGACCCGCAGCCGCTGGACCGGCCCTGCCCCATCGGACGGCCGCTCGCGGGCACCCGCATGTACCTGCTGGACGAGCGGATGCAGCCCGTACCCGTCGGCGTCGCCGGCGAGGTCTACCTCGGCGGGGCGAGCCTCGCCGCGGGCTACCTCCACCGTCCCGACCTCACCGACGAACGCTTCCTGCCCGACCCCTTCGTCCCCGGCGAGCGCCTTTACCGCACCGGGGACCTGGCCCGGCGTCTGCCCGACGGAAACGCCGTCTACCTGGGACGGGCCGACGACCAGGTGAAACTGCGGGGTTTCCGCATCGAACCGGCCGAGATCGAGGCCGCCCTGCTGGACGTCCCCGGAGTCCGCGAGGCCGCCGTCCTGGCCGACCGGGACGCTCCGGGCGGGCTGCGCCTGGTGGCAGGCGTGGGCCGAGGCGACACCCCCGGCCGTTCCCCGCGCGAGTGGCGCGCCGTGCTGGCCGAGCGCCTGCCGGACTACATGATCCCGGCGCTCGTCGTGGACCTGCCCTCCCTGCCGCTGAGCCGGAGCGGGAAACTCGACCGGGAAGCCCTGCTGCGCCACGCGGACGAGACGGCGCCCACCCAGGTGAACACCGCCAGCCCCCGCGACCACATCGAGCTGACGCTGTACGGGATATGGCGGTCGATCCTGCTGCACGCCGACATCGGCGTCCGCGACAGCTTCTTCGACGTCGGCGGCACCAGCCTGTCGGCCATCAAGATGGCCCACGCCGTACGCGAAGCCCTGGGGGCCACGCTCCCGGTCCGCGACATCATGCTGCACCCGACCATCGAGGACCTCGGCGGCCTGATCCGGCAGGGCAGGTCGGGACCCCCACCGAGCCAGCTGATCGCGTTCCGGCAGGGCGAAGGCGCCGGGCACGTGGTGTGCGTCCACCCGGCGGGCGGTACGGCGTTCTGCTACCTCGCCCTGGCCAAGGCGCTGCCGGAGAGCGTCGGACTGTACGGCGTCCAGTCGCCGGGCGTGAACCCCGGCGAGGACTTCCTGCCCACCGTCGAGGCGATGGCGGAGCACTATCTCCGGCTCGTCGAACCGCTCGGTGCCGGTCCGCTCGTCCTGACCGGTCTGTCGTACGGCGGGCTCGTCGCGCACGAGATGGGCCGCCGCCTGGCGTGGGCGGGCCGCGAGGACGTCAGTGTCGTCCTCCTCGACACCCAGGCCACCGACGACCCGGCCGCCCGGGCGGCCGTCGCCCCGGTGGACCTGGCCGAGTTCAGGGACAAGCTCGTGAAGTTCAACGGCATGTACCCGGGCATCGACGACGAGCAGATCGACCAGTACCACCGGATCTACAACCACAACCGGATGACCGCCCGCGAGCACCTTCCGGCGCCCTCCTCGGCCCGGCTGACCCTGGTCCAGGCCGTCGGCGGCGACGCCGATCCGTCCCTCCTGCCCGAGGTGCGCGACTTCTGGCGGCGCCGCGCCCGGGGCCACTTCCGGGTCGAGCCACTGGACTGCGACCACTGGGAGGTGCTGGAGAGCGCGGGGGTGCCGCGCGTGGCCCGGCAGATCGAGAGTGAACTCGCCGTGCTTACCGCGGCTTCGACCGTCGTGGGAGGGCGGGCGCGATGACAGGGAACACCGCCGGTCCTGCCCGGCCCCGCACACTGGCCGACGCCGTGCTCGCCCAGGCGCTCCGCAGCCCGGCCGCGCCCGCCGTCGTGGACGGCGAACACGTCCTGGACTACGCCGAACTGGACCGCCTGAGCGAGGTCGTCGCCCACGGTCTGCGGGCGCGCGGAGTGCTCGCAGGCCAGGCCGTCGCGGTCCGCCTGCCGCGGTCGTGGCAGCTCGTGTGCGTCATGCTCGGCATCCGCCGCGCCGGGGCGACCGTGGTGCCGCTGGACGCGCAGAGCCCGGCCGGACGCCGCCGCCACATCCTCGACGACTCCGCCGCCGTGGCCCTCGTCCACGACGACCCGGCCGGCAGCCCCGACACCGCCGCGGTCACCCGGGTGAGCGCGGCGGACCTGCTCTCCGCCCCGGCCGGCAGCCCGCACCCGGCGCCGGACGACCCGGCCAGCAGCCCGCACTCAGCGCCGGACGACCCGGCCGACGAGCCGGGCTCGCTCGTCGACGCACCCGCCGCCTTCCTCTTCTACACCTCCGGTACCACCGGCATGCCCAAGGGGGTCGAGGTCGGGGACGCCGGCATCCTGCGCCTTGCGAGTCCGGGGCCGCTCCGCCCGGAGGCGGGCGCGCGCTGCGCGAGCCTGTCCAACCCCGCTTTCGACGCCCTGAGTTACGAGACCTGGGTGCCGTTGCTGACCGGCGGCACCTGTGTCGTGCTCAGCGACGAGCAGACCCAGGACCCGCGTCTGCTGGCCGACACCCTGCACCGTGCCCGCATCGACACTCTGTTCGTCACGGCCGCGCTCTTCAACGCCGTCGTGGACAAGGCGCCCGACTGCTTCGACTCCGTCGGCCAGGTCCTCGTGGGCGGCGAGCAGCTCAACGCCGCCCGCATACGCGGCTGGTACCGCGACAATCCCCGGAGCGCGACCCGGCTCGTCAACGCCTACGGCCCGACCGAGTCCACGACGTTCGCGCTGTGCCACCCGGTGCCGCGCGACTTCGACGCCGACGTCGTGCCCCTGGGCCGACCGCTGCCCGGCACCGGTGCCCTGCTGGTCGCCGAGGGCTCCCGGGCAGCCGAGGCGGGCGAGGTCGCCGAACTCCACCTGTGCGGCGCGGGACTCGCGGCCGGGTACCGCAACCTGCCCGAGGAGACGGAGCGCCGTTTCGTCCGGCTGCCCTGGCACGACGGGGGCCGCGAGCGCTGGTACCGCACCGGTGACCTCGTCCGCAGTGACCCGGACGGTCTCCTCACCTTCGTCGGCCGCGTCGACCGGCAGGTCAAGGTGCGCGGATTCCGGATCGAACCCGGGGAGGCGGAACGCCAGCTGGCCGCCCACCCCGCCGTACGACAGGCCCACGTCTGCACCCGCCGCGACGCCGACGGCGCCCACGAACTCCTCGCCTACCTGGTCCTGGGCTCGGCCCTGACCCTGGAGGAGTACGACCGGCACCTCACCGCGACCCTCCCGCCGTACATGCGGCCGCACCGCACCCACCTCCTGGACGCGCTGCCCCGCAACGCCAACGGCAAGGTCGACGAGTCCGCCCTGCTGAACTCGCCCACGCAGCCGTGGCGCCGCACCCCGACCGGTGGGAGCGCCGAAGTGAGCGATTCCCAGCGGCGGTTGCTGCGGCTCGCCGAAGGCATCCTCGACGTCCGCGACCTGCGGCCCGACGACCGATGGATACCCAACGGCGGCGACTCCCTCAAGGCGCTGCGCCTGCGCTTCGAGATCCGCCGCACCTTCCAGGCCGACGTTCCCCAGTCCCTGGTCCTGAGCGCCGACTTCGCCACCCTCGCCGACGCCGTCACGGCCGCCACCGGCCGGGTCGAGCCGCTGTATCCGCCGCCGCCGCCCGCCCCTACCGGACGGCGCAGCGCTCCGGCCACCTCCGAGCAGCAGCGCCTGTGGCTGCTGCACCGACGCGACCCGCACAGCCGCGCCTACGACGTGCCGCTCGCGTTCCGGCTGGACGGCGCCGTGGACGGGGACGCGTTGCGCGCGGCACTCGACCGGCTCGTGCGACGGCATCCGGCGCTGCGCACCGGCCTCCACGCCACCGCCGACGGGCTGCTCCAGACGATCGCGGAGCCCTACGACCCCTGGGAGCCGGCCGACGTCCGCGACGGGGAGGACTGGCGGGGGGCCGCCGCCCGCTTCTTCGCCCCGGCCTTCGACCTCGCCGGGGGACGCATGCTGCGGGCGGGGCTGCTCGACGCCGGCCCCGGTCGGGTCCTCCTGCTGCACCTGCACCACATCGCCGTCGACGGCTGGTCGCTGAACGTCCTCCTCCGCGAGCTGTCCACCACCTACGCCCGGACGGCCGACGACGCCGGGTTCGCGAGGGACGACGCCGGTGCGACCGCGACCCCAACGGGTGTGACCCAAACGCATGCGACTGCGACCCAAACGCATGCGACTGCGACCCCAACGGGTGCGACCGCAACCCCAACGGGTGTGGTCATCACCGCAATTGCTTCGGCATCTACCCCGACCGATCCCGCCGCCACTCCGACCGATCCCGCCGTCACTCCGACCGATCCCGCCGCCATCCCAACGGATCCGGCCGTCTCCCCGGCCGACTACGCCCTGTGGCAGCAGCAGTGGCACAGCAGTCCGGCCTACCGTGACCAGCGCGCCGCACTCCGACGCCACTACGCACAACTCGACACACCTGACAGGCTGTTCCCCTCGCCGACCGGGGCGGAACGTGGCCGGGGGCGGCTGCGCGTCACCGTGCTCGACGCGGCCCAGCGCCTGCGTCTGGACCGTCTGGGCGCCGAGCTGGGGCTCACCCGCTTCCAGCTGCTGCTCGCGGTGTTCTCCTGGAGCCTGTACGGAGTGACCGGTGCGACCCGCCCGCTCATCGCCGCGCCGGTCGCCGGCCGCCCCGTGGCGGAGATCGAGGACAGCGTCGGTATGTTCGCCAACACGGTGCTGCTGCCGGCGGACCTGGTCCCGGAGGAGGGGCTGCGCGCCCAACTGCTGCGCCAGAGCGCGGCGGTCGGCGAAATCCTCACCCTCCAGGACGTGGCCCTGTCCGACGTGCTGGCCGATCACCCCTTCGGCGTGGACGGCCCGCCCTTCGACGCGATGTTCGTCCTGGAGAACACCGAGTTCGACCTGCTGACGCTGCCCGGCTGCCGGGTCCGCCCGCTGTGGCCTGAACCGGCGGAGGCCAAGTGCGCGCTCACCCTGTCCGTCGTCGACGGTGACGGCGGATCCGACTGCCTGTGGGAGTACGCCGAGGACCGGATCGACGCCGAACGCGTCACGGCGGCGGCCGAGTTGTTCCGGCGCGGTGTGGACCTGCTCACCGACGGGGCGGGCACAGGGACCCTGGCGGACCTTGTCGGCCCGTACCGGGACGGCCTGCCGGACCACGGACGCGGACCCGAGCTGACGGCCGCGTTCACGACGGTCGCCGAAGGCTTCGACCGCCAGGTCCGCCGTACGCCGGACGCTCCCGCCGTCACCGGGGGAGACCGCACCTTCTCCTATGCCCAACTCGACGCGCAGGCAGCTGGCTTGGCCGAGCGACTGCGGACCCGGCACCCGCTGCCGGCCGACCCCGCGACGCCGGCCCGCGTCGCCCTGTATCTGACCCCCTCACCCGAGCACATCGTGGCGCTGCTCGCGGCCGCCCGCCTGAACATCACCGTCGTCCCCCTCGACCCCGCCTACCCGGCGGACCTCCTGCGCCGGATCCTGCGCCAGGTCGACCCCCTCTGCGTCCTGGTGGCACCGGGCGGGGACCACGACGTCGACGCGATCGCCCCGCCCGCACTGCCCCGGCACACGGTCGACCTGTCCGAGGCGCCACCCCCCGCCCCACAGCCGGCACCGGCCCGGCACGACGGTCTGCGCCCGCTGTACACGCTGTTCACCTCCGGCTCCACGGGCACACCCAAGGGTGTCGACGTCCCCGACCGCACCCTGTGCAACCTGGTGCACTGGCAGAGCGAGGCAGGCGGACTGGGCGGCGCCGCGACCACCCAGCAGTTCTCGATGCTCTCCTTCGACGTGTCCTTCCAGGAGATCTTCACGACGCTGTGCACGGGCGGCCATCTGCACCTGGTGCGTCCCGAGTGGCGTCAGGACCTGCCCGCACTGCTGCACCAGCTGGAGTCCACCGGCGCCGAACGGCTCTTTTTGCCGTACGTCGCCCTGCAACTGCTCGCCGAACACGGCGTCCACCTCGGGGTGTTCCCCTCCCGGCTGCGCGAGGTGATCACCGCGGGGGAGCAGCTGGTCTGCACGGACGCCGTCCGCCGCTGGTTCTCCGGCCTGCCGGCGGCCCGGCTGTTCAACCACTACGGGCCGACCGAGACCCACGTCGTCAGCAGCCTGTGCCTGGAGGGCGATCCCGCGCTGTGGCCGGTGCGTCCCGCCATCGGCCGGCCGGTCGCCAACGCCGTGCTGCGGGTGGTCGACGCCGGCGGTGCCCCCCTCCCGCCGGGTGCCACCGGAGACCTCCTCATCGGCGGTCCCATGGCCGCCCCCTGCTATCCCGGCCAACCGGACCTCAACCGCGAGCGGTTCACCGACCTGCCCGGCCTCGGCACCTTCTACCGCAGCGGCGACCACGCCCACTTCGACGCCGACGGCCTGCTCCACTACGACGGCCGTGGTGACGGGCAGATCAAACTCAGCGGACACCGTTTGGAGTTGGGGCAGGTAGAGGCAGCCCTGCTGCGGCACCCGCGGATCATGGCCGCCGTGGTGGTGCAGGACGGCGACGGACTGGTGGCCGTCCTGCAGATCCGCGGCGACGACCCGGACCCCGGGGAACTCGACCGGCACCTCGCCGAACTGCTGCCGCCGCACGTACGGATCCGCGGCTACCGCCGGGCGGACGCCCTGCCGCGCACCCCCAGCGGCAAGCTCGACCGCCGCGCCGCCCCGAGCGGGCGCGAACTGCGGGCCACGGCCGCGGCGTCATCCCGCGCCGCATCGGAGCGGGAGGCCCGTCTGTGCGACCTGTTCGAGACGGTCACCGGCCACCCCGTGGCGCCCGACCAGCGCTTCTTCGACGCCGGGGCGAGCAGCCTCGACCTGATGCGTTTCCACCTGCGCTGCCGCGCCGAACTCGGTCTCGCCTTCACGGTGGCCGACCTGTTCGAGCACGTCACCGTCCGCCGGCTCACCCGCTTCCTCGACGGACCGGACCCGGCGCCCGCCGACACCGGGGACCCCGGCGAGCGGGAGGACACGCCGGATGACGCCGTCGCCGTCGTCGGCATGGCCGTACGGGTGCCCGGAGCCCGCGACCTGGCCGCCTTCTGGCACCTGGTGGAAACGGGCGCACGGGGCATCGAGCACTTTCCCGCTGCGGACGGACTCGTCGGGGCCCGCAGCCAGATGGACGGCCTGCTCGCCTTCGACCCGGACCGCTTCGGCATCAGCCGCCAGGAGGCGCGGCTGATGGACCCCCAGCAGCGGCACCTGCTGATGAGCTGTGTCGAGGCGCTGGCCCACGCGGGCATCGCCGACCCGGCCGCCCACCGCGTCGGCCTGATCGCCGGCTGCGGCGAGAACACCTACTACCGGTCGATGCTGCGCGAGGCCGATCCCGCCGACCTGCCTGACGGTTTCCGGATGGCGCTGCATCACGAGAAGGACTTCCTCGCCACCAGGACCGCCTACCATCTGGGCCTGACCGGACCGGCGTTCACCGTGCAGGCGGCCTGCTCCAGCTCCCTGGTGGGTGTGCATGTCGCGGCCGGACTGCTGCGGCAGGGCGACGCCGACGTCATGCTCGCCGGGGGAGTCCTCGTCGACACGCAACTCACCGACGGATACGCGTACCGCCCGCAGCACATCTTCTCCCCGGACGGCCACTGCAGGCCCTTCAGCGACGACGCGGCCGGCACGGTCGGCGCGAGCGGAGTCGGCGTCGTCGTCCTCAAGTCCCTGCGGCGGGCCCGGCTCGACGGCGACACCGTCTACGCGGTCATCACCGGCTCGGCCCTGAACAACGACGGCGCCGACAAGCTCGGTTACAGCGCACCCTCCGTCGCCGGACAGCGGGAGGTCATCCGCACCGCCCTGCGGCGCAGCGGCCGCGACGCCGCCGACATCGCCTACGTCGAGGCGCACGGCACCGGCACCCGCCTCGGCGACCCCGTCGAAGTCGGCGCCCTGCGCCAGGCGTTCGGCCGGACCGGCTCCGCTTCCTGCGCCCTGTCCTCCGTCAAGAGCCAGATCGGACACCTGGGCGCCGCGGCGGGCGTCGTCGGGCTCGTTCGCGCCACGCTGGCGGTCCACCACGGGGTGATCCCGCCGAACGTCGACTTCCGCCGCGTCAACCCGGAGATCGGCGACGACCTGAGCCCCTTCCACATCCCGGTCACCGCACAGCCGTGGCCCGCCGACCGGCCCCGCGTCGCCGCGGTCAGCAGCTTCGGAATCGGCGGTACCAACGCCCACCTCGTCCTGGAACACCCCGGGGGCACCGACCCCGCGCCGGTCACCGTGGACCAACCCTGGCTGGTCCTGTCGAGCGCCAGCGAGACCGCCCTGCGCGCGGACGCCGGGCGCGTCGCCGACCATCTCGCGGCCCGACCGGAGACGTACGCCCAGGTCCTGCGCCACCTCCGGGCGGGCCGGCCCGCGCTGCGCCACCGGGCGGCGGCGCTCTGCCCCGACGCCGACAGCGCGGTGGCCTGGCTGCGAAGGCTGAGCGGCACCCCGGTGCCCCCGCCGGGCCCCGGCCGGCACGCACAGGGCCCGCTCTCCGGGCAGGAGCCGGCGCGTCCCTGGGAGGCGGGAGACACCGTGGACCCGTCCCCGGCCCCCGCACCGGCTCCCTGGGACTTCCCCCCGCCCGCCTTCGACCTCACCGACCACGACTTCCCCCGCGCCCCGGTCGCGAGCGGCAGGGCCGCCACGACCGGACCCGGGGACGCGATCGCCCCCGCCCGGCGGGAGACCCCGCCGTCCAGGGCGCCCGTCGAACGGTGGCTGCACCAGACGGAGTGGGCGCGCACCCGCCGGGCCGTCCCCGCCACCGGAGCCCGGTCCACGCGCCTGGTGGTCGTCGTCTCCGACGCCGCCGTCCCACCGGCCAGGTGGAGTCGGCTCGCCCAGCGGTACGCCCGTGTCGTGCACGTCACCGCGGGCCCCGCCTACGCCCGGCTCGCGCCGGACCGCTACGAGGTCGACCCCGCCGATCCCGCCTCGCTGACGCGGCTCCTGCAAGCCGTGCAGGACGGCGTCGAGGACGGGTGGGAGTGGCTGCACGCCCTGCCTCTCGCCGTCACCGGCAGGGTCGGCGAACCGTCCCTCGAACAGGCCCGCCGGGCGTGCCTGGACACCCCGGCCGCACTGTGCGGGGCACTGGCCGACCTCCCGGAGGAGCGCAGGCCGCGCGTGTGGTGGCTCTCCCACGGCGCCCAACCGGTGACCGGGCGGGTACGCCGACCTGAACTGGGCCTGCTCGCCGGCGCGGTGGAGGTACCCCGCCAGGAACTCGCCCTCGACACGCGCTGGCTCGACCTGCCCACCCCTGAACCGGCCGACTGGGCACACCTGTTGCCCCACGTCCTCGACGACATGAGTGAGGGCGCCGAACGGCGGCCGCGCCTCGCCCTGCGTCAGGGCTACTGGTGGCGCCCCGCCGTCCGTCCGGTGCCCCGCCCGCACCCGCAGGCTCCCCCCACGCTCACCGGCGCGACCGGCACCCACCTGGTCCTCGGCGGCACCGGAGGCATCGGGACCTCCCTGGCGGCCTGGCTCCTGGAGCGCACCGACGGCCGTGTCGTCCTGCTCGCCCGCCGTCCGGCACTGCCGTCAGCCCTGGAGCGCTGGTCCGCCCGCATCACCGTCGTCCAGGCCGACCTGGCCGAGGACGCCCTCGACGCCGTACGGGACCGGCTGGCACCGCACCTCGGGCGGCTGGACGGTGTGGTCCACGCCGTGGGCACCGCGGCCGGGGGACTGCTCGCCCGCCGGGACGGCGAGCTGCTGCTCCACGCCACGCAGGCCAAACTGCGCGCCGCCCTCCTGACCGAGCGGCTGATCGCCGAACACCGTCCCCGCTATGCCGCCTACTGCTCGTCGCTGTCGTCCCTGTTCGGCGGGGTCGGCCAGTTCGACTACGCGGCCGCGGCCGGCGTCCTGGACGCGTTCGCCCAGCACGGGCCCGACGACCCCTCGGGCACGGTACGACTGGGGATCGGCTGGGACGTGTGGCGCGACACCGGAATGGCCCGCGACTCCCTTCGTGCCGACCCCCGCCACCAGGCGCACCTGCGGGTGGGACTCTCGACCGCCGAAGCCCTGGAGGTGTTCGCGGACGCCGTCGAACTCCAGCTCCCGCACCTGCTGGTGTCCACCACCCTGCCCGAAGAGGCCCGCTTCTTCTACGAGCCTGCCTCACCGGCCGCATCCGCTTCCCCAGCGGCCGGTTCCGCGGTCGTAGCCGCGTCGGGCGAGGCCGCCGCCGGCGACGGGAGGGAGAATCCTGAGGAAGTGACGGACATCGTACGGCGGTTGCTGGGCGTCGACACCCTCGACCCGGACGCCTCCCTGTACGACCTCGGCGCCGACTCCCTCACCCTGCTGGACCTCCTGTCGGAGGTGAAGCGCCGCCACGGCGTCGACATCGACCTCTCCCGCCTCGGCCACCGCGTGAGCCTCAACGAGATTCTCGCCCACCTCGCTCACTCCGTACGCCCCCAGGCGGACGGCGGGCACGGTGGCGGCGGCACGGTGAGTGTCGAGGTGTGGCAGCCGGGCGGGGGCCACGACGTGCTGTGCCTCGTCCATCCGGTCGGTGGCGACATCCAGGCGTACCGGCCGCTGGTGTCGGCGCTCGACCCCCGGACCACGGTCTGCCTGATCCCCGACCCCGCCCTGCGCGACCCCGGACTGCCGGCCCGGTCGGTCGGAGACCGGGCCGCCCGGTACCTCGCCGCCGTGCGAGCCCGCTTCCCCGGACCCGGCACGCGGTTCCGGTTCGCCGGCTGGTCGTTCGGCGCCTGGATCGCGCTGTCCATGGCCGCCGAGGCGGAAGCGGCCGGCCGGGCCGCCGAGGCGCTGTACCTCCTCGACCCGCCCGCTCCCGGCGCCGGCGGACTCCTGAACAGCTACGACGACCACGACATCCGGACGGTCTTCGCCCACGAACTGCGCGGCAACGACACCCTCAGCTCCGGCGACGCCGACGGCGCCGAGCGGCGGGGCGGGGTCACGCCACTCTCCGCCGCCCGCGATTCCCGTGAGGACGCCGCACTCACCGAGTTCGCCGACCCGGCAGAGGTCTACGCCGAGCGCCTCGCCCGCTGCTGCCGGACGAACCTGGCCGCGATGGCCGCGCACACCCCGCCCCGGCTGCTCCGGACGTCCACCACCGTGTGGCTGGCCGACCGGCCGGTGACCGACCTGCCGGCGCCGCCCCCGCAGCGGCACGCGGCGGGGGAGTGGCGCGCACTCCTGCCCGACGCCTCGACCGTCCACCACGTCGACGCCACGCACTACGAGATCGTCACCGGCCGACACGCCGAGCGCATCGCCGAGCTGATCAACGCGGGGGCGCCGCCGTCCACCGCGGCGAACGGCTCCCACCATCGGCCCGATGACATCGCGTCCCGTACCGTCCGCCCGCCGTCGCGGCCCGCCGACCTGCCGGCCCGCGGCCTGTGACCGGGGCCGTGACCTCCCTGCCGTGACCGAGGTGCCGTACCCCCGCACCTCCGTACCCCCGTGCTCACGGGCGGCGGCCGCACCCTCGCCGCCCCCTGAACGATCGTCCCCCCGAACGATCGCGCCCCCGAACGATCACCTCCCCCGAACAGGAGAACATGATGGAGCAGTTCGCACTGGACGCCGTCGAGCGCATCACCACCCGCCCCGCCGAGACCTACGACAGCTTCACCGTCGACCCCCTGACCCCGCTGCTCGGCGCCGAGATCGCCGGGCTCGACCTGTCGCGGGAGCTGTCCCCCCAGCAGGAGAAGGAGATCAAGCAGGCGTTCCTCACCCATCACGTGCTCGTCTTCCGCGACCAGCACCTCACCCCCGACGACCACAAGCGGTTCGCCGGTCTCTTCGGGCCGCTGCACCCGGTGGCGCTGCCCGCCGAGGACGCCGACCCGTACATCCTGGAGATCAGCGCCGACAAGAACTCCCGTGAGGTCGCCGGCAACGGCTGGCACGCAGACGGCACCGCAGACGCCGAGCCCTCGCTGGGCTCGATGCTGCACCTCACCCGTGTCCCGGAGGTCGGCAGCGGTGGCGACACCCTGTTCGCCAACATGCACCTCGCCTTCGACATGCTCTCGCCCGCGCTCAAGACGTTCCTGCGGGGGCTGACCGCCGTCCACGACGGAGCCCGTCCCTGGCTGGCGCAGGGCCAGCTGCCGCCGGCCGAGTACGACGTGCCGCGCAGCGAACACCCGGTCGTGGCCCGCCACCCCGAAACCGGTCGTGAACTCCTCTTCGTCAACGGCCCCTACACCTCGCACATCCCGCAGCTGTCCGCGTCCGAGAGCGCGGCGCTGCTCACCATGCTGTACGAGCACATCGCCCGCACCCCGCTGCTGCACTGCCGGGTCCGCTGGCAGCCGGAGACGCTGGTGTTCTGGGACAACCGCTGCGTCCAGCACCACGCGGTCTGGGACTACTACCCCCACGCCCGTCACGGACGGCGCGTCGCGATCGACGGAACCCGCCCGCAGGCGTGAGCCGGGCCTGCCCCGGCCCGGGGCGGGCCCGGCGGTCAGCAGGTCGAGCCGGTCTGGGTGAGCAGGCCGAGACGCCAGGGCGGACTGTCGGAGTCACCGCTCGCGCCGGGGCCGAGGCGCTGGTACAGGTACCGGAGGGGAGACCGCGTGCCGGGATGGTCAGTGTCTGGTCGTAGCCCGCGCGGATCATCTCGCCGTGACTGATGTCCCTGGTCCGGGATCCGGCCGGGAAGGTCACGCCGCCGAAACGCGGCGCCGGATGAGTCTGATCAAGGGGTTCACGGTCCGCGTCAGTCCGTCCCGCACCATTCGGAGGCCGGAGAGACCCTTCCGTGCCGTCGCCGCAGCCCCCGCCGGGTGGGCGTGAGCGACCCGGGCGGCCGTCCCGCCGCGGGCTTCCGCGTCGTACCGTAAGCCCGTGCCCACTGACACCGCCCCGCGCCCGCAGTCGTTGATGCTCACCTTCCTCGGAGACCAGGTGCTGGGCCGGGGTGTCTGCGTCTACTCGGGCAGTGTCATCGAGGTCTTCTCGCGTGCGGGGGTCGGTGAGCAGGCGACCCGCTCGACGCTCACCCGCATGGTCAACCGCGGCCTGTTGCGGCGCCAACGGGAGGGCCGGCGTATGTACTTCGGGCTCACCGAGCGCTCCGAGGCGATCCTGCGGGACGGCGAACGGCGCATGTGGAAGACCGGCGCGGTCAATCGCGACTGGGACGGCACCTGGTCCCTGCTCGGCTTCTCCCTGCCCGAATCCTGGCAGCGGCAGCGGCACGACCTGCGCTCCCAACTGACCTGGGCCGGATTCGGCCCCCTGTTCAGCGGCCTGTGGGTGGCCCCGGGTGACGTCGACGTCTCCGGGATCGTCGCCGAACTGGGGCTGGCCGCGCACGTCAAGGTGTTCCGTGCGCGGGCGGACACCGGGATGGACATCGCGGAGATGATCCACGACACCTGGGACCTCGCCGAACTGGCCGAACGCTACCGGGAGTTCGACGCCCGCTGGCGACCACTGGCAGCGGGCGGCCGCACGGGCGGTGAGCCCGGCGTGGTCACCGACGGGAAGACCGGCGGAGAGTCCGGTGTGGTCACCGACCGGAAGACCGGCGGTGAGCCCGGTGTGGACAACAGCGGGAACACCGGGGGGGAGGACCCGCTGGCGCTGCGGCTGCGGCTGGCGACCGAATGGCTCCGCGTCATCCGCAGCGATCCGCGCCTGCCGGTCCAGCATCTCCCGGGCGACTGGCCCGCCGGCGTGGCGGAGGAGACGTTCCGCGCACTCCATGCTCGCCTGGACGCGCCGGCGAGGGATGTGGCGCGACGCGTGATCGAGACGGCTCCGGCCGCCCTGTAGTCCGGCCGCCCGGCCGCCCTGTGGACCGGCCGCCCATCTTCGCGTGCTCACCGGCGGGCATCGCCACCAGCTGATGTTGTGCACTCCATTGACGGCGGTGAGAAAACAGCCTTACATTCCCTGACGTTCAGTGCACTGAGCATCCAGGTCCAGCAGCGCTCCCCACCCCCCAGACTGGAGCCCGACCCATGCCCACCCGCCTCCGCCGCACGACCCCGGCCCGCCCCACGCGCCGCCGGTCCCGCGCCCTCGCCACCCTCGCCGCGGCCGTCGTCCTCGCGCTGACCACACCCGCGGCCGGGCACGCCGACTCCGCCGCGCCCGCCGCCCAGCGGCTGACCGGCACCCTCGCCGACGGCGGCACCTGGATCGCCGACGTCCCGGCGGACTGGAACGGCACGCTCCTGCTGTTCAGCCATGGCTTCGGCCCGACCGTCGCCCAGAACGCCCCGTCGGCCGGCGCCCGCACCGCGCTCCTCGCCGAGGGCTACGCCCTGGCCGGCTCCTCCTACGATCCGAACGGCTCCATGTGGGCCCTGAACAGCGCCGAACGCGACCAGCTCGCCACCCTCGCCGCCGTCACCGCGAAGATCGGCGAGCCGACCCGCACGCTCGCCGTCGGCCAGTCCATGGGCGGACTCGTCAACGCCCAGCTGGCCCGCGACGGCGCCGGGCGCATCGACGGCGCCCTCGGTCTGTGCGGTCTGGTCGCCGGCGCCACCGACCTCGACAACTACCAGCTCGACGCCGAGTACACCCTCGCCCGCCTGCTCCTGCCGGGACAGGACATCGGCCTGGTGCGCTTCGGTTCCGCCGCCGACGCGGCCACCACCGCGCAACGCCTGACCGCCGCCGTCGCCGCGGCCCAGGCGACCCCGGCCGGCCGCGCCCGGGTCGCGCTGGCCGCCGCCTTCCTCAACCTGCCCGCCTGGGCCCCCGGCCAGGACCGGCCCGCTCCGGACGACTGGCAGGGCCAGGAGGAACAGCAGTACGCGTGGTTCGCGCAGGGCATCCTGTCGTTCGTCGAGGGCGGCCGGTACGCGGTCGAGCAGTCCGCCGGCGGCAACACCTCATGGAACCGGGGTGTCGACTACGGCGCACTCCTCAGCGGCTCCGTGCACGCCCCGCAGGTCCGCGCGCTGTACCGGGCGGCCGGGCTGGACCTGCGTGCCGAGCTGCGCACGCTCACCGCCGGCGCCGCGATCACGGCGGACCCCGCCGCGGTCCGTACGGCCGCGCGCACCTCCTCCGCCGGTCAGGGCCTCGCCGTACCCCTGCTGGACGTGCACACCGTCGCCGACAACCTCGTGCCGGTCGAACAGGAGAACCGGTTCGCCGACCGGGTGCGCGTGTCCGGCGACGGGCCGCTGCTGCGCCAGGCGTACGTCGAGCGGCAGGGGCACTGCGCCTTCACCACCGCCGAGACCGTCGCCGCCGTACACGCCGTCGAACACCGCGTCGTCACCGGCCACTGGGACGCCGCCGCCACACCCGCGGCCCTGCAGAAGGCAGCCCTCGCGCTCGGCCTCGACGGGTCGGCGTACATCCCCTACCGACCCGCCGAACTGACGGTCGGGCGCGGCCGGTAGCCGTACGGCACCCCGCGCTGAACCAGCCGTCTGCCTCCCCCGGCTCACCCCGTCCACCGCCATCCGTCCGCCTCCACCCGGCTGTTCGAACTCACCCCACTCCCCGCGACGTTGGGACCGCTCATGTCCGAAACCACCCCGGCTCACTCACCGGACGCGCACGCGCCGATCGCCCGTCTCCCACTCGGCACGCTCATAGCGGGCTGCCTCGCCGTCTGTCTCGCACAGATCGGCCTCGCCATGCCGGCCACCCTCAACGGGCTGTTCCAGGAACACCTTCACCCCGTCGGCTCCCAACTGACCTGGATCTCGGACGCCTTCCTCCTGCCGGTCGCCGTCCTGGAGCTGTCCTTCGGCGTGCTCGGCGACCTCTTCGGCCGCAAGCGGCTCCTCGTCGGCGGCGCGGGACTGCTGTGCGCGGGCGAGATCGTCGCCGCCGGCAGCTCCGGCGTCCACCAGCTGTGGGTGGGACAGGCACTGGCCGGCCTCGGCGCCGCCGCGCTGTTCCCGACCTCCCTCGCCATGATCGCGGCCGGTACCCCCTCCGGCGCCCCGCGGGCCCGCGCCATCGCCGTGTGGGCCTCCAGCCTGTCGGCGGGCGGTTTCCTCGCCCCGCTGCTCGGCGGCATCACGGGGACCTACGGCTCGTGGCGTTCCGCATTCGTCGTGGTCGCCGTCCTCGCCGCCGCCAGCGCGCTGGTGAGTCTGCTGCTCGCCACCGACTCCCGCGCGCCGGAGGGGCGTTCCCTCGACATCGGCGGTCAGATCACCATCGGCGTCGGCCTGTTCGCGCTGTTGTACGCCGTCATCCAGGGGCCGACGGACGGTTGGGGGTCGGCCTCCGTGGTCGTGGCGTTCGTGATCGCGGCCGTGTTCGTGGGGCTGTTCGTCGCGGCCGAGAGCCGGGCCCGCTCGCCCCTGCTGCGGCTGGACCTGTTCCGCAACAGGTCCTTCGCGATCGCCTCGATCGTCGCCGTCGTCGGCATGTTCAGTTTCCTCGGAACGGCGTACGCGGCCAGCATCCGGCTCGGCCCGATCCAGCACCAGAGTCCTCTGCGCACCGCGTTCGCGTTCCTGCTGCTCAGCGGAATCACCCCGTTCCTCACCCCGCTGACCTCGCGCCTGCTGCACCGACTGCACGCGCGCGTGCTCCTCACCACCGGGCTCGGGCTGATCGCGGCGGGCGACTTCCTCGCCGCCACGCTCGCCGTCGACGACCAGGCGCTGACCTCGCTGATCGTGCCGCTCGGACTGGTCGGCGTGGGCTTCGCGTTCACGGTGTCGTCGATCACCGCGACCGCCGTCAACGCGGTGCCGGTGCACTTCGCGGGCATGGCCAGCGCGTCCACCAACCTGCTGCGCGACTTCGGGTTCACGCTCGGTCCCGCGGTCATCGGCGCGGTCGCGCTGAGCCAGGCCGCGTCCCAGGTGACCGCCTCCCTCGCGACGTCCTCGCTGGGCGCGGAGTCGAAGGGCGCGGCACACGAGGTGCTCGCGGAGGGCGGCCCGCTGGCCCTGAACTCGGTACCGGTCGACTCGCCCCCCGGCGCCGCCCGTTCCCTCGCACTGGACGCGCTCGGCCACGGCTACTCGATCGGTTTCGTGGTGTGCGGTTGCGCCGCCCTGTTCTCGGCCCTGCTGGTGCTGGTCGCCCTGCGCGGCCGCACGGCCGAGGAACCCGCACCGGAGAAGGAGACGGAGGCCCTACCGGTCACGGGGTGAGCGCCGTGGGACAGCGACGAGTCGTCGCACGCATACAGGCACGCCACGACGACCTGGACGCCGCGTCGTCACCAGCTCGCCAGTAGCCCTCGGTCCGCGTGCTTCAGCCGGTGGCAGCGGCCGTCCGGAGCACGCGGACAACTCCTGTAGCCCTCATGGGCGGGGGTGTGCCGGTTCGACCGGGCGGAGACGCGTTCGCGTCCGAGGCCGCGACCGGCTCTGGCGCCCAACACCCGCCGCCGACGGACGCCTTGTCGCCAGACACCCCCGTGGAAGACATGCCGCGCGATCGAGGACCGTCCGCACTGTCAGTGGCTCGTCCTAGGCTCCCGGGCATGGCCCGATCCTGGACGCGACTGCGCATGAGCCCCGAGGGGTGTCCCGGCCGAGTTCTCCTCGACTCGGCCGACAAGCCCGCCACGACCTGCCTGACGGTGAATTGCACCCGGCCGCGGGGCAGACGGCGGATCCCGCCCACCATGACGCCGCCGGAACGGCTGACGGGACGGGGAGCATGATCGTGCGCAGACCGGTCGAGGGTGAAGTGCACGTGCACTACGGCCAGATCCACGTCGAGAGCGATCCGGACACGTCCGGCCCCGACCTCACGGACTCCTTCGCGGGGCAGACCGCCGGACTGTGCGGGGCGGCGATCCCCGGCGCCCTGTGGCTGTCCACCGGACTGCACACGGGCAGCGTCGGATTCACCGTCGAAGTCCACGACATGCCACCGCCGTTGGACGCGGAGTGGGAGGACGTCGTGGAGGTGTCCTTCCGCCCTGTCTCGGCGCACACCACGCTGACGCAATGGGCCGGCGAAGCCCGCTGGGACCTGGGCCTGGAGGAGATCGACTACCGGGTGCGCTACTGCGCGCAGGGCATGGACCGGGCCCACGGGCAGGACACCCGGCTGGACGACGAACCCGAACTGGACCGCTATCTGCTGCAGTTCTGGCCCGCCCCGCCCGCCCCGGACGGTGTCCTCCGCCAGACCGCGGCGATCGCCGCCTACTGGCACGACTTCGCCCGCCGGCAGCCACCCGCTCCCACACCCGCCGAACGTGCCGAAGCCGAGCGCCTGGCCCGCCTGGCGGAGGAACAGACCGATAGGGAACGGCTGCTCGCCCACGAGCGGGCGGAGTGGGGCGGTCAGCTGCCCAGCCGGGCGCTGCGCGAAGTCCGCGGCAACGTCCGTGGTCTGCTCGGCTTCGACCCGGACCTGGTCCACGCCCTCGACGCCGCCGGCCCCGACACACAGCGCCAGGTGGCTCTGCTGGCGGCCCGGCGTGCCTGCGAGACGGCCGGTCTCACCGCACTCGCCTGGATCGCCGCCGGGCTCGGCGCCCTAGCCGACGGCCGTCCGCTGCCGCCGCCCTTCGACGACCGGACCCGGCTGTGGCAGACCCTCGCGTCCGACCCGGGTCTCCCGGACCGGACCGTCGGTCGCGCCGTCCCACCGGAGCGGCCCGCCGTCCGTCAGCCCGCGGCCCCGGGCGGACAGGAACAGGAAACGATGGCCAAGCCCGGCCGCGCGCTCGGGATCGTGGGTCCGGCGGCCGCCGCCGCGCAACCGCCGAGCCCGCCCGCACCGGCGGCATCGCAGCCCGCCGGCGCGCCCAGGTACACCCTTCGGGTCGCCCTGGGCGCGCCGGACCCCTCCCTGCGGATGTCGCAGCCGCACATGGCGCTGCCCGCGCTGACCGGCGCCGCGGAGAGCGACCCGCTCCAGGCGGCGCTGGACGCGGTGTTCGCGGCGGTGTCCACGTACGGCGAGGACTACCCCTCCCTTCTGGACGAGGTCTGGGCCATGTGCCGGCGAGGCGCGTGAGGGCGCTCAGTTCTTGTAACAGGTGGTGACGCCCTGGTGCCACGGGCAGGCGATCCCGGCGAACCCGCCGTTGTCCATGACGTCGACTCTGAGCGTGTCACCGCCGCGCAGCACCTGACGGTCCTGGACGAGCCCGTCGGCGCCGTCCCGGATCGTCTGGACCAGCCACTTTCCGCGGCCGAGGGACAGGGGCAACGCCGCCGTGCGGACCGCGCCGGCGTATACCCCGCCCAGGAACCAGCGGTCGCCGCCGCGGTGGGCGAGGACGGCTTCCCGGCCGGGCCGGCCGGCCAGTCGGGTCTCGTCCCACGCGGCGGGGACCTGGTCGAAGAAGTCACGGGCGAGCGGCCGGGCGTCGTACGACTCGGGGCTGCCCGCGAACATCTGGAGGCCCGACTCGTAGACGACGGCCAGTCCGGTCTCACCCGCGACGGAGTCGGGCCGCAGGCCGACGCGCTGGAAGCCGCCGGGTGTGAAGTCCATGGAGCCGATGACACGAAAGGTGCCGTGTCGCGCAGGCTGGTACGAGCCGCGCCCGCGTTGGGCCGTGTCCGACAGGCTCCGCCGGGTGGGCGACGCCCGGCACGGCGGGCCCGCCGGAAATCACTGGGGCGCCATGACGGGTACCCCCTACCCTGCCCAGGTGACAACTCAGGTGATCGTGCTGAACGGTGGGTCCAGTTCGGGCAAGACCGGGATCAGCCGGAGTCTGCAGGCGGTGCTGCAGGAGCCGTGGCTCGCCTACGGGATCGACTCGCTGATCGAGGCGATGCCCGCGTCCCTGGAGACGGCGAGCGAGGGCATCGACATCGCCTCGGACGGCGTGGTGAACATCGGATCGGTGTTCCGGGAGCTGGAGACGGCTTGGATGGCGGGGATCGCCGCGATGGCCCGAGCGGGCGCCCGGGTCGTCGTCGATGACGTCTTCCTCGGTGGCGCGGCTTCCCAGCAGCGCTGGCGCCAGGCTCTCGGTGGACTCGCCGTGCTGTGGGTGGGCGTCAGGTGTGACAGCGAGGTCGCCGCGGGCCGCGAGAAGAGCCGCGGGGACCGGGCCGTGGGAATGGCGGTCTCGCAGGCGGAGACGGTCCACCGCGGCGTGGTGTACGACCTGGAGGTGGACACCACCCGTACGGCGTCCATGGACTGCGCGCGGACCATCGCGGCCCAGGTCACCTGACGCCCCGCCAGGAGACGGACAGCCTGATACGAGTGGGGCTGCTGATGCAGGAGTGAACCATTCCGCTGTCGGCCGCGTCTCCAACGTCGAGGCGGTACCCCGACGCCCTTCGAAGGGGCGCGCGTCGAGGTGTCGCACGGCGATGGATGTCCAGGGAAGGACCACCCGAGCGGTGTCAGTGGGTCACAGGAAGACGAGCAGGGGCTGGATGGCCGGCGGCGCTGTGGCGATGGCGGTGATGGGACTGGCGGGGTGTTCGGACAGCGAGAGCTCCGGCGCGGACAGGACGCCCGCCGCCGCCAACTCGTCCGCGGCAGAGGCGGGAAGCAAGGCAGAAGGCAAGCCGGAGGGCACCTCGGTCTCGTCGCAGGCCACGGCGGCCGACCAGTCCACGGCCGAGGGGGCGGTCGCCGCGTGGGTGACCGCAGTGATCAGGAATCAGCCGGAGGAAGCCTGCTTGCTGATGGGGGAGGCGGCCACGGGCTCGTCGCCCGCTCGGGCCGGCACCGAGTCGACCTGTGCCGGCGATGCGCCCGAGGTCCGGCAGATGAAGAAGAGCGTCGGCCAGTTCCGTACGTCGTTCATGCCCAAGCCGCCCACGGACGACCCGAAGGTCGACGTCGCCGACGTCCCGGCGACAGGCGACGAAACGGTGGTCCCCGCCGACAGGATCACTGTCGACGGCCAGACCCTCGACAAGATCCTCCTTTCGCACTCCACCGGCGTGACGGCCCAACAGCTCGACGTCAAGGTGCATTCCACCCGGATCGACGACGCCTGGTACGTCACGGATCTCGACTTCAACGTCGGCTAGCCGGAACGGAACCACAGGAACCGGCGCCCGAGCCACAAACGCTCCGGCGCTTGACAGTTGAGTGCCACCGAGGCGGGACGACACGGCGGACAGCGCCGGGAGACGGTCGCCTCGGACCACCGAAGGACGCTTCAATGTCCTCGTGGTGAACTGGGCGCGGACGCACGACTGTCTTCTCGGAACCGGGGTGGAGGTGACGATCGCCGTCGGTGACCACGGGCGCTGCTCAGCGATCCGGGACTGGCACCGGGGAGACGTGAACAGACGCCCTCTGCGGCCCGCGCCTGTCGACAGGCTGTCCGGCGTCGGCCGGCTGATGTGTGACACCGCCGTTCGCGACGGTGCGGACGGGCTGGGCGGACGGAATCCTCCATCTCTGCGGCGGAGCGGAGTGCCCGGGCTGCGACAGCGTCGTCATCGTCGCGGACGAGTACACCTCCGCCAGTCGACCGCCGCTGCTGTGAGAACCCGCTGGGCGCGCCGGCAGTAGCCACAGTGGCGCCCTGCGCCACCGCGGGCCCTTGATGTTCCCGCGCCCCGGACCGGGCACCCCTGTACCGTGACCGGGTGCTGACGAGTGGGAAGTATCGGGCGACCGGCGAGGCCGCCTGGGCCTGGGTGCTGAACGAGGTGGGCGAGGACGACGGCCCGTGGCTGCCGGATAGGGTTCTCGCCGACGGCACGGAGGCGGCCCCGGCGAAGGACCGCGATTCGCTGTACGCGGGGATCGCCGGCCTCGCCCCGGTGCTCGCGGAGATCGGGCGGTACCGGCAGCTGAACGCGAGGGAGCGGAGTCTCGCGACGGGCATCGTCGGCCGGCTGTCGGACCAGGCGGGCCGCCGGACCGAACCGTCCCTCTACGACGGTCTGGCAGGCGACGCCATGGCGCTGAAGCTGCTCGCCCCCGGCAAGGAGTCGGTCGCGCTGCGGCGGCTGGCGGAGCTGGCGCGACCCGGGGGCTGGACCACCACCCTCGACTTCGAACCGGGCTCCGACGCACCGCTCAACGACGTCATCGGGGGCACCGCCGGTGTGGTCATGACGGCGGCCTGGGCCGGAGGCGAGTTCGCGGAGGGGATCGCGACGACCGGCGGTGAGGCCCTGCTGCGAGCGGCGGAGCGGACGGAAGCCGGCCTCGACTGGGGTATCGGGGCGAGCATCCGGTGGCGGGCGCCGAACTATTCACACGGAACCGCGGGAGTGGCCGCGGCGCTGGCGCTGGCGGGCGCGAAGCTGCACCGCGAGGACTTCGTCGAGGCGGCGGTGTCAGGAGCCCGGCACGTGGTGTCGGTGGGCTCACTGGAAGACGACGGCTTCATCGTCCCGCACACCATTCCTCCGTCGACGCGCGAGGTGGAACCGGTGACCTACAACTGGTGCCACGGTCCCGCCGGCACCTCGCATCTGTTCGCGGCCCTGGCGTACGCCGGCGTGGAGGAGGTGGCGGGTCACGCGGTGGACGAGCTGCGGCACCGCTGTCTGACCTCGATCCTCACCTCGGGGGTTCCGCAACGCCTGCGCCCCGGCTTCTGGGACAACGACGGCCGCTGCTGCGGCACGGCGGGCGTGGGCGACGTACTGCTCGACGCGGCGCAGTACTTCGGGGGTACGGCGGCGGGGGAGACCTATCAGCGGGCGGCGGGCCGGATGGGCGACGCGCTGGTCGAGCGGGCCGTCACGGACGGGGAGGGCGCCCGCTGGCGGTTCCTCGAACACCGCGAGGACCCGCCGCTGCTGCCCCCGGGCACGGCGTGGATGCAGGGTGCGGCGGGCATCGCGGCGTACCTGCTCCGTCTCGCCCGGTGGGCCGAGACCGGACCGGACGCCGCCGTCGTGGACCGCCCGGACCAGTGGTGGGCGGTGCCGTCGTCTCTGCGCGCCACGGCCGCTTGAGAGGAGCGGCGGGTTCGCGGAGCCACCTCCGCATGCGTGCCGCCTCCAACGGTGGCGCCCGGCGCCGCTGAACCCGGCCGACGCGGCTCGCGGTGTGCGCGTGCCCGGCGCGGTAGGCCGCCCGGTCAGTCCGACAGCAGCGCCGACAGCTGCGGCGAGTACGTCGCGTGCAGCACCAGCGCCGCACTGCCCACGACGGCGGCGTCCGTGCCGAGCGGGGACGCCTCCACCTTGACGACTCGGATGCGGCGGGCCAGGGGTCGGGCGGCCAGCGCGGCGGCCACGACGTCGACGTACCGCGACTCCACGTGCTGGATGCCGTGGCCGCCGAGAATGATGAGGTCCACGTCGATGAAGTTGGCGATGCTGACGGCGACCGAGGCCACATGAGCGGCGGCCTCGTCGACGACGGCGGTCGCGACGGGGTCGCCGGCCCCCGCGGCGAGCTGGATCGCGGCATGGTCGACGGACGCCGGGTCCTTGCGGAACGCTTGCGACAGCACACTGCTCTCGGCGCCCGGCGGGTCGCTGAGCCGGCGGTGCACCTCGGCGACGATCGCGGAGGGGTTGACCAGCCGTTCCAGGCAGCCCCGGTTGCCGCAGTAGCACTCCGGTCCGTCGGGCAGGACGGAGGAGTGGCCGAACTCGCCCGCGTTGAACGAACCGCCTCTGTACATCTGGTGGTTGAGGACCAGGCCGCCGCCGATGCCGGTGCCGAAGAAGAAGTAGGCGAAGTTCGCGACCCCGCGGCCCACACCGGACCAGCGCTCACCGACCGCGGCGGCGGTGGCGTCGTTGTCCAGCGTGACGGGCAGACCGGTGGCGTCGCTCAGCATGCTTTGCAGTGGCACCCGGGTCCAGTGGGCGAGCTGCGGGGGAGCGACGATCATGCCGAGCTTCTGGTCGATCGGGCCGGGAGTGGCGAGGCCGAGGCCCAGTACGTCGTCGCGGGAGACCTTCGCCTCGCCGAGCACGTCGGCGACCAGTTCCGCCATGGCCGCCACGACGTGGGAGGGGTTGATGCCGGGCGGGGTGGGCCGCCGCTTGACGACCACGGGCCGCCCCAGCAGGTCGACGACGGCGCAGGTGAGCTCGACGGGGTCGAACACGAGCCCCACCGCACTGCCCGCGTCCGCGTTGATACGCAGAGTGGTGCGCGGCTTGCCGCCGCTGGCGACCCGGCTGGCGCCGTCCTCGCGCACGATTCCCTCGTCCAGCAGCCGGCGCACGATGCCGGAGACCGTCTGCGGGGTGAGCCCGGTCAGCTGGGCGATCTCAACTCGGCTGATGCCGTCGGCGAGTTGGATCTGGTCGAGGACCACCGCTCGGTTGTATCGGCCGACCTTGGGGAGGTTTGTTCCTGCTTGCCGCACTTGTGGTCCTCTCTGTTCCAGCTCGAAGACGATACCTCCGCGGGGCGTTGACTTAGTAAAACAAATGGATTTAAAGTCCGGTCGCGCAGACGTAGCAGGCCGTACACAGGCACAGAGCAGTGCCATCGGAGGCAAGTTGATGTCCTTGAAATGTCGCATTCCGGAACACGCGGGCCCGTGTGGCCGTCGCGGTGTCACCGGTGTGGGGCTCCGCTCATGACCCAGGCACCGACCCTGCTGGAGATGCGTTCGATCACCAAGACCTTCCCCGGCGTGCGGGCGCTCGCCGATGTCAACCTCGTGGTGAGGGAGGGGGAGATCCACGCGATCTGCGGCGAGAACGGCGCCGGCAAGTCCACCCTCATGAAGGTCCTGAGCGGCGTGCACCCGCACGGGAGTTACGCCGGCGGCATCGTCTACCGGGGTGAGGAGGTCCGGTTCCACGACATCCGGGCCAGCGAGCAGGCCGGCATCGTCATCATCCACCAGGAGCTGGCCCTGGTGCCCGAGATGTCGATCACCGAGAACATCTTTCTCGGCAACGAGCCGCGCAGGCGTGGCGCGATCGACTGGAAACGGGCCCAGCGCCGGGCGCTCGAACTGATGGAACAGGTCGGGCTCCGGGAGGACCCGGACACGCTGATCAAGGACATCGGCGTGGGCAAGCAGCAACTGGTGGAGATAGCCAAGGCGTTCGCCAAGGACGTCAGACTGCTCATCCTCGACGAGCCGACCGCGGCCCTCAACGAGGCCGACTCCCGGCACCTGCTCGACCTGCTGCGCGGCTTCCGGGAACGGGGCATCACCTCGATCATCATCTCCCACAAGCTCAACGAGATCGAGGCGGTCGCCGACACCATCACCATCCTGCGTGACGGCCGTACGATCGAGAGCCTCGACGTGAAGGCAGACGGCGTCAACGAGGACCGCATCGTGCGCGGCATGGTCGGCCGCGAACTCAACAGCCGCTTCCCCGACCACACACCGGACGTGGGCGAGGTGTTCTTCGAGGTCCGTGACTGGACGGTGCGGCACCCCACTTCCGACGAACGGCTCGTGTGCAAGGGCTCCACCTTCACCGTCCGGCGCGGGGAGATCGTGGGCTTCGCCGGACTCATGGGCGCCGGGCGCACCGAACTCGCGATGAGCCTGTTCGGCCGCTCCTACGGCACCTACCTGTTCGGCAAGGTCTTCAAGGACGGCAGGGAGATCCAGCTGAAGTCGGTGGCCGACGCCATCGGGCACGGCCTCGCCTACGTCAGCGAGGACCGCAAGTCCATCGGCCTCAACCTGCTGGACGACATCAAGACCTCGATGGTGGCCGCCAAGCTGAAGAAGATCGCCCGGCGCAGCGTCGTCGACCCGGTCAGCGAGCACCGGATCGCCGAGGAGTACCGCCAGAGCCTCCGGATCAAGACGCCCAGTGTGGACGAGGGCGTCGTGAAGCTCTCCGGCGGCAACCAGCAGAAGGTCGTCCTCGCCAAGTGGATGTTCACCGACCCCGACCTGCTGATCCTCGACGAGCCGACCCGCGGCATCGACGTGGGCGCCAAGTACGAGATCTACGGGATCATCCAGCGGCTGGTCGGCCAGGGCAAGGGAGTCGTCGTGATCTCCTCCGAACTGCCCGAACTCATCGGACTGTGCGACCGCATCTACACCGTTTTCGAAGGTGCCATCACCGGTGAGGTGACGCGCCGTGACGCGAACCCGGAACTTTTGATGAAGCAGATGACCTCTCTCAAGAAGACACCGACCCCATGAGCCGCATCTCAGAGCTGCAGAAGAACCTCTTCGGAGGTACGACCTCCAACGCCCGCCAGTTCGGCATGATCTCCACGCTCGTGGCGATCGTGCTGCTGTTCCAGGTCTGGACCGGAGGTCTCACCCTGACCTCCGGCAACCTCATCGCCGTGGTCAGCCAGTACTCCTACATCCTCATCCTGGCCATCGGCATGCTGATGGTGATCGTCGCCGGGCACATCGACCTGTCGGTCGGCTCCGTCGCGGCGTTCACCGGCATCGTGGTCGCCAAGGCGATGCAGGAGCACTCGCTCCCGTGGCCCCTGGGCATCCTGCTCGGGCTGCTCGTCGGCGCGGCGATCGGCGCCTGGCAGGGCTTCTGGGTCGCCTACGTGGGAGTGCCCGCCTTCATCGTCACCCTGGCCGGCATGCTGCTGTTCCGTGGCGGCAACCAGTACATCGGCAACGCCGACACGGTGCCCGTCCCCACCGGCTTCCGTGACATCGGCGCCGGATTCCTGCCCGAGGTGGGACCGGACACCGGATACAACAACCTGACACTGCTGCTGGGTCTAGCCGCCTGCCTGGGCGTGGTGTGGCGGGAGTGGCAGGCCCGGCAGACCCGCCGGGAGATGAACGCCGACGCCGCGCCGCTGTGGGTGGCCGGCATACGGCTCGCCGTCATGCTGACCGTCATCGTCTTCACCACGCTGCGCTTCGCCGGCGGCCGCGTCGGTACGAGTCTGCCGATCTCCGGCATCATCCTGATCGCCCTGGTGCTCGCCTACTCGTACTACACCCGCAACACCATCGGCGGGCGGCACATCTACGCCGTCGGCGGCAACGCGCGTGCCGCCCAACTGTCCGGCGTGAAGCTCAAGCAGGTCAACTTCTTCGTCATGATGAACATGTCCGTCCTCGCCGCGCTGGCCGGGATGATCTTCGTGGCCCGGTCCGCGGCCTCCGGTCCCCAGGACGGTCTGAGCTGGGAGCTCGATGCCATCGCGGCCGTCTTCATCGGCGGCGCGGCCGTCTCCGGCGGCCTCGGCACCATCAGCGGCTCCATCGTCGGCGGTCTCGTCATGGCGCTGCTGAACAACGGACTGCAACTGGAGGGCGTCGGCTCGGACATGGTCCAGATCATCAAGGGCCTGGTCCTCCTCCTCGCCGTCGCCTTCGACGTCTACAGCAAGAAGCAGGGGCGGTTCTCGATCATCGGAGCGTTGATGCGCCCGTTCCAGCGGGACGAGGCCAGCACGCCGCTCCCTCCGCCGAACCCGGCCTCCGATTCCGACAAGGCCCCGGTCGCACGCTGAACGCAGGCCCGTCACCGACAGCGCCGCATCCCACGGCGCCCAACTCACCCGGTACCAACGCAAGAAGGGCTCATCCCACCATGCGCACAAGCATCACCAGAGGTATCGCCGCGGCCGGCGCCGTCGCACTGCTCACCCTGGGCACGGCATGCTCCAACGACCGCGAGGGCTCCACGGACAGCGGCGACGCCAAGGGCTTCGCGCAGGACTCCCTCGTGGGCGTCGCGCTGCCCGCGAAGACCTCGGAGAACTGGGTGCTCGCCGGCGACCTGTTCACCGCCGGCCTGAAGAAGGCCGGCTTCAAGGCCGACGTGCAGTACGCGGGCGCGTCGACGACCGTGGCGGACCAGCAGGCGCAGATCTCCTCCATGGTCACCAAGGGCGCGAAGGTCATCGTCATCGGCGCGACCGACGCCTCGCAGCTGTCGACCCAGGTGGCGCAGGCCAAGCAGGCCGGTGCGACCGTCATCGCCTACGACCGGCTCATCACCAACACGCCGGACGTCGACTACTACATCGCCTTCGACAACTTCAAGGTCGGCCAGTTGCAGGGGCAGGCCCTGCTCGACGGCATGAAGGCGAAGAAGCCGAAGGGTCCGTGGACGATCGAGATGTTCTCCGGCTCCCCGGACGACAACAACTCGAAGGTGTTCTTCGACGGCGCGATGGACGTCCTCAAGCCGCTCATCGACAAGGGTGACATCGTTGTCGGATCGGGCCAGAGGAACATCAAGCAGACCGCGATCCAGGGGTGGAAGGCGGAGATCGCCCAGCAGCGGATGGACTCGCTGCTGACCTCGACGTACAACGGCGGCAAGAAGCTCGACGGTGTGCTGTCCCCGAACGACACCCTCGCCCGCGCGGTCATCACCTCGGTCAAGGGCGCCGGCAAGCCGGTACCGGTCGTCACCGGACAGGACTCCGAGGTCGAGTCGGTGAAGTCGATCATGGCGGGTGAGCAGTACTCGACCATCAACAAGGACACCCGCAAACTCGTCGCGGAGACCGTCAACATGGTCAAGTCCATCCAGAAGGGCGACAAGCCGCAGATCAACGACAGCAAGTCGTACAACAACGGGAACAAGGTGGTCCCGGCCTACCTCCTGCCGCCGGTCATCGTGACCAAGGAGAACGCGGTCGAGGCGTACGCCAACGACCCGAAGCTGGCCCCGCTCACCAAGTAGGCCGGGGGCCGGTGGGCGCTGCGGTGGCCCCGGGCTGGTCGGCCGCCGTCGGCGTGGTCAGACCCGAGGCCAGCAGCGCGCCACCGAGGGCGGATCCGGTGGCGAGGACCGGCACGTCTGGTCGGGTCGAGCGCGGGGGCAACGTCACGGTCGTCCCCAGGCGGACTCGGTGATTCATCGGAGCCATCCCGCGTCACCCTGAGGGTGTGGGTGGGTGGCTCAATGCGCGGGGAGAGATCCTGTGTATTGCCCATTGGCTTTCGTCGCGGCGCGCCTCACGGCGGCGCGGGGTGTCTCCCCGCCGGGGTTCCCGCGGCAGTGGCGCGTCCCCGCAGCATGGTGCCCTCGGCACGGTGTCAGTCCCCGAGCATCCAGGCCCGGGTGCCGAACGACTGGCAGGAGCGCGAGGCCACCAGGGCCGCCGCGCGCAGGGCCTCCACGAAGCCCGCCGAGGTCAACCGGCCCTGAACCGCGAGGTGATGGGCCAGTGCGCCGTGCAGGACGTCCCCCGCGCCCAGGGTGTCCGCCACCCGGACGGACGGCACGTCCACGGTGCCACTGCCGTCGGGGCCCGCCCACACGAGGGGCCGCCCGCCCCGGGTGACCGCCGCCCACGGCACCCCGTGCTCCCGAAGGAACCGCAGAGTGTCCGCCGGCGTGCGCGCGCCGGGCGGTCGGAAGTCGGCCGAGCAGACGGCCACGTCGATCGACGGCAGCAGGCGCTGCGTGCCGTCCTTCCAGCTGCCCGCGTCGAGGACGGTCGGGCGGCCCGCCGCGCGGGCGGCGCGCGCGGCGGCCACGGCGAGTTCCATGTGGTGGCCGTCGAACTCGGCGATGTCGCAGGCCGCCACCAGCGCGTCGAGATCGCCGGGCGGGGCGACGCGGTGTCCCGACGCGTTGGTCGAGGCGACGGCCCGGTCCCCGCTCGCGGCGGTCACCAGGACGGACGACACGACGGGGGGCGCGACCGAGCCGGCGGCGAGATCCGACACCACCACGCCCAGCCGGTTCAGGTCGGCCGTGACCTCGACTCCCAGCGGATGGGCGCCGATCGCGGTGAGCAGTCTGGCCGCTCCCCGAGGTGGCTGAAAGCCGCGGCCGCGTTCGCCGCCGGCCCGCCCGCCGCGACGACCTGATCGTGCGCGGTCACCTTCTCGTCGGAAGCCGGCACGTGGTCCACGAGCTGGATGACATCCAGCGTGCACAGACCGACGAACAGACCCGCGGGGCGTCGTCCGTCCTCGACCTCGCTCACCGGCACCTCGTCCCGCCTCGGCATGCGCGCAGTGTACGAACCGGCCGCGCCGTCAGCACCGACATCACGGGCCCCGTCAGCCTGATCCGGGGAACCGGTTGCCGTCAGGCGGAGAAAGGATGGTCAAGAGTTGTCCATGTGTGCTTGTGGGTTGTCCCGGCAGCATCGGATCATTGGCCGGATCCTTCCGTAGCACGAACACCCTGGAGCTTCCGGTGACCGCTGGCCCCATAGAATCCACGTCGGTCGACACGCCGGCGGCGGCCCGGGCGGAGCGGCGGAAACTGCGCAAGCACTTCGGCCGCTTCGACATCCTCTTCTTCCTCCTGTGCACCATCGTCGGCGTGGACACCATCGGGACCGTGGCCTCGTCCGGTGCCGAGGCGTTCACCTGGCTCATCGTGCTGGCCGTCGTGTTCTTCGTCCCCTCCGCGCTGCTGACCGCCGAACTCGGGGCCGCCTTCCCCGACGAGGGCGGTCCCTACATCTGGACCAGCCGGGCGTTCGGGCGGCTCGCGGGCGCCGTGAACAACTTCCTGTACTGGATCACCAACCCCGTGTGGCTGGGCGGCACGCTCTCCGTCGCCGCCGTCACGGCGTACACCACCTTCTTCAACGACGGCAAGGATCTGAGCACCCCCGCCTTCTACGCCTTCACCCTCGTGTTCGTCTGGGTGGGCGTGCTCGCCGCGATCCTCTCCTTCGACGTCGGCAAGTGGATCCCCACCATCGGCGCCTGGAGCCGCTTCCTGCTCCTCGGCCTGTTCACCGTCACCGTCGTCGTCTACGGCGTCCGGCACGGCCTACACGGATTCGGGTTCGGCGACTTCTCCCCGACCTACGCGGGCTTCGTCGGCCTGGTGCCGGTCCTGATGTTCAACTACGTCGGATTCGAGCTGCCCAACACCGCCGGCGACGAGATGACCGACGCCCAGAAGGACGTCCCCTTCGCCATCTTCCGCAGCGCGGGCCTCGCCGTACTCCTGTACGCGCTGCCGATCCTCGGCATCCTGCTCGTCCTGCCGGTCGACGCCATCACCGGCCTCGGTGGCTTCATCGACGCGATCCGGCAGGTCTTCACGGTCTACGGCGGCCACGTCGCCGCCGACGGCACCGCCACCCTCAGCGGCGCCGGCAGCCTGCTCGGGGACCTCGCCGCGATCATGTTCATCCTCACGGTGCTGTCCTCGGGTGTCACCTGGGTCATGGGCTCCGACCGCGCCCTCGCCGTCTCCGGCTACGACGGCGCGGCGCCCCGCTTCCTCGGCGTCATCTCCAGCCGGTTCGGCACGCCGGTGCGCGTCAACATCCTCAGCGGACTGGTGTCCACCCTCGTCCTGGTCCTGGCCCACGAACTGACCGACGGCGGCGCCGCCAAGCTCTTCGGCGCGGTCCTCGGCCTCGCGATCTCCACGACCCTCATCAGCTACCTGGGGATCTTCCCGGCCCTCGCGGTACTGCGCCGCAAGGCCCCGGAGACGCCCCGCCCCTACCGGGCGCCCTTCCCTCGCACGATCAGCGTGGTGCTCACCCTGCTGGTGCTGTTCGCCAGCGTGCAGCTGATCGCCCCCGGACTCGGTGACCACTGGTTCGCCTCCGGCTACCGGCCGGACGGCTGGACGCACGACGAGCGCTGGAAGTACCTGTGGACGGAGACCGTCCCGCTCGCCTGCTTCGTCCTCCTCGGCGTCCTCTTCTGGGTCCTGGGCGGGCCGACCCGCACCGCGCCCGCCGACACGAAGTAGGCCGCCGGCCGGACCGCGATCAGCTCTGGTAGCCCTCGACCTCTGACTGGGGGCGGACGCGGGCCTCGCCCGGGTCCTCGCCGAACTCCGACTTGGCGCGCCGCTGGCGCAACAGGTCCCAGCACTGGTCGAGTTCGCGCTCCAGTTCACCGAGCCGCTCGTGCTCGGTGGCGCTGTCGATCTCCCCGGCCGCGAGCGCGCCGCGGAGCCTGCGCTCGGCTTCGACCATCGCGGTGATCCTGGCCAGGATCTGATCTTGGTCCATGTCCACGCCTCCTCGGTGTCGAGCCCACTGTAAGGACCCGGAGACGCCTCGGCGACAGCGGACCGGGCGCGCCGGGAGCGCCGCGCTCACGGGCCTGCCCGCACCCCTCGCCGTCCGCGCCGCGCAAGGACGCCGGCACGCGCCGCCGCCCCACCTCGCAGCCGTACGGAAGGCCGCGGCGGCGTGAACGAGGCGGCTCGCCGGTCCCGGTGGTGTCCGGTCGGTCAGCGGCTCTTGCGTACCCGGGCGGCCGCGCGGGCCTCCGCCGCCTTGCGGGCGTCGGCGGCCTTGCGGGACTCCTTCGCGGGACGGCCCGGACGGGTGCCCATGCCCCGGAACGGGGCGTTGCCGGTCGGTTTCGCGCCGGCCGGCGGTCGCTTCGCCCCGGTGATCGTGGTCAGTTTCTCCTCGCCGGAGCGGACCTGGGTGACCGTCGGCCTCACCCCCGCCTCCAACATCATCCGGTTCACGTCACGCCGTTGGTTCGGGGTGACCAGCGTGACGACCCTCCCGGACTCGCCGGCACGCGCCGTACGCCCGGCGCGGTGCAGGTACTCCTTGGCGTCGGCCGGCGGGTCGACGTTCACGACGAGGTCGAGCGCGTCGATGTGGATGCCCCGCGCCGCCACGTTGGTGGCCACCAGCACGGTGATCGCGCCGTCCTTGAACTGGGCGAGCGTGTGCGTGCGTTGGGGCTGCGACTTCCCGCTGTGCAGGGCGGAGGCCCGGACGCCGCTGGCCCGCAGGTGCCGGGTGAACTGGTCGGCGCCGGCCTTCGTGTCGAGGAACATCAGCACCCGGCCGTCCCGCGCGGCGATCTCGGTCGCGGTCGCGTACTTGTCGGCGGGGTGAATGTTCAGCACGTGGTGTTCCATCGTGGTGACCGAACCGGCCACCCGGTCGAGGGAGGCGAGCACCGGGTCGTGCAGGTAACGGCGCACCAACCGGTCGACGTCGTGGTCGAGCGTGGCCGAGAACAGAAGCCGCTGCCCGTCGGGGCGTACCTGCTCCAGGAGCTCGGAGACCTGCGGCAGGAAACCCAGGTCGCACATCTGGTCCGCCTCGTCCAGCACCGTGATCCGCACCTGGTTCAGGTGACAGTCGCGGCGCGACACGAGGTCGGTCAGCCGCCCCGGCGTCGCGATCACCACCTCGGCTCCGGCCCGCAGCAGCGCCGTCTGCCGGTTGATCGACAGGCCGCCGACCACGGTCGCCAGTCGTACGTCGAGTGTCCGCGCGTACGGTGTCAGCGCGTCGCTCACCTGCTGCGCGAGTTCCCGGGTCGGCACCAGGACCAGCGCGAGCGGCCGCTTCGGCTCCGCGCGTCGGCCCGCCGTCCGGACGAGCAGCGCGAGCCCGAAGGCGAGCGTCTTGCCGGACCCGGTCCGCGCACGGCCGAGGACGTCACGGCCGGCCAGCGCGTTGGGCAGGGTCGCGGCCTGGATGGGGAAGGGTTGTGTGACCCCGAGGCCGGTCATCGTCCGCGTCAGCTCCGGCGGCAGCCCGAGCGCGTCGAACGACTCGACCGGCGGCAGGCCGGGCTGCGCCGGCTGCGGGGTCGCCGGCTCACCCTGTGACGCTGTGGCCGGCCGGGACTCGCCGGTGGGTGAGTGCCCGGAGGCCGAGGGCTTCGTGTTCATGGGGAACCTTCCTGATCCGGCGCCCGGAACACGCCGGGGTCCGTACCCCTGGTACGGACCCCGGCGAAGTCGAAGCGTGCGCCCATTTTACCAGCGGCCGGTCCGGCCCCGGCCGGCCGGACCGACCCGCACACCGGGGGTCACCGCAGCGCCGGGAAAGCCGCCCGGCGCGGTAGGCGTGGGGCTCGACGGCGGCCGGCCGGGGCGGCCACGTAAAGCTTTGACCAGGTGCGACCGCTGGGACACAGGGCGGTGGCCGGCTCGCTAGGATCCGCGCACATGATCAGAACAACGAGGGGGACTTCTTGAGAACCACCCTGCGCCGAAGAGTGTTCGCCGCTGCCACGGCGGGCGTTCTCAGCGCGCTGCCCGGCACCGTCGCCACCACGACCGCTCACGCACAGGGCGCGTCAACCGCCGCCTACGACTGCCGAGACGGAGCGGTCACGGCCTCCGACACCGCTGGTTCGGCGGTGCCCACCGCGCGCCGCCCCGGGGTGCCGCTGTACGCCCGCATCCGCGTGCGGGACACCGAGAGGGTGGCACTGACCAAGGCCACCTACGTCTTCGCCATCGGCAACCTCCTGAACAAGCGGGGGCCCGCCCCCACCGTGCGGTGGCGCGTCGGCACGGCGCACTGGCACACGATGAGCCTGCACTGGAACAAGAAGACCAACGGCTCACTGCCGCTGTGGAACTCCGGTAACCTGTCGCTGGGAACGATCCCCGCCCGGGGCGCCGTCACCACGGAGATCTCCGTGACCTTCCCCAAGAGGTCCATCAAGGCGGTCAACTGGGATTTCCTGGACTTCCACAGCGGCTCCTGCGGCAGCACCCGCCTCGACTGGTACAGCGGCAACGGCTTCGAGTACTGGCCCTGGACGGGCACTCCCGGCGAGCCGGCGTAGAACCGTGAGGGCCGCCGGGTCCCGCGCTCACGCGTGCTCGGCGGCTCGCGCCGGGTTCCCCTCGCCGACCGGGCCGCGGCCGCCGGGGTGGCGCAGGGCGCAGAGGAAGGCGACACCCAGGGCCACGGCCATGCCGTAGAAGACCCACTGGTTGGCCTCGGCGAAGTCCATGCGGATCGCGGACATGGAGTCGCGCATCGCCGTGGCTGCCGGGCCGTTGCCCGTGGGGGTCCGGGCGTCCGCGTTGCCGGTGACCGCCTCCGCCACGTCGCGGGAAACGGCGTGCGCGGTCTCCGCGGGCACTCCGCGCTGGTGGAGGGTGTTCTCGACGTTGTCGGTCATGGTGTGCGTCAGCATCGTGCCGAAGACGGCCAGGCCGATGCTCGCCGCGTAGTTGCGCACGGTCTGCGTGATGCCGGTGACCTCGCCGTAGGAGGCGTCGATCGAGCGGTTCACGGCGTCGGTGGAGGCCGGGGCGAGGATGAATCCGATGCCCGCGCCGGCCAGTGCGGCGTAGGGCCACTGGTCGTGCATGGACAGGTCGGTGAGCTTGCCGGCCCAGAGCGCGAACCCGATGGCGCCGACCACGCAGCCGATCTTCAGCGCGGGGCGGGCGCCCTGCTTGTCGAGGATGCGGCCGCCCCACTGGGACGCGACGGCGAACCCGACGAAGAAGTACAGCAGGTAGAGGCCGGCCTGGTTGGGGGAGGCGCTCAGGGAGACCTGGGCGTAGACCGAGGCGAAGAAGAACAGCGGGACGAACGCCAGCATGGCGAAGAAGAGCACCAGCGAGTCCACGGTGAACGCGCGGTCGCGGAAGACCGCCAGGTTGATCAGCGGGTGGCGGGTGCGCAGCTCGTAGCGGCAGAAGACGTAGAGGACGACGAGTCCGCCGACGATGCAGGCCCAGGTCGCCACGCTGTCCCAGCCCCAGGCCGACGCCTGCTGGAAACCGAGCACACTCGTGCCCATGCCGACGGCGATCAGCAGCGCGCCGACGACGTCGAGCGACTCGTCGCGCCGGCGGTCGGAGATGTGGGCGAGCGCGGTGAGGATCAGCGCGATGATCGCGACAGGCACGTTGACCCAGAAGATCGCCCGCCAGGTCCACGAGGTGAGCCAGCCGCCGAGCACCGGTCCCAGGGCGGTGAGGGCGCCGGTCAGGCCGAAGAACAGGGCGAGGGCTCGTCCCCGCCGCTCCACGGGGAACACGGCCACGACCACGGCGAGCGCCGCCGGGAAGAGCAGCGCGGCGCCCAGCCCCTGCGTGGCGCGGAAGACGATCAGCCAGGTCAGCGCGTAGTCGCCCTTGGGCACGCAGCCGCACAGGGCCGACGAGACGACGAAGACCAGGGTGCCGACCACGACGACCCGGCGCGGTCCCCACAGGTCGGCGACACGACCGCCGAGGGCGAAGAACGCGGCCAGCGACAGCAGGTAGGCGTTGACCACCCACTGCATGCCCGAGGTGGTCAGCCCGAGTTCGGAGACGATGTCGGGGGCGGCGATCGACACGATCGTCTGGTCGATGAACGTCATCGACACGGCGAACATCATGGCCGCGAGCGCCAACGTCTGGGAGGCTGCGCCTCCGTCACCGAGCGTACTCTCGTCACGTTTCGTGTGCGTTCCGGTCACGCGGTCAGTGTGCGCCCGCCGACGGGAGGCCGCATCCGGAGAGCGACGGCTCGGTCACCGGAACGACCCGGCGGATGTGCCGGACGCGGGGCGCCGGCCGGGTCGCCCGGTTCGCCGGGTGTCAGCTGACCGGGTCGCCGGGCGCGACGGGGTGCGCCTCGAGGTCCGGGGCGGCCAGGAGGTCGTCGACTAGTGCGGTCGTGCCGCCCACGTAGGTGCTGACGAGGTCCACGTCGCCGCCCAGGCACCAGGCCCGGTCCTGCGGCCACCACAGGTCGGGAAGCTCGGTGAACTCGTCGGCGTCCACGGGGGACAGGACGTCGGACAGCGGGCCGGTGAGCAGGACCTCGTCCCGGCCGGGCGTGGGGAAGGTGGGGAACCGGCCGAAGTCCCACCGTCCGTAACCGTGCCACAGGCCGAACCAGCACTGCTCGGCGGTCCGGGTGTGCCGGGTGAGGAGCGGAACGAGGTGCCGGGCGACGACGGGCGGAGTCGGACCTTCCGCCGGATGCTCGTCCCAGACGCCGGGCATGCCGTAGTCGGACGCGTTCTGGTAGAAGCGCTCCATCCCGATGAGCTCGTGCCACTGGGTGTGCGGCGCCGTTCCGCGCCCCCGGGCGGCGGCCACCGTGTCCCATCGCACCGGTCGTTCGTCCAGCGAGGCCGGATGCAGGATGCGGGCGTAGGCGGCGAATCCCGGCGCGGCGATGGCGGCCACCGTGCCGAACTCCGCGCTGCCGGAGGCTGGTTCGGTGAGCCAGTCGGCGGGACCGAGGTCGGCTTCCCGTACCTGGAGGCGTCCGTACGACGCGGGGGCGGGGCTCCGGTGCACCGGGCGGTAGTCGTTCATCCGCACAGTCTGACGTGCCGGTCACGAGCGGTGGACGACGGCTCCGTCGTCGTGTCGCCGCCCTCCGGCGTGCAGCCGGCGGGGCGGGACAGCCGGGGGGAGGGTCACCGTCGTACGTCAGCCGGTTGGTGTGCGCAGCCAGGTGCCTATGCCGGCCAGTGCGCCCGTGCCGTTGTCGGTCTCCACGCTGCGGGCCAGGTCGGCGACCGAGACCGCCCTGAGTGCGTCACGGCGCGCGGTCTCGGCGGAGGCCATGGCGCGCGAGATGGCGCAGGGAGTGGTGCACGCCTCGGCCGGGGTCGCCATGGGCCCGCGCTGGCGTATCTCCGTGCACACGAAGGCGGGGGCCGGTCCGTCCACGGCGTCCACCACGTCCAGGACCGTGATCAGTTCGGGGGAGCGGGTGAGCGCGTAGCCCCCCGACTTGCCCTGCACCGAGTGGATCAGTCCGGCGCGGGAGAGGGCCTGGAGCTGCTTGGCGAGGTAGGTGGGGGAGACCTCGTGCAGTTGGGCCAGACGGGCGGCCGGTACCGGCTCGCGCACCGAGGTCAGTACGACACAGCAGTGCAGCGCCCACTCGACCCCGCCGGACATCTTCACGTGGCTCACCTTACCCAGACGCTTGACTCGGACACTTTGTATCCGAGTATGATCCCGGATAGAAAGTATCCGGGATCGAGGGCGGTGCGCTCCATCCGAGAGCGTCACCCGGGCCCGGCGCGAGGGCGCGACGGAAGGAACGGTCATGAAGATCGCGGTTGTCGGCGGCACGGGCCTGATCGGATCCCAGGTGGTCGCCCGCCTGAACCAGCAGGGACACGAGGCGACGGCGCTGTCCCTGTCGACGGGGGTGGACCTCATCACCGGCGCGGGCCTCGACGACGCGCTCGCCGGTGCGGAGGCGGTCGTCAACCTGACGAACTCGCCCACGTTCGACGCGGCCTCGCCGGAGTTCTTCCGGACGTCGACGGACAACCTGCTGAAGGCGAGCCGGTCGGCGGGCGTCGGGCATGTGGCCGTCCTGTCCATCGTCGGCGTCGACGGGGTGCCCGAACTGGACTACTACCGGGCGAAGCTCCTCCAGGAAGAGGTGCTCCAGGCCGGCGGCCTGCCGTACTCCGTGGTGCGGGCCACGCAGTTCATGGAGTTCGTCGACGCGATCCTCGCCTGGACCGCGGACGGCGACACCGTCCGGCTGCCGCGCACCCCGATCCAGCCCATCGCCGCGGCCGAGGTCGCGGGGGTCGTCGCCGAGGTCGCCGCGGGCGCGCCGCTCAACGGCATCCTGAACATCGGGGGCCCCGAGGTCTTCGCCCTCGACGAGCTGGGGCGCGTCACCGTCGCCGCGGGCAAGGACGGGCGTCAGGTCGTCACCGACGACACCGCGGGAATGTTCGCCGTCGTCAAGGGTGATGTCCTGACCACACCCGACGGCTCCCGCATCGCGACGACGCGCTACCGCGACTGGCTCACGGCCTGAACCGACCGGCGCCGGGGAGCGGGGCCGCCGGCCCTCCGGGCGCCCCGGCTCGGGCGGGCCAACTCGCCTGTACAGCACGTCCCTTGGCGCTGGTTCGCGCAGGTTCCCCGTCCTTCCTGCCGGCGCACGGCACGGACGACTCCATGGCCGACCGCGCCCACAGCAGGCACCTTGCCGCGCGCCTGGAGGACGCGGGAGCGCAGGTCGAGCTGGTCACGGTGCCGGGCGCGGACCATGCGTGGCACGAGCCTCCCGACGGCCGGGTGGAGGAGATCTTCACGCCCTTCCTCGACCGGGCCCGGCACCTGGTGGGACCGGTCCGACGTCAGGACGCGACGCTCGCGTAGAGCTCCCGCAGAGGCTGGGCCGAGTCGGCCCCGGAGTGGCCGAACGGGGCGTCGAAGCTCCACACCAGGAAGAGCAGGAAGACCACCAGGGCGCTGAACGCCGTGGCCAGCACGAGCTCGCGGGCCGAGCGGCGGATCTGCAGGGCGTAGAGCAGCCCGAGGGTGACCATGCCGCCGGCGATCAGGCCGAACCAGACCACGCCGGGCAGGGTCGTGCCGGCGCTGTCGAGGCGCTGGTGACGCGCGTCGTCCGCGGCGGCGACCTGGTCCAGGAGCGGCTGGTACGCCTGCGCCTGCAGTTCGTCGGCGGGTGTGCGGTGGGCGATGTCGCCGCGGATGCGGGTCAGCAGTCCGCCGCCGGTGGCGTCGATCCGCCGGTCCTCCTCCATGGCCGGCCACTCGGTGGCGACGGCATGCCGGGCGTAGGCGTCGATGTCCTGTCGTACCTGCGTGTGGAAGGCGGCGGGGTAGACATCGAGACGCTGGTCGATCTCGTACAGAGCCTGCGCCTCACGCTGGACGGTGTCCTCGGCGGCGCCGCGTGCCTCCCAGACGCCGGCGATGGCCAGGCCCAGGACGATGGCGTAGACGACACCGACCATCATCACCATGTACTCCAGGACGTCGGGCGTCTGAGAGGTGTCCTCGTCGTCGGCGACGCGCCGGTGGCGCATCACGGTGGCGGCGATGACGAATGCGCAGACCAGTGCACAGGCCAGGGTGTAGATCAGCCATTCCGGCACAGCGGGACTCCAGGGCGGACGGACGGACGGACGGGCGACGGGTGGTGTGACCCGCGGGCGGGTCAGCGGTTGCCGCGGCGCCGGGAGCCCGGGCGCAGCGCGGCGGCGGCCAGGACGGCCGGGGTGGTGATCACGACGGTGGTCGTCATGGTGGACATGCCCGCCGGAGCGGGACGTGCCGGGCGACCGCCGTAATGGAAGCGGGGCACCCACCGGAAGGCGGCGGCACGCGGTGCGGGACGCGGCGCCGGAGCCTCGGCGTCGGTGGCTTCCGGGGCATCGGGGAGGTTGTCGACGGCCGCCGGTGGCTCGGCCGCGGGTGGACGCCGTACGGCGGCGGGAGAGGGCGGAGCCGCCGGCGGACCGGGGTGGGGCCGGCCCGCGACGCCGGGGGGCGCCGGGGGGACGGTGGCGCGCGGCGCCTGTTCTTCGGCTGGAGTCGACGGGGGTGCGGCAGTCGGCGCCGGGGTCTTCGGTGCCGCCTGCCCGGCAAAGGTGGTGATCTCGACCCAGGTGTCGGCCGCGCACACCACCAGGTGCGCCGTGGTGGGGGTCGTGTCGATGACCACGGCGGTCCCGATGTGGCCCGGCAGGGGACAGAGTGCGGCAGCGGCTCCGAGACCGACTGTGATCCACCCGCTCACTCGTACTGTTCCTCTCCGTCGACGACGCGCGCACCTCGGACCGGGACGCGGCCGGCCAGACACCGATGACCGGCCTCGTACGGTGGCCTCGGCGCCCGGAGTAACGATCATGCTGCCCGGGGGTCACGGGCGTCGGCCGCACTCGTGCGCTCGTGCGGGGGAGACGCCTGCGCGGCGACCCGCCGGGACCATCCGTCCGCCTGCGCATCCGCCTCCCCGCAGGAAAATCCCGGGACATTGTCGGCGACGTGAGGAATCATGAGGCATGCGCCCGGACGACTGGCACCTCACCGAAGACCCCGACGCCTTCCTCGACCGAGCCGGGGAATTCCTGCACGCGCGGCCCGCCCTGCACACCGTCCCGCTGACGGTGACCGCGACCCTGCGCACCCGCGGAACGGACGTCTACAGCACCGAGGCCCCGGTCTTCGGACGGTTGGAACAGGCGGGCGAGGTCCACGCCACCTTCTTCCGTACCCCGCCCCACCGCCTGAACATCACCTCCCTCACCCCTGAGCAGGCCGACACCCTCGCCGTCCGCCTGGCCGGCCTCGGCGACCCACTCCCCGGCGTCAGCGCGGAGCACGACACCGCCACCGCGTTCGCCGGGGCCTGGCGGCGGCACACCGGAGCGACACCGGTCCTCCGCGAACGGCTCCGCCTGTACCGTCTCGGCACACTCACCCCGCCGCAGCCCTCCCCGGCCGGCCGCAGCCGCATCGCGGGCGACCGGGATCGCGAGCAACTCGCGCTCTGGAACCGCGAGTTCGCCGTCGCCGTCGGAGAGGTGCCGCCTGTGGACGACGACCTCTGGACCGAAGCGCGCCTCGCCGGCAGACACTTCACGTTCTGGGAGACGCCGGACGGCACCCCCGTCGCCATGGCGGGGGTGACCCCCGAGACCGCCGGCCAGGTCCGGGTGGGGCCCGTCTACACCCCGGCCCACCTCCGTGGGCGCGGCTATGCCGGCGCCGTGGCGGCCGAGGTGAGCCGGGCGGCCCGGGCCGCGGGCGCGCGAGAGGTCGTGCTGTTCGCGGACCTGTCCAACGCCACCAGCAACGGCCTCTATCTGCGGATCGGTTACCTGCCGGTCGCCGATTTCACGGTGTACGACTTCCAGGCGTCGCGCCACTGATCACGGCCGCGCATGGCCCGTTCGGCCGCGCATGGCCCGTTCGGCCACGCCTGGCCCGTGCCGAGCCGGGCCGGGCCGTTCGAGCGGAACATGCCGACGCGCAGCGCCGGTTGCCGTGTCGTCACGTCCACTGCTCGGACGGCTTCACGCCCGGCAGCGGTTTGCCGACGAGCGCGAGCGGCGCGAAGAAGCCGACCTGGCCGATCGCGATCGTCAGGGTGGCCAGCGCCGTGTCGTCGTAGTGCTGGGCCGCGCGGGCGTAGAGCTCGTCCGGGACCCGTTCGTGGTGCACCGACGGCTGGAGCACCGCTTCCGTCAGGGCCAGCGCGATGTGCTCGGCGTCGTTGAAGCAGGGCGCGTCCTGCCAGGAGGCGACCGCCGAGATCCGCTCCTCGGGTTGGCCGGCCCTGCGCAGGCTCCCGGTGTGCATGACGGTCAGGTAGGTGTTGCCGACGATCTGCCCGGCGCGCAGCTGCACGAGGTCGATGGTGGTCTGCGGCACGGATCCGTTGCCGACCGCCTTGAACAACGCCCTGGACACCGCCCCGAGTTCGGGGACGAGTTTCATCGGGTTGGGCATGCGCGAGCCCGTGGCGGTCCGTGCCGCGGTCCGCTGAGCTTCCATGTCTGCACCCTTCTCGCATCCGTTGTGCTGTCGTCACTCCTCTGACGAACGCCGGGCGGAGAATGTGACGGGTCCGGCAGACCCGCCCGAGCACACGCGCATGGCTGTGGACGGCCTTGAGAGCCGGCTGTCCTTCGACGTCCGGGTGACACTTCCGCAGGTGCGCGGCGGCGCGCAGCGCGAAAGGGCCGGCTCCCGGCAGGGAGCCGGCCCTTTCGCGTCGAGTACCCAACTGCGGTCGATGCCGGTCGTGCAGCGTGGTCTTGGCCCAGTCGATGCGTACACCGCGGCCTGGTCGAGTGTCCGTGTGCTCAGTCCTCGCGGCCGGCCAGGCGGCCGAGCAGGTCGATCGTGGCGTCGACGGCGACCGGCTGGAAGAAGAGCGCGTCGGCCTCCTCGGCGGCGGCGACCGCGCGTGGCGCGAGTGCGGCGCCGGCGTCGGTGACCCGCAGCCGTTTCGCACGGGTGTCGGAGGGGTCGACCTCGCGCTCGATCAAGCCCTTGTTCTCCAGGGCGCGCAGTACTTGCGAGGTCATCTTGACATCGGTGCCCGCCTGCCGGGCGAGGGCCAGCTGGTTGGGGTGCTCACCCTGCCCGTTGAGCCACCAGGTGCAGGCCAGCAGCACGAACTGGACGTGGGTGAGGCCGAGCGGCGCGAGCGCGGCGGCGACGACGCGCTGCCAGCGCAGGGTGGCGTGCCAGAGCAGGAAGCCGGGGCTCTCGCCCGGAGCGAGGGACATCAGTCGAGCGCTCGTTCGACGAGGGCGGCCATGGTGGCGGGCCAGTCGGCGGTCACGGCGGGACCGATGTCGGGGCCGAGTCCGTCGGCCGCGGCACCGGTGATCTCCATGCGGTACGTCACCCGGGTACGCAGACGCTCTCCCGCGTCGAGCCGGTGGACCGTGCGCAGCACCAGGCCGTCGAACTGCGCCTCGTCGACGAACAGTTCGCCGGGTCGTGCCTCGGCGACGCGCAGGCGTACCGGCTCCGGTCCGGCCGGGTTCATCACGATCTCGGTGCCCGCCGTGAACGGTCCGCTGATCTCGATGGACTCGATGTCGGCGTTCCACTTGCCCCAGTTCTCGACATCGGCCCACAGCCGCCAGATCGCCTCGGGCGCGGCGTCGGTCTCAGTGCTGTGCTCGTACGTCCACATCAGATGTCTCCCCGGCTCTCCGACTGACTTTCTGCGTACAGATTATCTGCGCGCAGACTATCTGTCCAGCGGGAGGCTCCCGCAGGCCGGCAACCGGCGGCCGTCGTGCGAACCTGTGGAGCCGGGGGCGGCCGATCCGCCACCCCCGGCTCCGCGTGTCTCGGGCCGCCTGTCCGACCGCGGCCAGCCCGAGGCGCCTGCTCCTCGGGATCTCGGGATCAGGGAGGACCGCATTTCAGGGAGGACCAGATGCCCACGGTGCGCCAGGGAGCGCCACGGGTTCGGGTCATTGCTCCACGGCGGCAGGCTCCCACGCGGCCTCGGGGTCGAGGGGCAGCTCCGGCCGGTCGCGCTTGAACACCGCGGCCCGCTCCTCGGTGGCGCGCAGGTCGTCGTCGACGGCGCCGAACCCGCGGAACAGTGTCGTGCAGTACTCGCGGGACAGGTAGGCGGGGTCCCACCGGCCACCCGGCTTCACCCACTGGTACGTGTGGTTGTGCAGGTTGAGGAACTGCAGGCCGGCCAGGGTCGGTTCGACCAGACGGAAGCTGCCCTGGTCGGCGGCCTCGATCAGCAGACCGGTGATCAGGTGCTCGAAGTCGGAACGCTGGCTCAGCAGCGTCTGCAACTCGTCGCCGGTGAGACTGCGGTAGTCGTGCTCGTAGACCCAGACGTGGTCGAGCCGGCGGAAGATGATCGTCAGCAGCGTCTCGGACAGCAGCCGCAGCCGTAGCAGCGGGTCCGCGTCGACCTCGGCGATCTGGCGCGCCCGCGACAGCAGCGGGCTCATGACCCGCGCCTGGATCTCGATCAGCAGGTTCTCCTTGGAGCCGATGTAGTAGTACAGCGCTCCCTTGGCGAGCCCCACCGCACGGCCCAGGTCGTTGACCGAGGTCGACGCGTAGCCCTGGCGGGCGAACAACTCGGCGGCCGTGTCGATGATCTTCCGGCGGCGGACCTCGAAGTCCGGCCCATGACCCGGTGGTCGTGGCATCGCATCTCTCCCGTGACGGGACGACGTGTCGAACCGACCCAGCCCCCAGTCCGCTCGGGACGCCTGAAGCGGCGCCCGGGGGATATGCGCCCGGGGACGTCGTCACTCAAGTTTGCTGGACCAGACGGTACATTGGAGAGGGGCCGAGATGACGCGGGGTGCGCTCTCTGCGCGGCCGTGGCGAGGTCGCGCGTGACGCAGGCGCCGCGGTCCACCCGCGTGGGCATGGTGGCCCGATCCGCGCGCGGAGCACCACCCGAACCGGGACGCCGGCAACGACGAGAAGGGCTCCTGCGTCCCCGCAGACCTGATGGCCAGGTCGGGCTCCTTCCTCAAGCCTCAGCTCAACCGGACGCGGCGTCCGCGGCGGCGTAGCCGGGGCAGGGCGAGCGGTGGCACGCCCCACCGGCCGCTCACCCCGCCGGCCGCTTACCCCACCGGTCGGCCGCTCACCCGCCGGCCGGGTGGGCCGGGGAGCGTGCCCGTGGCGAAGCCGTCAGGCGGGGTAGGCGTGGGTCTGGGCGGCCTTGACCGTCGCCCACACCGTCGCTCCGGTGCGCAGGTCGAGTTCGGCGGCGGCCACCGTGGTGAGGTCGGCCGCCAGGGGCAGTTCGCCGGTCAGGGCGGCGCGGATCTGGTCGCCGTGGGTGTCCAGGCCGGCGACCTCGCAGCGCCACAGGTTGCGGGCGCTGGAGCCCGTGGGCCGCTCCCGGTGCAGGGTGACCGCGCTGGGCGGGAAGGCCACGAAGACCGGGCCGGTGAGGTCCTCCGTGGTCGTGATGCCGGGGCCGTCCTCGATGTGCACCGTGTGTCCCCGGGCCTGCCCCCGGTACAGGTTGAGGCCGACGAGATGGGCGATGTAGTCGGTGCGCGGGTGGCGGGCGATGTCGGCCGGCGTGCCCTCCTGGACGATGCGGCCGTCCTCGATGACCACGAGGTGGTCGGCCAGGACCATGGCGTCCAGCGGATCGTGGGTGACGAGTACGGCGACCGCCTCGAAGTCCGCCAGGTGGTGGCGGAGTTGGGCCCGTACGTCGAGCCGCGTGCGGGCGTCGAGAGCGGCGAGGGGCTCGTCGAGGAGCAGCAGCCGGGGACGGGTGGCCAGGGCCCGGGCGAGCGCGACGCGCTGGGCCTGGCCTCCGGAGAGGCGCCGGGGTTTGGCCCTGGCCTGGTCGGCGAGGCCCATCCGGTCCAGCCACTCGGCGGCCTGGGCGCGGGCCTCCGCCTTGCCCACCCCGTGGCAGCGGGGTCCGAAGGCCACGTTGTCGAGCGCGGACAGGTGCGGGAAGAGCAGGTAGTCCTGGAAGACGACGCCGACCGGGCGGGACTCCGGTGGCGTGCGGTCCAACTCCGTTCCGTCCAGCCGGAGATGGCCGCCGGTGAGCGGGACGAGGCCGGCGAGCGCGCGCAGGGCGGTCGTCTTGCCGGCGCCGTTGGGGCCGAGCAGGGCCACGACGTCACCGGGCGCCGCGGTCAGCGCCAGGTCGAGGCGGAAGGAGCCGCGCTCCACGAACAGGTGGACGTCGAGTCCCGCACCGGCCGGTCCGGGGGTGCCGGCGGCGTTCCGCCCGGCTCGCAGGGTCTTGCCGGTGCCGGTCATGAGACGGTCATCCACCGGTCGCGCAGTCCCGCGAGCACCGCGATCGACACGGCGAGCAGGACCAGGCTCAGGGCGATCGCCGCCTCCGGGTCGTTCTGGAGGGCGAGGTAGACGGCGAGGGGCATCGTCTGGGTACGGCCGGGGAAGTTGCCGGCGAAGGTGATCGTCGCGCCGAACTCACCGAGCGCCCGCGCCCACGCCAGGACCGCGCCGGCCGCGATGCCGGGGGCGATGAGCGGCAGGGTGACCCGGCGGAACGCGGTGAAGCGGGAGGCGCCCAGTGTCGTCGCGGCCTCCTCGTAGCGCGGGTCGGCGGCCCGCAGGGTGCCTTCGACGCTGATCACCAGGAACGGCATCGCGACGAAGGCCTCCGCGACCACGACCCCGGCGGTGGTGAACGGCAGGGTGATCCCGAACCAGGAGTCCAGCCACCGTCCCAGGACGCCGTTGCGGCCCAGCGCCATCAGCAGGGCGACACCACCGACCACCGGTGGCAGCACGAGCGGAAGCGTCACCAGGGCGCGCACGACGCCCCGCCCGGGGAACTCGACCCGTGCCAGCAGCCATGCCAGCGGCACCCCGAGCAGGAGACTCAGGGCGGTCGCCGCGGTCGCGCACAGGAGGGACAGCTGGAGCGCCTGCCAGACCTCGGTGCTGGTCAGCAGGTCGGGCATGCTGCGCCAGGGGGCCCGGATCAGCAGGGCGACGAGGGGGAGGGCCAGGAACGTCAGCCCGACCAGTGCGGGCAGCAGAAGGGGCAGCGGGGCGCCGCTCCGGACGCGGCGGCGCCGCGGGCCACCGGTCAGGGTGTCCGCGGCGCCCGCCCTGTCCCGGGACGTGGGGCCGGACGGGGAGGTCACGGCTTGAGGAACCCGGCCCCGGTCAGGACCTGCTGCCCCTCGGCGGACCGCACCAGCGCGATGAACGCCTTGGCGGCGGCCGCGTTCGGGGAGTCCTTGAGGAGGGTGATCGGGTAGTCGTTGACGGCGTCGGTCGATTCGGGGAAGTCCACGCCCACCACCTTGTCACCCGCGGCCTTCACGTCGGTCTTGTAGACGACCGCGGCGTCGGCCTCCTTCAGGACGACCTTGTTCAGGGCGGACTTGACGTCCTGCTCGTAGGAGACGGGGGTGAGCTTCAGCTTGCTCGCGTCGAGGGCCTTCTGGGCGGCGGCGCCGCACGGCACCGTCTTGTCGCACAGCACGACCTTCAGGCCCGGCTTGGTGAGGTCCTTCAGCGAGGCGATCTTGTCGGGGTTGCCCGGCAGGGTGGCGATCTCCAGCTGGTTGCGCACGAAGGTGGCGGGGGTGCCCTGCGCGTCCCCCTTGTCCGTCACGATCGCCATCGTCTTGGGGCTGGCCGCCGCGAACACGTCGGCGGGTGCGCCTCCGGTGATGCTCGCGGCGAGGGCGTCGCTGCCGCCGAAGCTGAAGGTCACCTTCGTCCCCGGGTGCGCCTTCTCGAAGTCCTTGCCCAGCGTCGTGAAGCTCTCCTTCAGCGAGGCCGCGGCGAACACGGTCACCTCGCCCGAGATTCTGGTGGAGGCGGAGGCCGACGCGGAGGGGTCCGATGCCTTGGAGGAGTCCGAGTCGGAGGACGAACAGGCGCTCAGGGCCAGCAGGGCGGCGGCGCCCACGCCGGTCACCTGCAGGGTCCGGCGGGTCCGGCGAGCGGAACGGGTCATCACGGGTGAACTCCCTCTGGTCCTGACGGACACGTCTACGGTCTCTCGACGACGACAGTCGGCGTCGTCCCGGCAACCGCCGGGCGGAGGTGGCGCGGTCCGGCCCGCGGAGGATCCGGTGGCCCGGTAAGCCGCGCCCGGCGGTCGGTCGCCCGCCGTCGACCGGGGACCGGCCGGTGTCGGCGCCGACACCCGGTGCGGCGGGGCGTCTCCGGTCCGGTAGCTGTGCATGTGCCGATGATAATGCCGCAGATGCGAGGGCAAAGTCATCTGTTGCTTCGCATGAGCTGGATCATCGTCCGACTGGCATGGCATGTGCGTTTGTACGGTGGGGGAACCCGGGTACGGTCCTGCGGGAGGTGGTAGCCCGTGAGTCAGTCCCTTGCCGCTGCCGACACCGCGCCCGGAACGGCGGCCGAGCTCGCCCTCACCGGCGAACTGGAGCGTCCGGCCCGCCTGACCGTGCCCGACCTGCTCGCCTGGCCGCAGCACCGGGCCCAGGTCAGCTTCGAGTGTGCCACCAGCGGTGTCCAGCACCACCGCTTCACCGGGCCGCTCCTGCACGAGGTCCTCACGGCGGCGGGGCCCGTCTTCGACCCCGCCCGCCGCAAGGACCGGCTGCGCTTCCTGATCGCCGTACGCGGAGCGGACGGCCACCACGCGGTGCTGTCCTGGGCGGAGATCGACCCGGACTTCGGCCGCGCCCCCGTGCTGCTCGCGGTGACCCTCGACGAGACCCCGCTCGACCGCGCCGGCGCCCAACTCGTCCTGCCGCAGGACCGCTGCGGGGCCCGGTACGTCAGCGGGATCGAGGCGATCCGAGTGGACGGCCGGTACGCGGCCTGGACTTGACGGAGATCTGTGGGGACAGCCCTACCCCGCGCGCGGACTTGACGGCGGTCAGTACCCGACGGCCGTCACACCAACCGGACTTGAGGGCGACCCGCGTGGACGGCCGCTACCCCGCGCGGGCCTGACGGCGATCCGCTGAGCCAACCCGGTGAGGTCCGACTTCTCGGTGGGGTACGGCGACCAGGCGCCCGTCGGCTGCCGCGCCGATGCCACGACGGCCCGGTGCTCGCCTCACCGGCAGGCGCTCGGCGTCACCTGCCCGCCGGGCGGGTGCCGGTCGCCCGCAGCCCGTCGTACAGCACGGCCAGCACGGGCTCCCGCGCGGCGTCGGAACCGAGGTGGCGCAGGGCGTACAGCACCCCGCCCAGCACGGCCATGAGATCGGCGACGGTGATGTCGCCGCGGACGGCACCGTCGGCCTGGGCGCGGACCAGGAGGTGGCCGATCTCCTCGTGGAGCCGGGTGACGTCCGTGGCCAGCGCCGTCCGCGGTTCGACCCCGGCGCCCGCGAGGGTGTCGACGAGATCGGCCTTCGCGGCCGCGTCCCCGACCACCTGGTCCAGCACGGTGAACAGGGCCGCGGCCGGGTCCTCGCTGTGCCGCAACGTCTCGGCGTGCTCGACCAGGCGCCGGAGCCGTTCACGGACGACCGCTTCGAGCAGTGACTCCTTGGTGGGGAAGTGACGGTACAGAGTCCCCGGTCCGACGCCGGCCCGGCGCGCGATCTCATCGAGCGGCACGGCAACTCCCTCCGCGGCGAACGCCGTTCGCGCAACCTCCAGCAGTCGGTCCCGGTTGCGGCGGGCGTCGGCTCGCAGCGGCCGCGGCACGTCTCCCATGCGTTCTCCTCCAGCCGGACAGTAGACGGGGCGCTCTCTCCGTTTCATGCTAGCTTAACCGGGGCGCTCTCTCCGCATCTGGTGGCCGGGTTTCCGTGCCGCCGGCTGTCTCGCGGCCGAACCCCGGATGTCCCCCAGGCGCCGCGCCCGCGACCATCGCCGGTCCCCTCATGAAGGAAGCCGAGTTCCCATGACCCTGACCAACGGAGCCGACCCGACCCCGACCGCCTTCCTGGCGCTCGACCACGCCGCCCACATCGTCGAGAACTACAGCCACGACCCGGGTGTCGCCGACCGGGCGGCGTACGCCCTGGCGGCCGTCCGCAAGGCGGGCACACCCGTCTTCCACATCACGCACGAGGCCATGCGAGAGGGGTTCCACCCCCTGCTCGGCCCCGCCGACGACGAGCCGGTGCTGGGCAAACGCACCCTGGGCGCCTTCGCCACCACCGATCTGCACGAGCGCCTGCAGGCGGCCGGCATCCGCCGGATCGTCCTGTCCGGCGTCGCCACCTCCGGCACGGTGCTGTCCACCGCGCGCTGGGCCTACGACGTCGGTTACGAGGTCGTGGTCTGCGCGGACGCCTGCGCCGACCCGGACGCGCGAGTCCACGCGGCCCTGGTGGACGAGTCGGTGTTCCCCGACAGCTGGCTCGGCCTCTGGCGCATCGCCCGTATGGTGAACGCGGACACACTCACCGGGCTGTTGACCTGACGCAGCCGGGTTCGCCCGTGTACCTGGGGACGCAGCCCGGGTGACCTCGCTGCTCCCCACGGGGAAGCGAGTCCGTTCGCGGTGATCGGGCCGGTGACTCGGCCGGGCCGGGCTCGGGCACTCCCCCCTCGCCCCCGACAATGGTGCGATGAACCTCCAACCGGCCGGTCACGTAAGGCGGATGCCCGCCGGGCTTGTCGCGCTCGCTCTCGGCAGCTTCGGGATCGGCCTCACCGAGTTCGTGATCGCGGGTCTGCTTCCGCAGGTGGGGCGGAGCCTGGCGGTCTCCGAGGCAGCGGCCGGCCGGCTGATCTCCGGGTACGCCCTGACGGTCGCGGTCGGCGCGATCCTCGTGACCGCCGCCACCGCCCGACTGCCCCGCAAGGCGGTCCTCGTCGGACTGGTGGCCCTGTTCGTCGTCGGCAACCTCCTGTCCGCCCTCGCGCCGGACTATCCGGTGATGCTGCTCGGACGCGTGGTCGCGGCGCTGTGCCACGGCTCGTTCTTCGGCATCGGCTCACTGGTCGCACGACGCATGGTCACCCCCGAACGGGCGTCGAGAGCGGTGGCGGTGATGTTCGGCGGACTCACCCTCGCGAACGTGCTGGGTGTGCCGTTCGGCGCCCTGATCGGCGAACGGTGGGGCTGGCGCGCCACCTTCTGGGCGATCACCGGCATCGGTGTCCTCGCCGCGGTCGCCATCGCCGTACTGGTACCGGGCTGGGCAGGCGGAAACAACCGGGCCCATCCTCCCGGGAGTTCCGGTACGGCAGGTGCCCGGGCGGACGGACCGCGCGCCCAACTGCGCGCGTTCCGCTCCGGGCAGGTCTGGCTGACCCTCGCCGCCACCGCGCTCGGTTACGGAGGGATGTTCGGCGCGTTCACCTACCTCGCGTACACCTTCACGCGGGTCTCCGGCTTCTCCGGCACCGATGTCGCCTGGCTGCTCATGGTGTACGGCAGCGGCCTGGTGATCGGGAACCTGGCCGGCGGCCGGGGCGCCGACCGCGATCGCGACCTCACCCTGATCGTGTCGCTGGCCGGTCTCGCCGTCACCCTCACCCTGTTCGGACTGCTGGCGGCCAGCCCCGTCGCGTCGGTGATCCTCGTCTTCCTGACGGGGCTGTTCGGGTTCGCCGGTGTTCCCGGCTTCATCACCCGGGTCACCGACCACGCGCACGGGGCGCCGCTGGCCGCGAGCGCCAACGTGTCGGCCTCCAACGTCGGCAACGCCGTGGGTGCCTGGCTCGGCGGCCTCGCCATCGGCAGCGGTCTCGGCTATACCGCTCCGCTGTACGTCGGCGCCGGCATCGTCCTGTCCGGCCTCGCCGTGATGGTGGCCGCGGCACGTGACTCCGGCCGCGCGGAGACCCGCACGGAGGACGCCGGCCTCGCCCAGGACCCGGCTTCCGCGAGCGGCGAGCGCTGAGGCGGGCGCCGGACGGCCGGCAGGGCGGGAGCGGTTCGAGGCCGTTCCGTCGCCGGCCGGTCCGGCGACCACCACCGCGACGGGCAAGCGGGCGACCCCGCCAGGGTGGCCAACCGGGTTCGTCGGCCCAGGCGTTGGCCGCTGAGTGGGCGCGGACCCCTTCGACGTGCGTGAGGTGCACGCGGGTGTCGGCGATGGACTCGGCCTGTGCGGCGAACGGGTCGCGGTCCAGGGCGCCGAGGTCGGCCCGGTGGCCGGCGCGCGGGCTTCCCGAGTCGTCCCGGTGGTTGATGGGGGCGCAGGCACTGCACAAGGCGCGACGACCGTACGCCCCAGGCTGCCGGACGGCGCGCTGCCCCTCCCGCGTCGTCGCGCGAGGGGGGGGCACGGCCGGCCGGAACCGGAGCGGGGCGGGAATCAGCCGTGGAAGCTGATGTAACCGTTGCCGTCGCGGTCGTCGGCGCTCCTGGTGTACGCGTGGACGTCGGCCCGGGAACCGGTGGGCTTCACCAGGTAGATGGTGTCCCTGTCGTTGTTCCAGATGAAGTTGCAGTTCTGGCGGTAGACGACGTTGCCGGCGTCGGAGTCGGTACCGCGGCCGCCGCGCAGCTTCACATAGTCACCGGGCTCGAGCTTGTGGCCGGCGTCGAAGGTGAAACTGTGGCCCGCGGCGTCCTTGACGACATAGCCCAGGAGGTTGACGGTCTTGGTGCGGGAGTAGTTCTTGATGGTCAGGTACTCGTTCTTGGTGTTGCCGCCGTTGCACCTGTTGGAGTCGCTGCCCGGGGCGTCGTACTGCACGCCCTTGAGCTTCAGCGCGGACGAGTACTCGGTGGCCTGCGCGGGACCGGCGGCTATGACGGCCAGCGTGCCCGCTGCGGCGACCGCGGCCAGGGTGTGACGCATACGCATGAGAAATCCCCCCTCAGTGGTACGAATGAAGCGCCTGGAGCATACCGGATGTGATCATGCGGTGACCCCCGAGTGTACGAATCGTGAAGGGGGCGGCGTTCGGAGGCGTGCCGCCACGACGGCGCGACGGGGGGGGGGGGGGGGGGGGGGGGGGGGGGGGGGTGGGGGGCGGGGGGGGGGGGGGTGGGGGTGCTGTGGGATG
>NZ_JBWKDW010000023.1:88532-158955 GCF_056435735.1 Streptomyces sp. NPDC043878
CCCCCCCCTCCCCCCCCCCCCCCCCCCCCCCCCCCCCCCCCCCCCCCCCCCCCCCACCCCCGCTCCCCCCCCCCCCCCCCCCCCCCCCCCCCCCCCCCCCGCACCCGTACGCCCGTTGTAAGTCCCCTCCGGTGAGGGCCCGTTGCGACCGCGGGTCGTGTTCCGCGGTCATGGCTCAGCCGAGCGCGGTCACCCCCGGTCACCGGTCGTGGACCGGTTCAGCGCGGGCGGCCCGGCCTCGGCGCCCGTGCCCCAGGCGGACGGTTCGCCGCCGACCGTGAACGCGAGCGACCGTATGTCCCGCAGGGCGCCGGTCGTCAGGTACGTGCGGCCGTACGCAGAGCCGTCGACGCGGGCCGACTGGATGTAGTGGCGGCTGTCGGAGGTGCCGGGCGCCGTCACGGTGAGCGCGCCGTGCGGGTAGTAGCGCCGGTCCAGCGTGAGGTCGACCCGCGAGAAGACCGGGGTGGAAAGGCCCCAGGTGTCGTAGCCGGGCTGCACGGGGAAGACACCGATCGACGACAGCACGTTCCAGGCGGACATCGTGCCGAGGTCGTCGTTGCCCGTCATGCCGGTCGGCGCGTCGGTGAACAGCGTGAGCGCCGCGTGCACCACGTCGGTGGTCTTCCAGGGCTGGCCGGTGGACAGGTAGGTGTACGGGGCGATCAGATCGGGTTCGTTCTGCGGGTTGTACCTGTCCGCGTTGTAGTAGTCGTACGGGCCGTTGACCCACACCTCGCGCGCGGTCTTCGCGGGGTCCCGCACCAGCTGGTCGTAGGCGAAGAACGAGTCCAGCCGGTCGTTCGCCGCCTGCTTGCCGCCGATCAGGTCGACCATGCCGGGCAGGTCCTGCGGCACGAGCCACTGGTACTGCCAGGCGGTGCCCTCGTGGAAACCCTCGCTGCGGGCCGGGTCGTCCGGGCCGGTGAAGGCGCCGGAGGCGTCACGGGCCCTGAAGAAGCCGGTCGAGGAGTCGAAGATCCTGCGGTAGTTCTGGGCCCGGGCGGAGTAGCGCGCGGCGTCCGCGGAGTGGCCGAGATCGCGGGCCATGGCCGCGAGCATCGCGTCCGACAACGCGTACTCCAGTGTCGCGGAGGCGCCGTGGTCGTAGTCGGAGTCGCCGGGCTTCACATGCGGGCGGTCGTGGATGTAGGGCGCGAAACCGTCCGCGATGTACTCCTTGTTGGCCTCGCGGCCCACGGCCGGTGAGTCGGCGGGCGGCACCCCGTCCGCGTTCTTCCTCAGGGCGCGGTAGGCCCGCTCCTCGTAGCCCTTCAGCAGACCCTGCTGGTAGGCGTTGGTGAGGAACGGGGTGACCGGGTCACCGGTCATGATGTTGGTCTCCACCGTGCCGTAGCCCCACTTGGGCAGCCAGCCGCTCTCCTCGTCGATCCTGATGACGGATATCGCCATGTCGCGGGCCTCGCGCGGCGCCAGCAGGGACAGGAGCTGGGACTGGGTGCGGTAGGTGTCCCACAGCGACCAGTTCTGGTAGTACGTGAATCCCCGCGCGCGGTGGATCCTCTGGTCCCAGCCGGTGTAGCGGCCGTCGGCGTCACTGCCGATGTTGGGCGCGAGGAACGACCGGTACAGGGAGGAGTAGAAGGTGCGCCGCAGGGTGTCGCTGGCGCCCTGCACGCGTACGCCGTCCAGGCGGTCCTCCCAGGTCCGCCGGGCGGCATCGCGTACCCGGTCGAAGGAACGGCCGCCCTCGGCGCGGAGGTTGAGGGCGGCGCCGCGGGCGTCGACGTAGGAGAGGGCGGTCGTCGCCTCGACCGTACGGTCCTTGGTGGTGTCGAAACGGACGTAGGCGCCGTCGCGTCCGCTCTTCGACCCGTCGGTGACGGTGGAGCCGTTCCAGGTGCCGTAGGCGGTGAACGGGCGGTCGAAGCGGGTGATCGTGTAGACGGTGTACGGCTTGGTGTCCTGGCAGAATCCGCTGCCCGTGATCGCGGTGCGCACGGTCCGGCTGTCGAGGACCTCGACCTTGGTGGAGACCGTCCGGTGCAGTGACTGGCCCGCGTTGAGCAGGACGTTGGCCTTGCCGGTGGCGGGGAAGGTGTAGCGCTGCACACCGGTGCGCGCGGTCGCGGTCAGCTCGGCGTCGATGCCCGTCTTCAGGCCGACCTTGTAGTAGCCGGGGCCGGCCTGTTCCGAGTCGTGGCTGAACTCCGCCTCGTACGTGGCGTAGTCCGTCTCCGTGACGTCACCGGTGGTCGGCAGCACGGGCAGGTCACCGCCGAGGCCGCAGCCGACGCCGGAGAGATGGACGAGTGAGAAGCCGCGGATGTGGTTCTGGGCGTAGTCGTAACCGGTGTTGTGACCGGTGTCCGGTGAGAACTGCACCATCCCGAACGGTACGGCCGCACCCGGATAGGTGTTGCCCTCGTTCTGGGTCCCGATGAACGGGTTGACGAGGTCGGTGAGTCGGGTGTCCTGCGCGGCGGCCGCCCCGGCCGCGGGGGCGACCAGGGCGGCGCCGAACAGGGCGGCCGCCACGACCACCGTCCCGGCGGCGCGCATTCGTCGGGTCGATCGCAGGGTCCATCGCATGGGCGGAAACGCCTCCCGGAAGCCAGACAACGTTGTCAGAGCGCGGGGTCATTCTTTGCGCCAGCACGTGTACTCGTCAAGGGGCCCGAACGTGAACGGAGTTGCGCGCTCCGTCCGCAACGCGCGCGTCTGGGCCGGGCGAACCGAGCGGGCCGTCCCGCCGTAGGAACTGCGGCCGGCCCGCGTCGGTGTGGGCTACGGTTTCGGGGGCTTGACCGCGATGTCGAGGTAGAACGCGTCGATGCTGCGGACCGCCGCCTCGAACTCCTCCAGATTCACCGGCTTGGTGACATAGGCGTTGGCGTGGTGGTGGTAGGCGCCGGTGACGTCGTCCGGGGCGGCGGATGTGGTGAGGACGACGACCGGAATGGTGCGCAGGTCGGCGTCCTCCTTCACCACCGCGAGGAACTCCCGCCCGTTCATCCGCGGCATGTTCAGGTCGAGCACGATGAGGTCGGGCCGCGGGTTCTCCGGGTCGCGCAGGTAGTCCAGCGCCGCGACACCGTCGGGTACCTGCGTGAGGTTGCGGGCACCGCGCTCGGAGAGGGCGTCCTGGATGAGCATGGCGTCGGCGATGTCGTCTTCGACCAGCAGGACGTCGTAGGGGCGGGTTGCGGCGGCGGCCATGAGTCACGTGCTCCGGGGGGTGGGATGGGGGGAGGGACGATGGGTGCTGTGGCTGATCAGTCCGGGCCAGCGGCGCCGGGCTCCCTGGCGGCTCATGCTCAGGGCCTGACCGATCTCCGGGTAGCCGGCGCCGCTCGCGGCGGCGGCGTGGGCGGCCTGGTCCTCCAGGCGCCGGGCGGCCCGTCTGACGTCGGCGAGGACCCGCAGACGCACCAGGGCGCGCGCACGTGCGTCGCCGACGCCTCCGCGTGACTCGCTCAGCGCGGGAGCGGAGTCCTGTTCGAGACGGCGGGCCAACTCGTCCACCAGCTGCATGACGAGAGCGGCCGCCTCCCCACCGGACGCGTGCGGAATGGGGGTGGGGCCAGACATGCGCCCACCCTACGGCGTCGGTCTCACCGGAGACAACATGTGTTGTCGGGCTCCCGGTACAGTTGCCCTGCCGCACACCCGGGTCGCGGTCACCGAACACGAGAGGCTGCGCACCCCGATGAACAGCAAGTCGTCCGGCGCCGAGAGCGCGTTCTCCACCTGGACGACCCGCCGCTGGCTGTGGGCGGGGGTCTCGGTCACGCTGATCGTGCTGGCGGTACTCGGGTCGCTGGGCGCCTGGGCGATGTGGCGTACCTCTCAGATCACCTCCGAGCTGGTGGACAGGCGGTCTCCCGCGCTGATCGGCTCCATGCGGCTGGAGCAGGCCCTGGTCAACCAGGAGACCGGCATCCGCGGCTACGGTCTGTCCGGCCGCCGCGACTTCCTCCAGCCGTACACGCAGGGCATGGCCGACGAGGAGACCTCCCTGCGGCGCCTGCGCCCCCTGGTGTCGGGCGACGCCCGGGCCCGCGCCGACCTGGCCGACGTGGAGGAACTGGCCGGCACCTGGCAGACGCGCACAGCGCGTCCGATCTCACTCGCCCCGGCCGCGCAGGCTGTGCGCCTGGCCACGGAGCGGGCGTCGGAGGGCAAGACCACCTTCGACTCGCTGCGTCGGGCCCTGGCCCGCCAGCAGGCCCACCTCGAGAGCGAGCGCACAGCGGCCAGGCATGAGCTGCGGCACGCGGTGAAACTGCGGAACTGGATGTTCACCGTCATCGCCGTCGTCATCGTCCTGGTGGCGTTCGCCGTCTTCGAAGGACTACGGCGGGGCATCACCGGCCCGCTCGCCCGGCTCGGCTCCGACGCGCGGGAGGTCGCCGGCGGCCGCTTCGACCTGTCCTTCGCCGGCACCGGCCCCGCCGACCTGCGGCAGCTGTCCTCGGACGTCGAGTCGATGCGTCGGCGCCTGGTGGAGGAACTGGAGTTCAGTGAAGCGTCCCGCACGCTCCTGGACGAGCAGGCGGCCGACCTGAAGCGGTCCAACACGGAACTGGAGCAGTTCGCCTACGTCGCCTCGCACGACCTCCAGGAACCGCTGCGCAAGGTGTCCAGCTTCACCCAGCTCCTCCAGCGGCGCTACGGAGACCAACTCGACGAGCGCGCCGACCAGTACATCGCCTTCGCCGTCGACGGTGCCAACCGCATGCAGGTCCTCATCAACGACCTGCTGGCCTTCTCCCGGGTCGGCCGGGTGCACAACGACCACCGGACCGTCGACCTGGAGCAGGTCGTGGGCAAGAGTCTCGACAACCTCAGTGTGGCCGTCGAGGAGAGCGACGCCGGGATCACCCACGACGCGCTGCCCACGGTGGTGGGGGACACGACCCAGCTGACCATGCTCTGGCAGAACCTGCTGTCCAACGCCATCAAGTTCCGCAGCCCCGACCGGCCGCCGCGCATCCATGTCAGCGCCGCGTCCGCGGACGGGATGTGGGAGTTCGCCGTCTCCGACAACGGCATCGGCATCGCCCCGGAGTTCCAGGAGAAGGTCTTCATCCTCTTCCAGCGGCTGCACACCAAGGACGCCTACCCGGGTACCGGCATCGGCCTGGCGATGTGCAAGAAGATCGTGGAGTTCCACGGGGGCACCATCAGGATCGACCCCGACCACCAGCAGGGCACCCGTATCCTCTTCACCCTTCCCGTAGTCGAGGCCGCGCCCGCGGCCCCGGAGAGAAAGACGCAGCCGTGACCGATCAGGCCGCAGGCCGCGCGGAGGGGTACCGCATCCTGCTCGTGGAGGACGACGACGGAGACGCCCTCCTGGTCGAGGAACTCCTCTACGACACCGGCCTCCCGTACACCCTCGCGCGATGCCGCACGGCCGCCGAGTCCCGCCGCGCGCTCGCGGCGACCTCCGTCGACTGCATCCTGCTGGACCTGCACCTCCCCGACGCGTCCGGCGTGCAGACCGTCCAGGCGGTCCAGCCGGACACCGAGGCCGCCATCATCGTCCTGACCGGCCTGGACGAGCTCCACGCGGGAGTCGAGGCGCTGGCCGCCGGCGCGCAGGACTACCTCATCAAGGGCAAGGTCGAACCGGACCTGATGCAGCGTGCCGTCCGCTACGCCGTCCAGCGAAAGCAGGCCGAGCGCGCCAACGCGGCCCTGCAGATCGGCCGGCTGCGGGCGCAGGAGAACGCACGCCTGGAACGCGGACTGCTGCCCGAGCCCCTGCTGTCCTCGGCCGCCGTCACCGCTTCCAGCCGCTACTACCCGGGGCGGGCGCAGGCGCTGCTCGGAGGTGACTTCCTCGACGTCGTGCAGACCGACGACGGGCAGGTGCACGCCGTCATCGGGGACGTCAGCGGCCACGGCCCCGACGCGGCCGCCCTCGGGGTGTGCCTGCGCATCGCCTGGCGGGCACTGACTCTCGGCGGTCACCGTGACCAGCATCTGCTGCACCTGCTGGAACAGATCCACATCGCCGAACGCACCGGCAGTGACCTCTTCACCACCTGCACCCTGATCACCCTCGACCCGGCCGGCGCCACGGCCACCCTGCACCTGGCGGGCCATCACGAGCCCCTGCTCATCACTCCGGGCGGTGTGCAGGAGGTCGCCGCGGCCCACGGCATCGCCCTCGGCATCGCACCGGGCCTGGGCAAGTGGCCGGCGACCACCCTCGCCCTGCCCGCCCGCGGTGCCCTGATCGCCTACACCGACGGTCTCGTGGAGGGCTTCGCGGACACCGCCGACGGCGCGCGTCTCGGCGTCGAGGGCCTTCTGAGCATCGTCGACGCGATCCACACGCCGGACCCGGGAACCCACCTCGACCAGCTCATCGCCCGAACCCGCACGCTCAACGCCGACCGGCACACCGACGACCTCGCGGTCCTGCGCCTCGACTGGAACACCGGCGCGCGCGGGCGGCCGGGACCCGGCTGATGTCAGCAGAGCAGGCCCGGGAGGGCCGCCGCCCGACGTTCGACGGACAGGCGACGGCCGCTGCTCCCCGTCAGGGCCGTCCCCGCCCACGGGATCCTTTTTGAACCCGCCTGCCGCGAGCGAGAGTTCGGCCCCGGGGGCAGGTCTCCGGTGTCCGATCGGGGCTGGGGCGGCCGGGTCAGGACCGGAGGGTGGCGATCTCCGGCGGCGTGAGCGGCCCTTTCACGCGTCGCGGGCCTCGAAGTGCGTTGCCCGCGTGGGCCGGTGGGGCTATCGGTTGCGGATGGCGGTGGTGGCGAGGAATCCGGTCGCCGCGGCGGTGATGAGGGCGCAGACGGCGAGGAGGGTGGTGCGGTGCATCGGCGGGGCCTTTCGGGTGTGGAGTGGGTCCTGTCTAACGCCGGTCGTGCCGTTGTGGGTTCGCCGGGGCGGCGATGTGGACCCGTTTGGATGCGGCCGAGGGTGTGAGCGGGCGCGGCTGAGGAGCGCCGGTCACGTCGTGGGGGTCTTCGCACCGTCGGTCCGTGCGGGCCCGCCGGTCTCCGATGCCACCCTGGACACATGACCGCGAAGGAGTGCCAAACGTGCGCCTGATGTCCGATCCGCTGTACGGAGAAGTGGTCCTCGCTGCTTCGGCGCAGGGGCTTGCCGCTCTGGCCGATGCCATAGCCGCCGGCGAGGGCTTCGTCGAGTCCTCACCACCAAAAGCCGGCGACACCCTCGTGGGCGTCGAGGTCAGGCAGGCCCCAGGCCCCGGCGTCCTGATCGTCGTGGACCCCTCGCGGCAGGTCCTCGTGATCAGCGGTGACCGCGACGGAAGGGCGGTCCTCGCGGACAACGTGCGGTCCATGGCGGCAGCCGAGGACGGCGGCCACCTCCACGTCGACCACTTCCCCGACCACCCCTACCTCGTCGAGGGATCACTGTCCCTCGTGGTCGACAGCCCCCACGGCGGCATGCCGCGCCGCTGAGCGGGCAGGCCGCAGCTCAGATCTCCCTGACGAAGACGACGACGTTCATCCTGCCTGCGCCGGCCGCACGAGCCACCCTCCCCGAACACGCCCGCAGCCCCGACCGGTTGTGCGACCGGCCGGGGCTGCGGGCGATGGGGGGTCCTGCGGAGTGGGTGTTGTTCGTCAGTCGCCGCTCGTCTGGTTGGTCACGTCCGTGATGGTCCAGCGCTGGTTGGAGCCGGAGTTGGGCTGCCAGGTGGTGACGGCCGCGCCCTCGTTCGTGGCCTGGCCGCCGACCTCCAGGACGCGGCCGGTGGCCTCGTTGACCAGGGTCCATGTGCCGTCGCCGGTGGTCGACACGATCCACTCGGAGGCTGCGTCGCGCTTGCCGGTGTCGGGTTCCACCACCGGTACGTTGTCGCGGACGGCCAGGCGCTTGCCCTCCGCCGGGTTGGCGAAGACGTAGCGCTGGCGGGCGCCGGTCTCGCCGTAGCGGGCGTCGAGCCGCCACTGCTGCGCGGTGCTGCCGTTGCCGGAGCCGATGGCCAGGTGGGTGCCGTCGGCCGTGACCGTGACCGACTTGCCGCTCTGTACGCCGGTCAGGGTGTAGGTGTGGCCCTTGCGGATCAGCGGGGCGTCCTTCGCGACGCCGGAGACGCCCCTGATGGTGAAGGACGTGACCGACTGGGCGGGCACGGTGAACGTGGCGGCGCGGTCGCTGACCCTGATCGGTGCCTGCTTCTGGAGCTTGCCGTCGGCGCTGGTGACGACTGGAGTGACGGTCGCGTCGCGGCTGACGGTGCCGAACTTGGACAGGTCGACGGTGACCGTGCGGGCCTCGGTGGTGCTGTTGACGTGGACGAGGGAGGCGCCCTTGCCGTTCGCGGTGACGGCGGCGGCGCTGGAGGTGTCGTTCGTCTTGATCAGCTTGTCGCCGGGCTTGATGAAGTGCGTGAAGTTGCGCGCGGTGTCGAACTTGGTGTTCGTGTGAATGGGGCAGGACTCGAGGGTGTCCGTGGAGGTGCAGCTGAACGGGAGCTGGATGCTGCCCCAGTTGCCGCCCTTGGCCGACTCGCCGCCCGGCTTCATGTTGTCGTAGTCCTCGACAGGCTGCCAGAACACCCAGGCCGTGGGCTCCAGTTCACGCAGGTCGTTCACCATCTGCTGGGCCAGCCCGAGGCCCGGCCGCATGTCGGTGAAGCTCTGTCCGTCGCCCCAGTCGCCCTCGACCTCGCTCATCCACAGCGGCTTGTCCGCGGCCTTCGCCAGGTCGCGCACGGTGGTGCGCTGTCCGGTGCCGTAGGTGTGGACGTTCATCTGGTCGACCAGGTCGCGCGAGGTCTGCGAGTAGGAGTTCCAGTTCGTCGCGAAAATGGACGGGTTGGTCTCGTCCATCGCCGAGATCTCCGCCTTGACCTTGGCCTTCTTCAGCGCGGGGGCCAGCGCGGCGAGGACCTTCTGCTGGAGTTCGGGGCCGATGTGCGCGCCCTCCTGGCGACCCGCGACCGGCTGTCCGTCCGTGCCGAGGCGGGTGCTCCAGTAGCCGGTGTTGGGCTCGTTGAACGGGTCGACGGTGTCGACCTTGATGTGCTCGGCCTTCTCCAGTCGCTTGGTCGCACCGGCCAGATAGGCGGCGAAGTCGTCGACCGAGTCGGCCTTCAGCTGGTCCTTGTTGGCGTCGAAGCCGCCGGAGACGTAACCGCTCTCGGTCATGAACCAGGGCGGGGAGTTGCTGAACGCCTCCCAGTGGGTGATGTCCTTCCTGATGCGGTCCACCCACCAGCGCTGGGTCGCGTCGGCGTTCTTGTTCCAGTCGGCCGGGTCGTCCGCACTCCACCAGTCGGTGTCTTCGCGGGTGGTGCCCGCGGGAGCCTGCCACCAGCCCTCGACGGCGCCACCGGCGCGCAGGTAGTCGGGCACGTCGGGCGCGTTGCCGCCGCCGATGTTGTACCGGGCTATGTTCAGCGCGAGGCCGTCGTCGCCGAACAGGAGCTTGGCGAGCTTCTCGCGGATCGCCGGCGGGTAGTCGCCGGTGGCGTTCGCGAACCAGACCAGGCTGGTGCCCCAGCCCTCGAACTTCTGCTGCTTGTACGACGGGTCCGGTGTCACGGTGACGGAGGCGGCTGCCTCGGCCTGTGCGGGGACGCTGAGCAGGGCGGCCCCGGTCGCCAGGGCCGTCAGTGCGGCGGCCCCGAGGGTCCGTCTGGTGCGGGTACGGCGTGCCATCGTGTGCTCCCAACTGTGAGGTGGTCGCTGCGATGTCCCCTCCCACCCGCGGGAGGGAGGGGACGGCCCTCCGGCGGTCTGCGCCGCCGGAGGAGTCGTGCGTGCGGGTGGCGCGTCCAGCGGGTGGGTCAGCCGGCCGGCCGGCGGAGTACGGCGACGTCTCGCGGTCCGAGGGTCAGGACTCCGTCGGTCAGGGCGGTGCCGTGCAGCACCTCCGCGTCGAGGCCGGGCACGCGCACGGCGGTGTCGGTGCGGTTGGTGAGGAACAGGTACCGGCTGTCGGCGCTTCTGCGGACGGTCAGCTCGACCAGTCCGCGGACATCGGCGGGCAGTTCGCTCTCCACGCCGGCCGGTTCGAGCAGGCGCGGCAGCAGGGCGGTGAGGCCCTCGACGCCCAGCCGGGTGGAGACGTAGGAGGCCGAACCGCCGCCCGTCGGCCGCCGGGTGACGGCGGGGCGGCCGGCCTGGGCGCCGGTGCTGTAGTGGGCCAGGACCTCGGTCTCCGGGGCGGTGACGGTGATCCGGTCGGTCCACACGGTGCCGGTGGTCGCGTCGTCCAGGGTGACGCTCTCCCCGGGCAGCAGCGGGCCGAACTCCTCGACGCGCAGGCCGAGAAGGTCACGCAGGGCACCGGGGTAGCCGCCGAGCCAGACGTGGTCGTTCTCGTCGACGACCGCGGAGAAATACGTCGTGATCAGGTGGCCGCCCTGCTCGGTGTACCGCGTCAGCTCCTTCGCGAGGTCGGCGGACACCATGTGCAGCACCGGGGCGATCAGCACCTGGTGGCGGGTCAGGTCGGCGCGGGTGGTGACGAGGTCGGCGCGGATGCCGAGAGCGAGGAGCGCCGAGTACCAGTCGAGCGCCTCCTGGCGGTAGTCGAGCAGGGAGGTGGGGTGTGAGTCCTGTTCGCTCGCCCACCACGACTCCCAGTCGTAGACGATGCCCACCCTGGCCGGCTCCCGCTCGGACCCGGCGACCGGGGCGAGGGCCTTGAGGGTCGCGCCGAGCCCGGCCACCGCGCGGAAGAGCTCGCTGTCCTCGCCTGCGTGCGGGACCATCGCCGAGTGGTACTTCTCGGCGCCGGCCGACGACTGCCGCCACTGGAAGAAGCACACCGCGTCGGCGCCGTGGGCCACGTGCAGCAGGGAGTCGCGGGCCAGGTCGCCCGGGCGTTTGGCGACGTTGACGGGCTGCCAGTTGACGGCGCTGGTGGAGTGCTCCATCAGGAACCAGGGCCGGCCGCCCGCGATGCCGCTGGTGAGGTTCGCGGAGAAGGACAGCTCGTCGCGGTCCTGGGGGCCGGGGTGGACGTAGTGGTCGTTGGAGACGAAGTCGATCTCCTCCGCCCAGTCCGGGTAGTTCATGCCCTTGGTGCCGCCCATCACCATGAAGTTCGTGGTGACGGGCACGTCGGGGGTGATCTCGCGCAGGATGTCCCGCTCGGCGCGCAGGTAGTCCTTCAGCGCGTCCGAGGAGAACCGCTTGAAGTCCAGCTGCTGCGTCGGGTTGGGGTGCGAGGCGGCCAGCCGGGGCGGCAGGATCTGCTCCCAGTCGCTGTAGCGCTGCGACCAGAACGCCGTGCCCCAGGCGTGGTTGAGGTCGGCGAGCGTGCCGTAGCGGGCGCGCAGCCAGACACGGAAGGCGCGGGCCGCGTCGTCGGAGTAGTCGTGGATGTTGTGGCAGCCCAGCTCGTTGGAGACGTGCCAGGCGACCAGCGCGGGATGGTCCTTGTACCGGTCGGCCATCGCGCGGACCAGGCGCAGGGCGTGCTCGCGGAACACGGGCGAGGTGGGCCGCCAGTGCTGGCGGGCGCCCGGCCACAGGGTCTCGCCGTTCGCCGTGACCGGCAGGATCTCCGGGTGGGCCGTGCTGAGCCACGGGGGCGGGGAGGCGGTGGCAGTGGCCAGGTCCACGCCGATGCCGCCCTGGTGGAGCAGGTCCATGACCTCGTCCAGCCAGGCGAAGTCCCACTCGTCCGCGCCGGGCTGGATGCGGGCCCACGAGAAGATCCCCACGGAGACGACGTTGACGCCGGCCTCGCGCATCAGCCTGACGTCCTCCTCCCACACGTCCCGGGGCCACTGCTCCGGGTTGTAGTCGGCGCCGTAGGCGAGGCGGGGGGCGGGGTCACCGTCCGCCCCGCTCCGCAGGCGGGACAGGAGGGTGGAGATCATGGCGGTCCTTCCGGAAAGTGGTGCACGGGGGCGGGGGGGGGGGGGGGGGGGGGGGGGGGGGGGGGGGGGGGGGGGGGCGGGCCCCCCCCCCCCCCCCCCCCCCCCCCCCCCCCCCGCCCGGCGTTCTCCTGCTCGGTTACTGCTACTTCTCGACGGTGAAGCCCTGCTCCTGGCCGTACTTGACCGAGGCGTCCTGCCACGACTTCAGCGCGTCCGCCAGCTTGGTGCCGGAGACGTAGGCCTTGCCGACCGTGTCGTTGAAGATCGAGTTGGCGTACTGCTGGAAGGGCAGGTACGACCAGTCGGACGCGACGTTGGCGGCGGACTCGGCGAAGATCTTGTTCGCCTCCTGGCCGCCGAAGTAGTCGAACTTGGTGTTCAGGAACTGAGTGGACTTCAGCTCCGCGGTGGTCGCCGGGAAGGCGCCCTGCTTGACACGGGTCTGCACACCGGCGCCGGCGTTCGCGTACTCGACGAAGGCATAGGCGAGTTCCTTGTTCTTGCCCAGCGCGGGCAGCGCCAGGGAGCTGCCGCCGTTCTCCGTGCTCGCCTTGTCACCCTTGGTCCAGGCCGGCATCGGGGCCGCTCGCCAGTCACCGGAGGCGTTCTTCACGCCGGTGACGAAGTTGGCCGGCATCCAGGCGCCGCTCGGCAGCGTGGCGATGGTGCCGTCGCCCAGGCCCTTGTACCAGTCGTCGGTCCAGCCGTAGACGGGCGCGACGAGCTTTTCGTCGATGAGCTTCTGCCAGGTGGCGGTGTACTTCTTGGCGCCCGCGTCGGCGAAGTCGATCTTCACCTTGGTGCCGTCGACCTTGTAGGGACGCGAACCGGCCTGCCACAGCAGGCTGGTGGTGAGACCCGCGTCGCCGGCGTCGGCGGCTATGTAGGCCTTGGGGTCGGCCTTGTGCAGCTTGCGGGCCGCCTCGACGTACTCGTCCCAGGTGGTCGGAACGGCGATCTTGTACTTGTCGAAGACCTTCTTGTTGTAGAACAGCGCCATCGGGCCGGAGTCCATCGGCAGGCCGTAGACGGCCTTGCCGTCACTGACCGCGTTCCACGGACCCGGGGTGTACTTGGAGGCGAGCTTGTCGGCGCCGTACGAGGACAGGTCCGTGAGGCCCTTGGTCAACGAGTACTGGCCCAGCGCGAAGTACTCGACCTGCGCGACGTCGGGGACGCCCTTGCCGGCGGAGATGGCGTTCGACAGGGCGGTGTAGTGCTTGTCGCCCGAGCGCTCGCTGACGAGGTTGATCTTGACCTTGGGGTACTTCTTCTCGAAGTCGGCGGCGACCGTCTTGAGCGTCGGCTCCCACGCCCAGACCGAGACCGTGCCGCCCTTCTCCAGGGCTGCCTGGATGTCTCCGGCCGAGACCTGCTTCTGCTCGGAGCTGTCGTCCGAGCCGCCGCAGGCGGTGGCGCCCAGGGCGAGGGTGGACAGGAGAGCGAGGCCGCGCAGGATGCGGCTGGTCTTTCTGCGCATGGAGGTGCTTCCGCTTCTTCGTGGGTGGGACAGGTGAGGGTGGGGATGGGCAGACGTGGGGCTGGAGGGACGCGAGGTCATTCCTTGACGCTTCCGGCGGAGAGTCCCGACTGCCAGTACTTCTGCAGCAGGAGGAAGGCGGCGATCAGCGGAAGGATGGTGATCAGCGAACCGGTGATCACCAGGTTGTAGATCACGTCGCCTCCGATGGTCTCCGCCTGCGAGTTCCAGGCGCTCAGGCCCAGGGTCAGCGGATACCAGTCGGAGTCCTTGAGCATGATCAGCGGCAGGAAGTAGTTGTTCCAGGTGGCCACCGTGGTGAACAGCAGGACCGTCACGAGCCCGGGGGCGAGCAGCGGCAGGGCGACCTGGAAGAAGGTGCGCACCTCGCCGGCTCCGTCTATGCGGGCGGCCTCGAGGAGTTCGGTCGGGATGGCCTCGGTGGCGAAGACCCACATCAGGTACAGGCCGAACGGCGACACCAGCGACGGGATGATGACCGCCCAGGGGGTGTCGGTCAGGCCCATCTTGCTGAACATCAGGAAGGTGGGCACCGCGAGCGCCGTGCCGGGAACGGCGACGGCGCCGATGACCACGGCGAAGACGCCGCGCTTGCCGAGGAAGTCGAACTTCGCCAGCGCGTAGCCGCCCAGCACGGCGAGGAGAGTGGCGCCGCCGGCGCCGAGTACGACGTACATCGCGGTGTTCAGGAGCCAGCGCCCGAAGATGCCGTCGTGATAGGTGAACGTGTCGCGGATGTTGTCCCACAGGGCGAAGTCGTGGGCGAACCACATCCCGGACGAATCGGCCAGGCCCGACTGGGTCTTGGTGGCGTTGACGACCAGCCAGATCAGCGGCACGACGGTGTACAGGACCACCAGTGCGGTCAGTACCGTGAGCAGCAGGCTGCGCCTGGGCCGCCCGGGGGAGTGCCGGCGCGGAGTACGCAGCCGTGGCGCGCTGTCGGCGGGGGCGGCGGCTTCGGCGGGCGGGGTCGGGGAGGTGGTGGTGACATGGGTGCTCATCGGGTCACGCTCCCTTGCGCATGCCGCGCAGCTGCACGACGTAGGCGATCACCATCGTGATCAGGCCCATGATGATGGCCACCGCCGCGGAGTAGTTCTGCTGCTGGCCGTTGAAGGACAGCGAGTACGTGTAGAAGTTCGGGGTGTAGTCGGTCGTGATGGCGTTCCGCGCCAGCGGCCGCAGGATGTTCGGCTCGTTGAACAGCTGGAAGCTGCCGATGATGGAGAAGATCGTCGCGATGACCAGGGCGCCGCGGATCGCGGGCAGTTTGATCGCGGTGATCATCCGGATCTGGCCGGCGCCGTCGATCTCCGCCGCCTCGTACAGGGAGGTCGGGATGACGCGCAGCGCCGAGTAGAAGATCAGCATGTTGTAGCCGACGAACTCCCACGTCACGATGTTGCCGATGGAGGCCAGCACCAGGTGGGGGGAGAGCGGGTCGGGCAGCGTGACGCCGAAGGCGTCGTTGATGTCGCCGACCAGGCCGTACTTGGTGCCGTACATGAAGCCCCACATCAGGGTGGCCACCACGGCGGGCACGGCGTACGGCAGGAAGATGGTGATCCGGAAGAAGCTCTTGCCGTACAGGCGCCCGCTGTCCAGTGCCAGCGCCACCAGCAGGGCGATGCCGAGCATGACCGGGACCTGCACGCACAGGAAGAGGGAGACCCGGCCGAGCGAGGCCCAGAACTGGTCGTCCTTCAGGGCCTGGGTGTAGTTGTCCAGGCCGACGAAGGTGTTTCCGCCGATGAGCTGGTCGCGGAAGAGGCTCAGGTAGATCGAGTACACGATCGGAGCCAGGAAGACCAGGGCGAACACGGCCACGAAGGGACCGATGAAACCCCACCCCGTCCAGGAGCGGCGGTCCCGTTTCGCCGGAGGCGGTGCCGGCCGCGGCTCGGCGGCCACCGGCGGTTGCAGCGTCGTCATGTCGTTCCTCGCTCGTTCACATTCCGGAACCGGTGGTGAACGGCCGGACGTTCGACGCGTGGGCCGTACCACCTAGATGTTTACGCAAACATCCATCGTCCCGAAAAAGCCGGGAGCTGTTATGTTTACGTAAACATCTGATGGCGGCATGTCTACACTGTCCCGTTGACGGGGGTCAAGGGTCCCCTGGGGAAACCGTGACGTGAGCAGCGGTGGAGAGGTGGCGGACAGCGAGTGGAGACGGCCGGAGGAACCCCGACGAACGGGCCGGGCCGGGCTGCGGAAGCGGTGTGCGGGCCCGCCGACGCGCCGGGTGACGGCCCGAAACCCGCCCCCGCACGCACCCGCGGCGGCCGGGCCAGCGCCTCCATGGCGGACGTGGCCCAGCTCGCCGGCGTGTCCTCGCAGACCGTCTCCCGGGTCTCCAACGGTTACGCCGGGGTGAACGAGGAGACCCGCCGCCAGGTGCTCGCCGCCATGAAGGAGCTCGGTTACCGCCCCAACAGTGCGGCCCGTGCCCTCAAGCGCGGCGAGTTCCGCACGATAGGCGTCATCACCTTCACGCTGTCCACCACCGGCAACGTACGCACCCTGGAGGCGATCGCCACCTCCGCCGCGGCCGAGGGATACGCGGTGACCCTGCTGCCGGTCGCCATGCCGACCCAGGACGAGGTGCAGGGCGCCTTCTCCCGCCTGGAGGAACTCGCGGTCGACGCGGTCATCGTCATCATGGAGGTCCACCTCCTGGACGCCGCGACCGTCACACTCCCGCCGCACGTCCAGGTCGTGGTCGTCGACTCCGACGCCGGCGACCGGTACACGGTCGTCGACACCGACCAGAGCGGCGGCACCCGTACCGCCGTACAGCATCTGCTCGGCCTCGGACACCGGACCGTATGGCATCTCGGCGGCCCCGAGGGCTCGTTCGCCGCACAGCGCCGCACCGACGCCTGGCGCGCCGCCCTCGCCGAGGCCGGTCGCCCCGCCCCACCCCTCGTCCGAGGCGACTGGTCCGCGGAGTCCGGCTACCGCGCCGGCCTCGAACTCGCCGCCCGGGACGAGTGCACCGCCGTCTTCGCGGCCAACGACCAGATGGCCCTGGGCCTGCTGCGCGCCCTGCACGAACGCGGGCGGCGGGTGCCCGAGGACGTCAGCGTCATCGGTTTCGACGACATCCCCGAAGCGGGTTCGTTCCTCCCCCCGCTCACCACCCTCCACCAGGACTTCGCCGAGGTGGGCCGCCTCTGCGTCGAGGCGGTGCTGCGCAACATGCGCCTGGGCGGAGCGCAACGCGGGACGACGCTCGTACCCACCCGCCTCGTCCTGCGGTCGAGTACGGCTCCGCCGCGGGGGCGCGAGACGGGGGCCTGAGACGTCACCGTCATCCGCGCACGGTGCGGAGCGGCCGGAGGGACCGGAGCGACCGCGGTCCCATGCCGACGCCGTGCCACCACACCACGGCCTTCGCTGTGGCGTGACGCCGCTTGCGTGGTGCGGCCGACCGGTACGACGACCGCGAACTCGTCCGGCTGCTGGTCGACCTGGCGAAGGCGCAGCGCGGCGGACCCTGTTCCCAGAGTTCGGCGACGAGTTTCTCCCCCGGCCCCTCCGCGACGATCCGCGGATCTGCGCGACCGCCCACCGGGCGGGCCTGCCGGACCGGGACGACGAACAGGCCCGGCTGCCACTGCGTGCCGCCGCTGTGACCGGGCTCCGCCCGGCAGCCGGCTCTACGCGGTGATCACCCCGTCGGATCGGGCTGCGCTCAGCGCGCCGCTGCCTGACCTGCCCTCCCCGCCCACGGCCGCCAGCGCGGTGCGCACGGCGTCGTTGGCCTCCCGGCTGCCGACGGTCAGCCGTATGCCCTCGCCGGGGTAGTGGCGTGCCTGGACCCCGACGGCGGCGAGCGCGGCGGCGCCGTCGTCGATCGGGTCGGGCGCGGCCAGCCAGAGCGAGTTGGTGTGGCTCGGGCGGATGTGCCAGCCGAGGGCGAGGAGTTGCCGCCGTAACCGCTCCCGTTCGGCGACCACGCTCTCCACCCGCCGCTCCAGCTCGTCGCCGGCCCGCAGCGAGGCCTCCACCGCGGCACTCGCCACCGCGTTGATGCCGAAGGGAAGTTGCTGCCGGCGGACGCGCGCCACCAGGTCGGGCGAGCCCAGTCCGTAACCGACCCGCAGGGCCGCCAGGCCGTAGGCCTTGGAGAAGGTGCGCAGGACCAGCAGGCCGGGGTGCGCGTCCAGGAGCGCGAGCGTGTCCGGCAGCCGGGGGTCGCGGGCGAACTCCACGTACGCCTCGTCCAGCAGCACGGTCACGTGCGGGGGGACGCGCCGCAGGAACTCGGCCAGGTCGTCCGCGGTGACCAGGCTCCCGGTGGGATTGTGCGGATTGCACAGCACCACGACGCGTGTGCGGTGGTCGAGCGCCGCGAGCAGGGCGGGCAGATCCTGGCTTCCGTCCGGGCTCAGCGGCACCGCGACGGGCCGGGCGCCCACCATGGACGCCAGCAGCGGATACGCGTCGAAGGTGCGCCACGCGTAGACCATCGAGTCACCGCGCTCGACGACCGCGTGCAGCAACTGCAGTGCCACGCCCACCGATCCGCTGCCGACCGCGACGCGGGCTGTCGGCACCCGGCACCACGCGGCGATCCGCCCGGTCAGGTCGTCGGGGTGGAACTGCGGGTAGCGGTGGGCCTCGGCGACGGCCTCCCGCATCGCCTCACGCACCGAGGGCAGCGGGGGATAGGGGCTCTCGTTGAGGGCCAGCCGGTGCAGTACGGGGATGTCCATCGGTCAGCTCCGCCCACCGTGCCAGCGGACGGCGACCGCGCCGGCGAAGTCACCGGCGTGGGCGAAGCCGCCGAGCACCACGAGGTCACCGTCCTCGACCTGCCCGGAGCGGATCGCACGGTCCAGCGTGACCGGGATCGCCGCGCCGAACAGGTTCCCGCAGTCGTCGAAGGTGTTGAGGTGCCGTTCGGCGGGGAGTCGCAGCGCCTCGCGCCAGTTGCGCAGGAACGTTCGGTTGGGCTGGTTGGTGATGAGGGCGTCGATGTCGGTGGTCGCGACCCCGAGACGCCGGCACAGGTCCGTGACCACCTCGGGCACCAGGCGGTTCCCGCGGGCCAGCACCTTGGCGACACTCGCGTCGGTGAAGCCGATCCGGAGCTGGGACTCGCCCGGCTCCCAGTACTTGCGGCCGTCGTCGAGCGCCACCGTCATGTCCCCCGCGTACGCGGCGATGTGCCGTGTCTCCACGTCGAGGACCGGGCTGTGGGCCGACGTCGTCAGGTATCCCACGCCGCAGCCGTCGCCCGGGATCGCGGCCTGGGCGAGCCGGCGCACCTCGGACTGGGTGAAGCACTGTCCCGCCGCGCTCTGCGCGTTGCAGATGAGCGCGGTCCTCGCGTCGGTGGTGGAGAGGATCTGCCGGGCCAGCTTCAGCATGTACACGAACGACGCGCAGCCCGCGTTGGCCACGTCGACCAGCCACTCCGGATTCAGTCCGAGCCGGCGCGCCACTTCGGTGCCGGCGCCCACGAACGGCAGGTCCGGCAGCTGGCTGTGGACCAGCAGCACGTCGACGCCGCGGATCTCGTCGCTGCCGTGGCGTTCGATCAGGGGCTGTACGGCCCGCTCGACCATGTCCGCGTTCGTCTCGTCGGCGGCGACGTGGTGCCGTGCCGGCGGCACCTTGAACATGGGGTGGTCGCGGAGCTTGTCCTCGGCTCCGGGGTAGCCGGTGTAGAACGCGGCGGGTACCGGCTCGCCGGGCAGGTAGCTCGCGACGTCGGCGAGGCTGACCGTGGTCACCGGGCCACCGCCTTCGCCGGTGCCACACTGACCGGCAGACCGTTGCGGTGGCGGTACTCCAGGATCGCCTTGAGGTTGTTCATCTCCACGGTGTGTCCCGCGTAGAAGAGGTCCCAGAAGTCGCCGACCCAGGCCCGGTCCGGGCGCGGAGCCTTGTCGGGGTGCGGGTTGTCGTCGTAGTAGGGGTGCCGGCAGTTGGTCCAGGTGATCACCGATCCCGGCTTGTCGAGCACCAGCGCGGCCGGCACGACCCGCATCAGGTAGATCATCCAGAGCTTGTCGCCCTGGTCCCACGAGCAGTGGTAGTCCACGGTCAGGGCGTCGGGGTTGGCGACGACCTCGCAGTAGATCTCGGTGTCGTCCTCGAGTCGGTCGTGGCCCACCCACAGGCCGGGCGTGCCGGAGGGCGCGAAGTCCCGCAGGCTGCACGTCCATTCCTCCAGGTGGTGTCCCTGGCTCAGATAGTCGTAGGCCTGCTCGGGAGGGCAGTCGACGTACGCGTGGATCGTGCAGTACTGGCCGTAGACCTGGTCGTGGGGGTAGACGGCGTGGGTGAGGTCCATGCAGTGCGCGGTCAGCTCCTCCTTGCCGGGGTTCTCGATCCGCATCAGACCGGGGATGTCAGCCAACGGGGACGACGCCTCGCTCATGGGGGCACTCCTTGCTCTCGGTTGTCGTTTCAGGGCTGTCGGTGGGTTCGGTGGCTTCGGCGGGATGCCTGACCGGGGGTGTCGCCTCGGCCGGGCTGAGCGGCCGGAAGGACCGGAAGGGGAGGAACGGCGGGATCTCGTGGGGGTCGCAGTCCACGGTGACGAACGCCGGGCCCGCGCCCGCGTTGCCCCGCAGCAGCGCCTGGCGCAGGTGAGCCGCGTCCGCCGTGCCGGTGACCTCCAGCGACGGGAAGGCGGCGGCCACCGCGGCGGCGATGTCGGTCGGGGCGAACAGGTCGTCGTCGCGGCCCCCGCCCTGGAGGTACTCCTCACGTACCGCGCACATGGCGTGTGCGTTGTTGTTGAAGATCACGAAAGTGACGGGCGCGGAGTGCTCGACGGCGGTGTGCACTTCCATCCCGTGCATGAGGAAGGCTCCGTCACCGGCGAGGACGTAGGTACGCCGGCCGGTGGCGAGCGCGGCGCCGATGCCGGCGCCGAAGGTGTAACCCATGCCTCCCATGCCGAGCGCCACGACGAAGCGGCCGTCTCGCGGCGCGGGCAGGAGATGGATCGCGCTGGCCCCCGTGTTGCCGGCGTCCACGAAGACATGGGCGTGGTGGGGGAGGGCGGCGTCCACCGCGGCGACCGCGTCGGCGTAGGGAACGGTGGGCCTGGGAATCCGCGACACCGGGCCCGGCGTGGGAGTGGGGAGCGGGCCGGCGTGCGGCGGGCAGGTCCGGGGGAGCGGCGGGAGCCGGTCGGTCACCGCGCGCAGCGCCTCGCGCAGGTCACCGCCCAGAGTGGTGCCCTCCACGAACGGCGGCTCGGGCCCCAGGCACACGACTTCGGTGCCTGCCAGGGCCTGGTCGAGTCCGCCGCGGGCCAGCAGCGGCAGCCGGGTGCCGGCCAGCACGCACACGTCGGCCCGGCGCAGGCAGTCCTCGACGTTGGCATGGCCCATCACTCCCGCGACTCCGGCGAACCGGGGATCGCGGTTGTCGAAGACGTCCTTCGCGTCGGGGGTCACCGCCACCCAAGCCCCCAGCCGCCGGGCCAGTTCGGCCAGCTCCGTGCGCGCGTCGGCGGCGGCGACGTCCTCGCCGGCGATGACCAGGACCCGGCCGGACCCGCGCAGGGTGTCCGCCACGGAGGTGAGGGCCGCGTCGTCGAGCCGCGGCGTCGACGCCGGCGCACCTCGTGCCGGTGCGGGGCGGCCCGGTGGGCGGAACTCCGCCTGCTGTACGTCCTTGGGCAGCAGCAACACGGCGGGCCCACGCGGATGCGTCTGGGCGGCCGCCAGGGCGCGGGGCAACAGCTCCGGCAGTGTGCCGGCGTCGTCCACCCGGGCGCAGAACCGGGAGACCGGGGCGAAGACCTCCCGGGCGTCGAAGGAGCCCGCCCTGCCGCTGGAGTCCTGGAACGCTCCGCGGCCCTCCTGGCCGGTCGGGGGCTGTCCGACCAGGGCGAGCACGGGCACCCGGGAGGCATGCGCCTCGGCCAGGCCCGGGACGAGGTTCATCGCGCCGCCGCCCGAGGTGGCGGCGACCACGCCCAGGCGCCTGGTGGTGCGGGCGTACCCGTCGGCCATCGTGACGGCGGCGAACTCGTGTTTGGCGACGACGCCGCGGACGGCGCCGCCGCGGTGGACGGCGTCGTACAGGTCCTCGATGTTCGCGCCGCCGACGCCGAACATGTGGGTGACACCCGACCGGGCGAGTTCCCTCGCCAGGTAGTCGACCATGCGTATCGCCGCTGGCTCGGGGGTGTCCGAGGTCGTGGTGGTCATACGGGGCTCCTGTCCGTCTCGTGGTGCCGGTCGGTGAGGCCGGACGGTGAGATGAGCTGAAAGCGGTGCCGGTACTGCTTGGGGGTGAGGCCCAGGGTTCGTCCGAAGGAGCGGAAGAAGGTCTCGGGGGCCGGGAATCCGCAGCGCCGCGCGACCTGACTGATCGTCAGATCGGTGGTCTCGAGCAGTTCGCGGGCGCGGGCGATGCGCTCCCGCTCGACGTACTGCCCGGGGGTCTCGCCCACCTCGCGCCGGAAGACCCGGGCGAAGTTGCGCAGGCTCATGTTGGCGCGCCGGGCGATGTCGGCCACGGGCAGTGGGTTGTGCAGGTTGTGCAGGATCCACTCCTGCGCGGCCCGGATCGGCGGATGGTCGGCCAGCTGCGCGTCGAGGACGGCGCTGAACTGCGGTTGCGCCGCGGGCCGTTTGAGGGACAGCACCAGGAACCGAGCCGCCTCCAGCGCGAGCGGCGCTCCGTGGTCGGCCTCCACCAGGGCCAGTGCCATGTCGATCCCGGTCGACACGCCCGCCGACGTCACGTAGGGGCCGTCCCAGACGAAGATCGGTTCCGCGTCCACCGTCACGTCCGGATAGCGGTGGGCCATCGCGTCCGTGTACGCCCAGTGCGTGGTCGCGTGTCTGCCGTCGAGCAGGCCGGCCTCGGCCAGCAGGAAGGACCCACCGCACACGGAGGTGACCCGGCGGGAGCGGGCCGCGGCCCGGCGGATCCAGGACAGCAGCGCCCGGTCCTGGAGGGCGCTGTTGAGGCTCCACCCGCCCGGCACCAGGAGCGTGTCGATCGGTCCGTCGGCCGCCTCCAGCGGCAGGGCTTCCACGATCACACCGGAACTCGTGCGTACCCGTGGGCCGTCGGCGGAGACGAGGTCGATCCGATAGGGCATGCCCGGAGAGGCGAGAAGCCGGTTGGCGGTATCGAACACTTCAATCGGTCCGGTGATGTCCAGGGCCAGTGCGCCCGGGTACACCACCACAACAACACGTCGCTCAAACACGATCACACCCTGTATCGGGCGTGGTACTGACTGCAATGCCAGATTATTGACGTATCCGGCCAACGCTCGGTCGACGACTACCCAAAAGGCGAACTGACCAGGCAGTTCAAGTTCCGGCCCGGAAAGGGGTGGGTGAGGCGGCTCACAACGCGGTGGCTGGTTTCCCCGGGTGGTCGACGGCTTGATCCGGAGAGCGGGTGGACTGCGTGCCGAGGTGGCCGGCGGCGCGTCGCCCTGCGGTGACCCGGTGTGCGGTCGCGCACGTCAGCCGCGCTTGCGTGTTCTCCGGTGCCACTGGCTCGGGGCTGAGTACGCCGTCAGCCGTTGGGAAGCGCTTTCGGCCGGGGTCAAAACCAGAAGTCCGGGCCGCCGGAAGGTTGTAGCGGGCAACCTTCAAGGTAAATGGTTGAATGTCGACGCCACCGTGCGCGGTTCCGGGCCGTTCTCCGGGGTGCGCCGAAAAGCGGCGGCCTTTTCTTCACGAGATCTCCCGATCAGGCTCGAATGCGGGATGGTTCAAAGCTGAGATACGGGTAACCGACTCTTATGGGACGCCGGCCGCGGACAGCCCGGCCGCGATCGGCAGGCAGCAACGGGCCGCGGGGTGGAAATTCATGAACACCAAACCGTCCGTCGCCCAATGCGTTTCGCGCTTTCCGGCCGTCGCCGCGAGCATCGCCGCGGCCCGGGACTGGGCCAGGGCTTGTGTGCAGGACTTCGGTGGCCCGCTGCGCCAGCACCGCGTCATCGAGGCGGCGGAACTGCTGGTCTCCGAACTGATCACCAACGCGATCCGGCACGGCGCCGGCTCTCCCGTGATCCGCCTGACGTGGAACGGACGGATGCTCCGGATCGCCGTCAGCGACCGTGGTGCCCGCTGGCCACGACTGCGCACCGCCGACGCCGCCGAGCCCGGAGGCTTCGGCATCCGGATCGTCGAACAACTCACCCAGCGCTGGGGTGTCACACCGCTCGACACCGGCAAGACGGTCTGGGCCGAGCTCAGCCCGCCCGCGCGCCCGGCTGCCACCTGACGGACGCCGGACGACTACGGCCCGGAACTGCGTACGTCCCGGCCCCGGCGCTTCGTCGGCTGCCCGCCCGCACGGACCGCATCGACCGCTGTGACCAACCCCGCCAAGGACCACACGGCCTTCGGCAAGCCGGACCCGCTCGTCGTGGGCGCCGCGAACACCCTCATCTACCACGCCAGCTTCTCCCATTCCGCCTCCACGCTCCAGGTCCGCGCCCCCAGCGCGAAGTCCGCGAACACGGCGACGACCTGGTCGAGATCGCGCAGCACACACCGGTAGTGGCGATCAGCCGAGCCGTCTCGGTGCTCGACGCCGAAGCCCCCCGACTCCACCCCGGCACGCGACCCGGCCCCCACCTGGACGTACCGCCCGGCGTCTCCCTCCAGGATGACGAACCAGTTGTCCGCCGACAGACCCCGCACCACCCGCTCGACCGTCTCGGGGTCCGGATCCTCCACCGGCAGGCCGGTGCACGACTCCAGCCGCAACGCCCTTCGTCCGCGCAGGCCGGGCGGGACATGCACCACCCCTGCCTGCGGGTCGAAACAGACCAGACCGTGCTCACCGGCCAACTCGATCACCCGCGGAGCCACCACCGCGACACGACTCCATCCCATCGCCATCAGCACATGCTCCCCGGAGACATCCAGCCCCGCCGACCACGGGGAGGCCGGATCGGCCGCCGCGCCCGTGCCGTCAGGCAGTTGGGGGAACTCCGCGACCAACGCCCCGTGGAAACGCGCCACTGCCGGATGCCCGACCGCCGCCCCGGACGCACCCGCGCACATCCGCTCGTACGTCCGCTGGGCTTCGGCGCCCGACGGACGCGTCCGCTCGAACCACACCGCAAGATCAAAACTCATGACGCCCCTGTCCCCTGGAATCCCGCCCCGATCGCGGGCGATCCTAGGCGACACCACTGACAGCTCCGGCACCTCTCACGAGACGCTGGACTCCTCCAACTCCCCTGCTGCGCGCGGTGAATGGATGGTGCTCACCGTTCTACTGGCCAGGCACGGTGAGCGTCACGGTGGCGCCCGTCCTCAGCGGGGTGCCGGGGGCCGGGGACTGGGCGGTGACCTTGAGGGAGTCGTCACCGATCCGGGAGTCGTCACTGAACGCCATGCCGTAGTCCAGTTCGGCGAGCCGACCGCGCGCGTCGGCGACGGTGAGTCCCCTGAGGTCGGGCGCGATGCCCCGCGCCGCGGTGGGGCTCTCCTTGCCGTCGGTCGTCGGGGAAGCGGCGACTGTTGTCGGCGCCGGTGCCGGCGCGGGCGCGTCGTCGTTGCTCTGGCAGGCGGCCAGTGGACCGCAGGCGAGCAGCAGGGCGGTGATGGCGAGGGCGGCGCGGCGGGCAGGGCGAGGGCGGACGTGGTGCATGAAGTACTCCCCGTAAGTGGTGCGTGACGTGCTGCACCCAGGGTGGCGGGCGGCGCACGCCGGGCGCCATACGCCGGGCGAGGTAACCCGCGGTCCTGCCGCTTCCGCAGATCAGCAGATCCTGTGCGGTCTGGGGTCTGCGGTCTGCGGTCTGCGGTCTGCGGTCTGCGGTCTGGGGTCTGGGGTCTGGGGTCTGCGATCTGCGATCTGCGGTCTGCGGTTTGCGGTTTGCGGTTTGCCGTCTGCCGGTCCATCGCCGTCGACGGTGGTGCGGCGGACGCCCGCCGGTTCCGGCCGACCCCGCCCCACCGGGCGTCCGGCCCGCTCGCGCGCTTCAAGGGCAGGCGCTACGACACTCCTCTCCTGCCCCGGGACTCCGGGGGATCAGGTGGAGCGCGGCGGCGGCCCACCTACCGCAAGTGGAAGCGGTCGCTGGACAGCGGAGGTGAGGTCAGGCGGGCCTTGGGGGTGTCGTCCCGGCCGTCCCGGTCACTTCCGCCCCGGGCTCACCGCGACCCGGAGCTTCGACGCCGGCCCCACCGCAGGCGGCGACGACAGCGAGCAGCCGCTCCGGAGGGGTGGCAACACCTGGCCGAGGGCGATGAGGAGGAGCCCGGCAAGCGCGAGGGCGTTCGCGCCGAGGAAGCGGACCTCCCAGGAGGCGCTCGGCAGGATTCGAAAGTAGAAGAGGCCCTGAAGAAGGGGGGAAGCCCCCACGAGTTGTGCACCCAGGGCGTGGAGCCGGGGCCTGGTCACGCGACGGCGCGCCGCCGGCAGGATCCAGCCCGTCTGGAGCGTCACGATCCCCGCTGCGATCGCCAGCAGACCCATGAGCATGCCGGTTCCCACCATCCACGCCATGGGCCACCCGCCGTCGTTCAAGTGAGGTCCGAGAGGCGGGTGACGCCCGGCTCGGAGACGTCCACACGGGCGCCGGACCTGATAGTGCCTGAGGATGCCGCCGCCAGGCAATCTGCCCGCGTCTCCGGTGCCGTCGGCACCCGGCCCGTCGCCGGTGAACCCTATTGCCAACAGGTGGCCGCGCCGCCGTCCCGCTCGGTGCCGACCGACACCGCGTAGACGAGGCCCGTGCCGGTCTCCGGGTCCGGCTCCGGCTCCGGCTCCGGCTCCGGCGAGAAGCCTTCCGTACGGAAGCCGACGCTCAGCAGCAGGTGCCGGCCCTGCTCGGTCCTGGTCCAGCAGACGCCCTCCACGGTCGCCGTCGCTGCCCCGGCGTCAGGGTCCTTTTCGACGTGCCAGCCGGCCGCCGCCGCGGCCTTCGTGTAGTGGGCGATGACAGCGTCGGGCCGGTCTGGGACGGCGTACAGGCGGTCCGCGTGCAGCCAGGGCGCCCCGCTGCTGTCGTCGTCACATCCGGTGGTCACGCCGACGCCCCGGTAGTGGGCGGGAGTCGTGGCGTGGGCGGGCGCTGCCGCGAGGAGCGGCTGCGCCGCCAGCCGCCGGAGTTCGGCGTCCGTACCGTCGTAGCCGTCGCCGTCGACGACGGAGCACGCGCTGAGGAACGTGGCCAGCAGGGGAAGCGTCGCCGCAGCCGGCACCGCGCGGCTGCCGGCGGACGGAGAGGTGAAGGACAACGGTGCTCCAAATCGGGTGGCGGATCGCCTGCCTTGGTCACCCCGTCACGCACCGCCAGCACCACCGAGTCCACCCGCTCGTCCGCTGCGTGCGGGAGCGGCTGAGGCTGGGCCTGATGGATCTCCTGGTCCCAGACGGGGATACGCGACTTGTCTTCGTCCACGCCGGGCCGGGCGGGGCGAGCCTTCGTGGGAGGTGCCGTCGATCCCGGAGACGGAGTCGAGGGACCTCGCCGCGCCGACCGATGACACCTGCCGCCCGCTGTGCTCGCGCACCGGGAAGCCGCCGAGGGGCACCCTGGCCACGCGAGTGGGTTGCGTGAACGCACCACAGTGCCCAACGGGCGGGTGGGCGCCGCGCGGGAGAGGCAGAGCATTGTCAGACCGCAGCGATACGGTCGTTCCATGAGAGCCGCAGGCACGTTCACAGTGGAAGCGTTCGTCCCGACCGAGCTGAAGCCGGACCCGGCTGTGTCCACCGCGCTGCCGGTGGGTGTGGCCACCATGGAGAAGCGCTTCGAGGGCGAGGTCACCGGCCGCTCGGCGACCCTGTTCACAGCCGCGTTCGACCAGGCGACCGGCGTGGGTACCTATGTGGCGATGGAGTCGTTCGAAGGCTCGCTGTGCGGCAGGGCGGGCGCCTTCAACTTCGTGCACTCGGCGACGACGTCCGGCAGCGATCGTACAGCGGAGTTCTTCACCATCGTGCCCACGAGCGGCACCGAGGAGCTCGCGGGCATCTCCGGTGGCGGAGGGCTGGCCGTCGACGCGGACGGAACGCATCGCGTCTGGTTCGACTACGAGTTGGAGGCGGCGCGGTGACCGCCGATGTGCGGGGCACCGGGTCTGTCGGTCCGCGCATGTGTGAGGTGGCCGAGTTGTGGGGACTCTCCGATCTCAGCCGACCGGCCGCCGGCTGACGCGCACAGGGCGTCGCCATCACCCTGTGCCACCCGCCCTCACGGGGCCCTGTGCGACCAGCGAGGAGCAACAGTTCGTGAACGTCGAGATCGACCCGCTCGTCCGTGAGACCGCCGCCCGGTTCGGGGGCGGCGTCCCGTATGCCTTGAAGGCGCTGGCCGGGCAGTTGGTGGACGATCCGGACATGGGCCGGCCCTCGGAGCTGCCCGGCATTCTCACCGTGATGGTCGACGGTGACATGTTCGATGACTGCCCCGACCTTGCCGTCGGCTACATACGCGAGCCGGACCGGATCCAGATCCGCTTCCTGCGACCGGTACACACCACCGAGCCCCAGGCCCGGGAAGAGGACAAGGAGGAGGAGCAGGAGCTGGGCCGAGACCAGGGCCCGCCCGTCGACCCCGCCGCCACCGCGGTCACCGTGCGGCAGATCGCCGACGCCTGGCAGCGCATCACCGGCCGGCTGAAGGACGACGCCCCGGATTCCTATGCCGCCCTCCACGCCGGTGCCGGCCCCGGCGCCGTCGCCGCCCTGGAAGAAGGCCTCGGCATCCCGATACCCGTCGAGCTGCGCGCCCTGTGGCTGCTGACGGCGGGCGACGGCCGGGGGTGCCTTCCGGGCAACGAGGCTCTGATGCCCCTGGATGGGGTGGCCGCCGTCCACCGGCGGATGATGGACTCTCAGGCCTCCCAGGACGTCCTCAACGCCGACCGTCCCGAAGAAGAGCGGGTCGTCCGGTGGAAGGCGACCTGGATCCCGGTCGTCTCGCAAGGCCCGGCTGACAGCACCTCGGGCCTCTACCTGGACGCCGCGACCGGCTACCTGGGCCGCTGGTCCCGCTACAACGACGCCAACGGCGAAGAGCTCGACACGCTGGTCACCTATCTCGAAGAGGCTGCCGACATGCTCGAAGCCCCCGCCCTGGGCACGCGGGACAAGCCGGGACTCATCGGTGGAGCGCTGGTGTGGCTCAGCACCGTCGACCCCGAGACGCGGGACCGCTGGCAGCCCCTGACCGCCTGACCGCCTGGCAGTTCTGACTGCTTGGCCGCTTGGCCGCCTGACCGCCTGGCCGTTCTGACCGCCTGACGAGTTTGCCGAGTCGAGGCGGTGGCGACGGCGCTTCCGGCAAGCCCGTGGGCGTCAGCCCCGGCGACGGGTGTTGAGTCGGGCCGCCTGACGGGTCAAGTGGTCGCGTTCGGCGAGGTTGGGTGCCTTCGCGGCCGCCTCGGCGTACAGCCGTGCCGCCGTCGCCAGGTCGCCGTCGCGCTCGTGGAGGTGGGCCGCCACCGCGGTGTGGCGGGGCAGTGAAATGTCCAGCGTCGCGAGCGCCGCCAGGCCGGCGCGCGGTCCGTCGGCCTCGCCGACGGCGACCGCCCGGTTGAGCCGGACGACAGGGTTGTCGCTCAGGCGTGCGAGCTCGTCGTACCACTCGACGATCTGCACCCAGTCGGTCTCCTCGGCGGTGGGCGCGTCGGCGTGCAGGGCCGCGATGGCGGCCTGGGCCTGGAACTCGCCCAGCCGGTCACGGGCGAGGGCCGCCTGGAGGACGGTGACGCCCTCGGCGATCGCGTCGGTGTCCCACCGGCCGCGGTCCTGCTCGGCGAGCGGCACCAGGCTGCCGTCGGGCGCGGTGCGGGTGGCGCGACGGGCATGATGCAGCAGCATGAGAGCGAGCAGTCCCGCCACCTCCGGATGCTCGATCACGGCCGCGACCTGACGGGTGAGGCGGATGGCCTCGGCGGCGAGGTCGACGTCGCCGGAGTAGCCCTCGTTGAAGACCAGGTAGAGGACGCGCAGCACGGTGGCCACGTCGCCGGGCTGGTCGAGGCGTGCGCCGGCGACGGTGCGCTTGGCCCGGCTGATCCTCTGCGCCATGGTCGCCTCGGGCACCAGATAGGCCGCAGGGGCGCCCCCAGCAGGTGGATCGCGCCGGGTCCCGAGGGGCGGCGCACACTCCGAACCTGCCCGAGAACTCGGCCTCGAAGGCGGCCATCTCCTCGTGCCGCGCCTGCACGAACCTCGGGTTGTTCTCGGCGCGCCCCCGTGCCGCCAGCAGGCCGTTGATGCCGTCACCGGCGTAGGCGAGGACGTGCTCCACTCCCCATTCACGCGGCCGCTGGAGGATGTGGTCCGACACCTTCATGCCGGCCAGGGAAGCCCTGTCTCTCGTCCCGCCTGTTCTCCTGCTGTCCTCGGCGTTCTCCAGGGGCGGAGGCGCCCGGCCGACACGCGCCGGGTCCCCCCTGCGAGTCCCGGGAAAACGTCGCGCCCACGCGCGAGAGACGCGCCTGGCCACCGCCCCGTTCGCGGGTGGCGGGGGAGGTGCTGCTCCGGATGCTTCAACACGGCGACACGGAGACATACTTGACCTGCGGGGGATTTCCCGCGGTGGCGTGACGGCGCGAGGGGCAGTACTGGTGAGCAGCGGCAGCGGCAGCGGCAGCAAGGGGCTGGTGAAGGCCCAGGTGCGGCTCAGGTGGGATCCGGCTCCGTTCGACCAGCCGCCCCACCATCTCGACATCGTCGCCGCGACCTACGCCTCGGAAGCTCCCTACGGGCGTCCGGTGTACGTCGTCCACTACGAGAGCCGCTCACCGGACGGCACCATCAACATGGGCCGGCACAGCGAGACAGGCCAGGGCTTCGGCTACGTGGAGGAGATGACCCTGGAACTCGACCGCCTCGCGCACTCCTTCGCACGGGTCGTCGTGGGGGTGGTGATCCACCAGAACGCCGGTTTCAAGACCTTCGGCGACCTGACGAACGCGGGGGTTCTGGTTCTCGAGGGGTACCGGGAGCTGCTGAAGAACGACCTGACACAGATCGCCGGATCCACCGCCGGCACCGTCGCGGAGTTCACCAAGGACGCCTCCGGAGTGTGGGAGTTCCACGAGAGGATCCAGGGATTCGACAGCGACCCGGTGGGCTTCATGGCGGAAATGGGGTCGGCGCCGTAGCTCCGACCGGGCGGGCAGCGGCGGGCATCGTGCACGGCCTGCGAGTTCGTGGCACGGCCGGTCGCCGTTCCGAACGCAGGGGCGGTGCAGTCGGGATGGGACACCTGCCGTGCATTCCGCCTCGCCTCGCGGGACCGTACGGCGGGGCGAGCCGGTGGACGCGCGTACGCGGCGCTCGCCCCGCGCCGGCCCAGAAGGCCACCCCGTGACGCGGGCACGGCGGGGCGCGCCTTCTCGCTCGCCGTCTGCTGGACGGTGGCAGCTCCCGCCCTCCGGGTCGTGGGCAGGCTGTTCGACGAGCCCTCCTCACCGTCTGACGCGGTCAACGGCGTCGAGGAGAATCCGCCGACCCGGCAGTGAGGCAGGACCACACCGGGGCACGCCGGTCATCGAACGAGCACTGCCGGGGCTGGTGCCCGGCCCCCTCGTCTCCCGCGCGACGAAGTCTCGTCATGGACATGCGGTTCCCGAGGCGGGGACGGTCATCACAGCGGGCCGCCGGGGAGACTTCCGGGGATGCCGGTCCGCCGGCGGCCGGGCCCGGTTATCCTGCCTCGTTCTGAACAGGCCAGGGAGGTCCCGCACCATGACCAGCACCACGTCGTCGTTTCCCGAGCGGATCGAGCTTGCGGGGGAGGGGCTTGTCCTGCGCGACTGGAGGGAAGCGGACCTGGGCGCGATGCCGGAGCTGTTCGACCACCCTGACATCGCGTACTGGACGCCGATCGTCTCCCCCTTCGACGCGGCGGCCGCTCGCCTGCGCCTTGACCGGGCCCGGCAGCTGCGTGCGGAGGGCACGACCATCCTGCTCGCCATCACCGTCGACGGCGGCGCACCGCTCGGCGAGGTGATGTTGCGGCGTGCCCCCGAGGGAGCGGAGCTCGGTTACGCGGTGGGCCCCGCGCACCGCGGCCAGGGGCTGGCCGTGCGGGCGGTGCGTGTGATGGCCGCGTACGCCTTCGAGCAGCTGGGTGTGGATCAGGTGATCCTGGAGCTGGAGGCCGAGAACACCGCCAGCGCCGCCGTGGCCGTGAAGGCGGGCTTCGAACTGCTCGACGTACCGCTGATCGAGGGGGAGGAGAAGGGGCGGCCCTACGCCTTGCAGACGTGGGGCCTGAGCCGGCCCTGATCCAAGCGTGGCCGCGGCACGCAGTCGGTGGGCCGAGCCCTCCGAGGCACGCGGGGATCCGTCACCGGCGCGCGTCGGCCGTCAGGCCCGCGACGGCGGTGAGCCGGAGTCTGGTCTCGTCCTCGCTGCCCGGGGCGGCGGTCATGATGACGATCTTGAGTTCGGAGTCGCCGTCGGTGAGGATGTCGCAGTCCACCGTGACCGGTCCCACCGACGGGTGGTGGATCGTCTTGTGGTCCTCGCGGTGTGCGGCCACCGCTCCCGTCGCCCACAGGTCGGTGAACTTCCCGCTGCCCGCGCTCAGTTCGCGGATCAGAACGGTCAGGCGGGGGTCGTGGGGGAAGCGGCCGGTGGCGCGGCGCAGGTCGGAGACGACCGCCGCGTCGGTGGCGTCTCGATCCGCCTCGGTCACCGGCCACAGCGCGAGGTGGGCGGGGCCGTCGTCCACCAGGAACCTGTCGCGGGCGAAGTTGCGCAGCCGCGGCGGGGAGCCGGCGGGATCGCCCAGCAGGGCGGCCCATCCGTGGTTCCACCAGACCAGCTGCCAGTCCGCCGCGAACACGGCGACCGCCACGTCCCCGAGCCGGGCGAGCACGCGCTGCACGCCGGGCGGCAGATGGTCGCGGATCGCCCCGTCCGCCGGCGGGACGAGCCGGGCCAGCCGGTACAGGTGGTCCCGCTCGGCGGTGGACAGTTGCAGGGCGCGCGCCAGCGAGGCCACCACCGATGCCGAAGGTGTCGTGGCCCGCCCCTGCTCCAGTCGTACGACGTAGTCGACCGAGACTCCGGCCAGGTCGGCCAGTTCCTCGCGCCGCAGCCCGGCCGCCCGGCGCCCGTGGGCCACCGGCAGCGCGGCGGCCGACGGGGGCAGCCGGTCGCGCCATGTGCGGATCATCGCGCCCAGTCCGGTTCCGGGAGTCGTCGGCATGATCCCCATCCTGCCGTACCCCGGGGCGAGCGCGGGATGCCACAGGGGGGTACTGGTTCTCCTACCGTCGAGGCGTCCCTGTCGCGCGTCCCCCGGCCGGGCCATTGTCGAAGCCATGACGATCACTTTCATCACCGGAGCCAACAAGGGTCTCGGCCGTGAGACCGCCCGCCGCCTCGTCGAGTACGGTCACACCGTGCTCGTGGGAGCCCGCGACCGTGAGCAGGGCGAGGAAACCGCCGCCGCGCTCGGCGCACGGTATGTCCCCGTCGACGTGACCGACGACGCGTCCGTGGCCGCCGCCGCCGCGAACGTCGCCGCACACGAGGGCAGGATCGACGTCCTGATCAACAACGCGGGGGTCCACGGCCCCGCCGGCGATCCCAGCGACCTCACCGCGGCCGACGCCCTCGCCGTCCTCGACGTCAACGTCATCGGTGTCGTCCGCACCACCACCGCGTTCCTGCCGCTGCTGCGCCGTTCGGACGCCCCGGTGATCGTCAACGTCAGCAGCGGCATGGGCTCCCTCGCCCTCACCCACGACCCCGCGCGGCCCGAGTCGCGCGTCGTCGCGCCGCTGTACACCGCGTCGAAGGCGGCCCTGACGATGCTGACCACGCAGTACGCCAAGGGACTTGAGGGCATCCGCGTCAACGCGGCAGACCCCGGCTACACCGCCACCGACCTCAACGGTCACAGCGGCCCCCAGACCGTCACCGAGGGCACGGACGCGATCGTCGCCCTCGCCACCGAGGAACCCGGTGCCGGCACCGGACGCTTCCTCTCCCGGCACGGCGAGATCACCTGGTCGTGAATCCGCCCGGCCCGGGCCGGGCAGCACTCGGCGAACGGGCCGCGCTCACGCGCACGGCGGGCCGCGGTCACGCGCACGGCGGGCCGCGGTCACGCGCGCGGCGGGCGGCGGTCACGCGAGGCGCCTGCGGCCCCACAGGACGATGAACGCCGTGATGCCGGCGGTGAGAGCCAGCAGGAGCGCGGCGCCGGACCACTGCATGGCGGACATCCGGGAGATGGGGATGTACTCGACGGACCAACCGATGACATGAGCCTTGTCCAGGCAGGCGGTGGTGGCCTTCGCCGGGGCCTCGTCGCAGCTGCCCAGCCGGTCAGGTCGCCGGACGCCGAGAGGTAGGACTGGTCCACGACGTGCGCGGCGTCCGGCAGGGTGGGGAGGCTCCGTCCCCTACACCCCTGTGCGTGGTGACGGCGATGGTGTCTCCGAGGGACATCCGGAAGTGCGACCAGACCACCTGCACCGCGACGGCGAAGCCGAGGGTGACAGCCATCGACACCAGGGTGCGGCGCGGCAGCATGCCGATCGCGACGCCGCCGAGGACCGTGATCAGGCTGAGTGCCGTGAGCACCGGGCCGGTGTTGTCGAAGGCGGAGCCCTCGTCCCAGCTGATGACGTACGACGAGGTCCTGATCGGGGACGACCACCAGCCGAAAGCGACGGAGAGCGCCGCGGTGCACACCACGATGACGAGCGCGGTCACGCCGAGCTTCGTCGCGGGCCGGCGGATGCGGCCGGCCGACTGGGAGTTGACCGGTTCGGCGGTGCCGCTCTCCAGGTCACCGGCGAGCAGGGGAGCCCCCGGGAAGACGCCGAGCAGGACGGGGACGACACCGATCACCCGGGCGGCCGTGGTGAGCGGTCGCTGGTTGAACCGCTGCTCCCAGCCGGACTTCAGATGGGGCCAGCCGTAGCCGTCGAGGTGGGAGATCATCTGCCGGCGCTCGTAGACGATCACCGCGACGATCACCGCGGTGGCGGCCAGGAGGGTCCAGTACGCGGCGCGCTGGTGGACTGCTGATGGGACATGGACCGAGAGTCCGTCAAAAGCTCCTGACAGCACGGGATTTGCACGACTGGTTGGCGGGGGCAACCGGGTGCCGAGGTCGACCGCGGCGCAGGCTCACGGGGTTCCCGCCATATCCGGAACCGGCACGCGCTCTCGCCCCGGCCGCGTCCCGCACGTCCAGACCTCGACGTGGTGGTGCGCCGCCGGTGGCCGGTCACCCGTAAGCCGGGCTTACGGAGGTCCCCGTCGCTCAGCCGCCGGGGCCGGCGAGTCGATCATCCCCGGCACGGAATGTCGATCACCTTCGACAGGCGGTCGCAAATATGTGTCGAACGTCAGTTACTGGCCACTCGGGGCGAGACGGACGGTTACGTGTCATAGCGGCGTACTACGCCAGATATGCATCCGTATCAGGACACATGGCCGCACGCTGGATGTCCGATGAGGAGAAGTCACTGATGACTGAGTCCATACAGACGGGAACCGGGAGCACGGGAGAAAGGGTCAAGGCGGAAACCTCCGCCACCGCTGAGCAGGCCAAACAGGCCGCGAGCCAGGTCGCGGGAACGGCAGCCGAACAGGCTCGGACCGTGGTGGGCGAGGCACGGCAGCAGGTCGGCACGGTCGTCGAGGACCTGCGCGGCCGCGCGATGGAAGAGGCCGACGGGCAGACCAGGCGGGCGGCCGACGTACTGCGTCAGTGGTCGCACGACCTGTCCGGCCTCGCCGAGCACGCCCAGGACGATTCGCCGGCCCGCGGCCTGGCCGCCCAGGCGGCCGAGCGTGGACACCGAGCCGCGGACTACCTGGAGAAACAAGGGGTCGAGGGCCTCGTCTCCGACCTCCAGGGCTTCGCCCGCCGACGTCCCGGAGCCTTCCTGGGCGGCGCGCTGCTGGCCGGACTGGCCGTCGGCCGGCTGGCGAAGGTGGCCAAGACCGCCTCCCAGTCCGGCGGGAGCGGCCAGGAGCAGGCCACCGGGGCGCCGGACCGCACGCGGCCGGGCGCCCCGGTCTCGACGGCGCTGCCGGCCGGTCCTCCCGCGGGGCCTGTGCCGGAGACCCTGCCGGCGCCTCCGCCGGTTCCGCCGACCGTCGGCACCCCGCCGGCCGGTGCGCCCGGCCGGCCTTATCCGGAGGTGTGAGATGTCCCCGATGCCGCCCACGCCCAGCCCTGCCGACCCGCAGGCGCAGGACAGGTCCGTGGGACAGCTCCTGTCCGTGATCACCTCGGACCTGCAGACCCTGTTCCGGCAGGAGGTGGAACTGGCCAAGGCCGAGGTCAGGGAGGAGGCGACCAAGGCGGGCAAGGCAGCCGGCATGTACGGCGGCGCGGGCTTCGCGGGCTACATGGTTCTGCTGTTTCTGTCGCTGGCCGGCGTGCTGGGCCTGTCCAACGTGATGGACGGAGGCTGGGCCGCCCTGATCGTCACCGCGGTGTGGGCCGTCGTCGCGGCCGTGCTGTACCAGCGGGGCCGCACGGAGATGCGCACTGTCTCCCCGAAGCCCGAGCGAACTGTCGAGACCATGAAGGAGAACGCGGAATGGGCACGTCACCCGACCAAGTGAGGGCCGAGATCGAGGCCACCCGCGGCCGGCTGTCCGCGGACGTGGACCAGCTCACCGACCGCACCAGCCCCCGACGGGTGGTCCGCCGGCGCAAGGAGCGGATGCGCGGCGCGGTGTGGGGGATCCGCGACCGCGTCATGGGCAGCGCGTCACACACCTCGCAGGGTGTGGCGGGCAGCACCCACTCGGCGGCCGGCTCGCTGCAGGAGGGCGCCGGCCGGGCAGCCGACTCGGCACGCGACGTCGTCGGCCAGGCGGGACAGGCGGTGCAGCAGGCACCTGAGACGGTCCGGAGTCAGACGCAGGGCAATCCGCTGGCCGCGGGCCTGGTCGCCTTCGGTGTCGGTCTGCTGGCGTCCTCGCTGCTGCCGGCCACGCAGGCGGAGCAGGACAAGGCCGCCGACCTGCTGCAGAGCGACGCGCTGGAGCCCGTGAAGCAGGCCGCCGGGGAGTCCGCGCAGCACCTGAAGGAAGGCGCCAAGGAGGTCACGCAGAACGCGGTCGCGGAGGTCAGGGACACCGCCACGCAGGCCGCCCAGGCCACGCAGGACCAGGCGCGTGAGCAGACCGGTCAGGTCACCGAGCAGACACGTGACTCCGGCCGGACCCTCGCGGACGAGGCCCGTCAGCGCACCGGCCCCAGCTAGTGTCCTGCGCCAGAGATCCTCGACTCCTCGCCCGCTTCTGCCGACGGGTCTCTGGCGCAGGACACTAGCTGGCCCCCGGACCCGGAAAACAGGCGTCCCCGGGGGCCCTCGCCGACCGCAGCCGCAGCCGTTCGCATACCGTCTTCCGCGGTCCGACCGGTCGGGCAGGTCCCGCCACGCACTCCGGTCCGCACTCGGTGCGGAACCCCCGTCGATCCGGCCTGCCGTCCCAGCTACACCCCAGGTTGTAGACCGGTAACCACGGTGGTTGCAGACGCAGTTCAAGTCCTGGGTGGACGAAGGGGAACAGCCCCGCCAGCTACTTTCGATGCAGCCGGGCAACATCGCCTCGGGCGCGCTCCGAACGCTGCCCCCGGGGGACAGTCTCACCGGGCAGGCGACCGTGACCGTTGCCCGTACGCGCCGCGTCGGGACGTTCCCGTCGCACTCTCACTTTCAGGAGATGACCATGACACGAAGCATGCCGTTCAGAGGTACCCGGAAGAAGCTCGCGGTCGCGGCCGCCGCCGCGGGACTGGTCCTGGCCTTCTCCGGCCAGGCTCAGGCCGCTGACTATGAAAAGTCCACAGACGACGGATGCGCCTCAGTCGTCGGCGCCTACGACTATCAGCGGGTCGGAACGGCCGGAGGTTACCCGCTCTACAACACGAGCTGGGACTTCAAGATCTGGGACAACTGCTCCGACGGCAGGGGCGCGGGGCTCTACACCACGTACCAGAAGTGGGAGAGCGGAGCGTGGAAGTACCACTCACTCACCAAGCTCGGCAGCGACACCAACGGCTTCAACGACACTCCCGGCTATGCCAAGGACGGACGTGGGTACAACGTCCGCGACGTGGGGCTGTACGTCTGCTTCATCGAAGCTGGAGGTTACGCCAACTGGAATTCCTGCAGGGGGCTGCTCTAAGGGCTTGCAGGGAAGCAACACCTCGATTCTCTGCAAGCCCTTAGTTGGAGCTTGCCGCCCGATCCCCTAGCGGTCACTCGGTCTGCTCATGTGGTGCTCCGCGGTTCAGGGGGTCAGAACGTCGGTGAGCGGGCATCGGAACGCACCCGGCTACCGGCGGTCCGTGACCCGAGCAGCCGACGGGTCACCTCCGCTCCCGGGGGGAGCGCGTGAGCGGCCGGTACGCGGCGTCCTCGGTCGAGGGGCAGACCGAGGACGCCGCAAGCCGTGGGCGCTGCGAGCTGGTGTAGGCCGGGAACGGTCTTCGGGCAGAGGTCAGTTGCCGCCGGCCGCCTTGAACATGTAGTTCTCGGCGGTCTTACGGCTGACGTTCCAGTACGAGACCAGGGGGTTGTCGTCGATGTTCAGGAAGTCGGCCTCGTCGGGCAGCGGGACCTCGATCGGTCCGCTGTCCGCATCGGCGTTGGAGACCCGGCCCTGGAGACTGACGGTCATCGTCTCCACCGCCTTGGTCGGCGCGCCGACCCGGAAGAGGAGCATGCCCGCGTACGCCTTCTCGCCCGGCTTGATCGTGGCTCCCTTCATCTCGGACTCCATGGGGCCGACCTGATCCTCCCGCCCGTTGTCGAAGCGGACGACCGGGTAGCGGTACAGGGCGCATTCCTTGCCGCCGGTGTTGGTGGCCGTGAGGAGGAGGTGCCGGGCCGAGTCATGCGCGTAGGCCGTCGTAGCGATCGAGATGTTCGCGTCGCTACAGGCGGCGGTGACGGCCCCACCGCCGTCAGGGCTGCCCGACCCACCGGAGTCAGCCGAGCCGCCGCCGGAGTCCTGCGAGCTGCCGCCCGTGCCCGTGCCCCCGCCGGGCTGGGCGGATCCGGCCGCGCTGGGGGCCGTGCCCCCGCCGCCGGGCTGGGTGGAGGCGGTCGCGCTCGGGGTGGCGGACGGGGTGACGGTGCCCGTGCCGTTGTTCGTGCCGTCCGGCTCGCAGGCCGTGGCGGAGAGGAGGGCGGTGAGGGCCGCGGCTCCCAGGGCGCAGGTCTTCCAGCTCTTGTGCGATGTACGCATGGTGATCCCCCGTGTGCAGTGAGGTGGTCCGAATGTGCGACTGATCGATGTGATGACGCGGCGAGGGATCGCTGAACTCCCGTCCCCGCGGCCGTGGGGGTACGCGGACATGGAGGTCGTGCTTTTCCTTCGCCGCCTGAGGGCTTGCCCTGACCGTGTGACGGGATGGTCAGGGCGTGAGGTGCTGGACCGTGTCGTAGAGCAGTTGGTCGTTGTCCTCGAAGTGCGGGGCGATCATCCAGACCCCCTCGCCGCTGACGAAGTTCGGGTACTTGGTGGAGTTCACCCCGACCTGGGTGCCGGTGCCGGTGACCGGGTCGAAGTCCTGGAACCAGGGGCCGCCGCTGGCACCGCCCGTCATGTTGCAGGTCATCTCGTAGTCGGTCTTCAGGATGAAGTCCTTCCAGGTGCTGCCGTTGCACTCCACGAGTGAGCGCCCGTCGTAGCGGTAGCGTGAAATCTGACGGGTGTTGCCTTCCTGACCCGGTGCCGGAACCGGCGTGCTGACGGTGTCCCAGCTGCCCTCGTTGGGGTAGCCGAAGGCGAACATGGTCTGGTTGTAGGGCTGGTTGAAGGCCACGTGCTGCGAGCCCACGACATCGGCCAGCCGCACGCCGGCTCTGGTCGGGTCGGCGACGGTGAGCGCCGAGACGTCGTAGTTGAAGTTGGACAGGTTGACGGTGTCGGGGTTCAGCGTGGTGAAGTCGTTCCACTGCGCGGTGGTGTGGACGGAGGTCGCGGGCCAGAGCCCGTAGGGGGCCTGGGCCAGACCGACCTTGGTGCCGTCATAGCCGGGAATGAACATCCACGCGTCGTCGGTCGCGCTCACCGAGCCCTTCTGGATGGTGCCGGTGAGCGAGCCGAGCGCGACCACGGCCAGCGGATTGGCCACACAGTGGCCCGCGGACAGGACGGTGCTGCCGTTGGCGCTGTCCACCGCGTTCGCCGAGCACTCGGTGGGGTAGGCGACGGTGCGGACCGTGGTGGTGGTCCCGTCCGCGACGGAGGTCACCGTCGTGCTGTCCTTGAAGATGTGCTGGGCGGTGTCGTCGGCCGGCACATAGGCTCCGGTGGAGTCGACATGGAACCACTTCGTCGAGTCCACCGCGCCGACCGTGTCTCCGGGCCTGCTGGGCCGGGTGGTGGCCGGCCAGGCCAGTGTCTGTCGGTAGTACAGTCGCCCGACTGTCTTGTGCACCGCACCGGGACGGCTCCACACGCGGCCCTCGTCCAGATTGCTGTAGTGGGGGCCGTCGACACCGTAGTCCGTGTTGTTGGCGTTCCACTGGGCCATGTTCTCGCTGGTCCAGTACGCGATCACGGCGTTCTGCCGGTCGGTGCCGGTGGCCCAGGCCGCCCGGCCGACCGCGACCGGCGGTCGCGCCGTGTCCGGGGCGGTGTCGTCCGCTCGCACGCCTTGGGCACCGGCCCCCAGCGCACCGAGCGCGAGTGCTGCTGCCGCCAGCGTTCTGATCATCACCGGCATTCGTTGTGGTCGTCGCATCGTGCAATCCCCCGAGTCTTCCGGACCATCGTTGTCGCGTCAGGACGGACGCTGCCTGCTTTTTCATGAAGGCAGAGCCGATCGGACAACCGGCCAGCGCCGGAATTCCGTGAGGAGTGCCATGGCGATGCCCAGCCTTTGTGACAGCTGGAAAGCTAGCTGGAAGGACCCTCCTTCCTCGCCCAACCAAGGGTTGAACCGCGCTTGCAACCAGGGTGGTTGTCGCTGTACCACCTGGGGTGTAGCCGGGGTGGAAAGCCGGGTGGAGCGACCGCCTGGGGCCTACGCTCGGACGATGTACGCGCAGCGCACGTGGAGCCCGGCGGTTCGCACGGCCTTCCCGCAGGTGGCAGATACCGTCTACGCGGTGGTGTCGGTCTGGATCTCGAGCACCGCGCTGCGCAACCTGCCCGACCCGCACGGCTACTGGCGGCAGGCCGATGTATGGGCCTACGTGCTGATCGCCCTGGTCTATCTCCCGCTGGCCGTGCGCCGCCGGGCTCCGCTGAGCGTGTTCATCGGCACGACGGCCTGCGTGCTGTGTTACTTCACCCTGGCCTACTACCACGTGGTCGTTGTCAGCGGACTGGGCCTGGCGCTCTACACCGTCGCGGCGCGGTGCCCGCGCAGGGTCGCCGCGAAGTGCGCCGCCGCGTCGCTGCTCGTGCTGTTGTGGGGCGCGCGGCTCGCCGAGCCCGGGAGCGGCCCGTTCAGTGTGGCCTTCGTGTCCGTGATGGTCGCCGTCGCCTGGGTGACCGGCGACCGGTCCCGCCGGCTCGCGGAGCGCGGCGAGCGCCTCGCGGTGCTCACCGAGCAACTGCGCCTGGAGCAGGAGGAGAACGCGCAGCGGGCCGTCATCGCCGAGCGGATGAAGATAGCCCGTGAACTGCACGACGTGGTCGCCCACCACGTGTCCGTGATCTCCGTCCAGACCGGCCTGGCCGGATACGTCTTCACCTCCGACCCGGCAACGGCCCGCGAGGCGCTGGAGACCATCGCGGGCAGCGCCCACGAGGCCATGGCGGAGATGCGCCGCATGCTGGTCGTGCTCAGGCAGGGGACCGAGCGTGCCCAGGAGGGTACGGGCGACCCCACCGCGAGCCCCGGACTCGGGCGACTGGACCAGCTGGCCCGGCGCGTCGAAGCCGCGGGTGTCCCCGTCGACGTCCGGATCACGGGCGCCCCGTTCCCGCTGCCGCCGGGCGCCGACCTGTGCGTCTACCGGGTCATCCAGGAAGCTCTCACCAACGTCATGAAGCACGCGCCGGCGGCGAACGCGCGTGTCACGGTGCACTACGACGAGGCCGAGGTCCGCGTCCGGGTGGCCGACGACGGAGCGCGGGCAACTCCCGTCGGCACCACCGCGAAGCCCGCCGGCCATGGTTTGATCGGCATGCGCGAGCGGGCCGGTATCTACGGCGGGACGGTGACCGCCGGCCCCGGGCCGCAGGGCGGGTTCGAAGTCGCGCTGACCGTCCCCGTGGCCCGCGGCAGGTGAACAGGCGTCTCGGCTCCCGTCCGGGCAGCCGGGCGAGGAAGCTGACACCACGCCTGCCCACCGTGCTCGTCGAGGTGCGCGGAGATCCGGAACCACGAGTCGTCCGAACTGACCTCGGGCCAGGGAAGCGTGCACATCAGCCTTCGCCGCTTGAGGCCGGCAGCTCTACGAGGGCCACCCAGTCGGCCAGCGGATTCCGGGAGCCCGCCCGGACCGGTTGCCGGAGTACAACGTGGTTGCAACGGTGTGCAGTTGTGGTGGACAGCGGGGTGGAGCGATCACCGCTTGGCGCCTACGCTCGGACGATGTTCGCGCGGCGCACGTGGGGCGGGACGGTTCGCCAGGCCTTCCCGCAGGTGGCAGACATCGTCTACGCGGTGGTGTCGCTCGGCATCATGGGCACCATGCTGCGCAACTGGCCGAACTCGCAGGGCTACTGGCGGCACACCGATGCATGGGCCTACGTGCTGATCGCCCTGGTCTATCTCCCGCTGGCCGTGCGCCGCCGGGCTCCGCTGACCGTGCTCGTCAGCACGGCGGCCTGGACGCTGTGCTATTTCACCCTGGGCTACTACCACGTGGTCGTCGTCTGCGGACTGGGCCTGGCGTTCTACACTGTCGCGGCGTCGTGCCCGCGCAGGGTCGCGGCGAAGTGTGCCGCCGCGTCGCTGCTCGTGCTGCTGTGGGGCACGCGACTCGCCGAGCCCGGGATCGGCCCGCTCAGTGTGGTCTTCGTGACCGTGACGGTCGTCGTCCTGTGGGTGACCGGCGACCGGTCCCGCCGGCTCGCGGAGCGCGGCGAGCGGCTCGCGGTGCTCAGCGAGCAACTGCGCCTGGAGCAGGAGGAGAAGGCGCAGCGGGCCGTCATGGCCGAGCGCATGAGCATAGCCCGTGAACTGCACGACGTGGTCGCCCACCACGTGTCTGCCATCTCTGTGCAGACCGGCCTGGCCGGATACGTCTTCACCTCCGATCCGGGGACGGCCCGCGAGGCGCTGGAGACCATCGCGGGCAGCGCCCAGGAGGCCATGGCGGAGATGCGCCGCATGCTGGTCGTGCTGAGGGAAGGGGCGGAGCGCGCCCAGGAAGAGGAAGGGCCGGGCGACCCCACCGCGAGCCCCGGTCTCGGGCGGCTGGACCAGCTGGCCCGGCGCGTCGAAGCCGCGGGCGTTCCCGTCGACGTCCGGATCACGGGCGCCCCGTTCCCGCTGCCGCCGGGCGTCGACCTGTGCGTCTACCGGGTCATCCAGGAGGCCCTCACCAACGTCATGAAGCACGCGCCGGCGGCGAACGCGCGTGTCACGGTGCACTTCGACGAGGCCGAGATCCGCGTCCGGGTGGCCGACGACGGACAGGCGCCGGTTCGGTCCGGCGCTACCGCGGGGCCCGCTGCCCATGGTTTGATCGGCATGCGTGAGCGGGCCGGTGTCTACGGCGGGACGGTGACCGCCGGCCCCGGGCCGCAGGGCGGGTTCGAAGTCGCGCTGACCGTTCCCGTGGCCCGCGACGGGTGAGGAAGAGTCTCGGCTCCCGGCCGGGCAGCCGCGAGGAAGGCGGAAACCCCGCATGCCCACAGTGCTCGTCGCAGACGACCAGTTCCTCATCCGCTCGGGACTCGTCGCACTCCTGCGGGCCGCACCGGGAATCGACGTCATCGGCGAGGCGCAGGACGGAGAGGAGGCCGTCAAGATCGCCACGCGGACCAGACCCGACGTCGTCCTGATGGACATTCGGATGCCGGGCATCAGCGGGATCACCGCCACCGAGCGCATCCTCGCCCAGGCCGCGCCCCCGCTCCCCAAGATCCTCGTCCTGACCACCTTCGACCTCGACGAGTACGTCTACGGCGCGCTGAAGGCCGGCGCCTGCGGCTTCCTGCTCAAAGACACCCCGCCGGACCGGCTGCTCGCCGCCATCGACACCGTGCACGCAGGCGACATGCTGTTCAGCGCCTCGGTGATCAAAGGGCTCATCGAGACCTACACCCCCCGCCCGGCCGCGCCCGAGGCGCACGTCGGGCTGGACACGCTGACCCCCAGGGAGTTGGAAGTCCTCGGGCTGGTCGGGGCGGGCCTGTCCAACTCCGACATTGCCCAGCGACTCGTACTCAGCACGGCGACCATCAAGACACACGTCCACCGCTGCATGAGCAAGCTCATGCTGAACAGCCGGGCCCAGGCGGTCGTCTTCGCGTACGAGACCGGACTGATCTCCCGCGGCCCGGCAGCCTGGGGCACGGACAACACCTGAGGTGTCGGACCGCCATGGCCGACTCCGGCCGTTCAGAAGCTGTGTCACATCCTCTTCGCGCAGGTCACGAGGGCATGGAGGATGTAGTGATCCCGCTTGCCGTTCGGCTGGGCGTCGACGGTCGCCGTTCCGAACGGCAACGGCAGCGCGTTGGTGATGGGGCCTTTTGAAATCCCCACCCTGTACCCAGGCACGGGACGGACCTGCTCGCCTCGTCTCACCACTCGCTGCTCGCGGGCAGGTCGCGTTCCGTCTCGCTCGCCCGAGCCCCGTCCGACCGGCGGAATGGTGATCGCCTTGCCCGGCCGCACTGGACGCAGCCACCATCGTCTGCCGCCTCGGCAGGACAGCGGCACAAGGTCTGAAAGCTCGTCCCGACCGACGCTCTCTTGTCAGGTCCAACGGCTTTGCGACGATGGCGAGTTCCCGATAGGCGTGTGACGTTTCGCCCAGCCCGTTGATCTGTCGCAGCACACCGTGACGGCCCCATACTCCGGGACCTGACGAACCGACGGGTGAAGGAGCACGGTGAGCGCAGCAGCGGCAGCAGGGACCTGGAAGCTCGGGGACCTGGAGGTGAATCGCATCGGCTACGGCGCGATGCGGCTGACGGGCAACGGCATGATGGGCAACTCCGACGGCATGCCGATCGACCGCGATGTCGCCGTCGGCCTGCTGCACAGCGCGTTCGAGCAGGGTGTCAACCACATCGACACGGCCGCCTTCTACTTCTCACCACTGCGGTCCGCCAACGAGCTCATCAACCGCGCACTCTCGTCCTGGTCCGGCGATGTGGTCGTGGTGACCAAGGTCGGCCCGGCGCGCGATCCCTCCGGCGAGTGGCTCTCCATGGCCCGTCCCGACCAGTTGCGTGGCCAGGTCGAGGAGAACCTGCGCCAGCTCGGCCGGGACTGCCTGGACGTGGTGAACCTGCGCGCCGGCGGCCCTCGCACGGCCTCGATCGCCGAACACTTCGGCGCCCTCGCTGAGCTGCGCGAGGCGGGCCTGGTCCGGCACCTCGGGCTCTCCGGTGTCCTGCCCGAGCACGTGGCCGAGGTCCAGAAGATCGCGCCCGTGGTCTGCGTACAGAACTCCTACGGCCTGAACTGGCGCCGTGCCGACGAGAGCGGGCTGGTGGACCTGTGCGGGGAGCAGGGCATCGCCTTCGTCCCGTTCTTCGCGGTCTCCGGCCTGCGGCGCGAGGCGGCCGCGGGCCAGGAGCACGATGCGCGGGTCCACTCCGTCGCTGACGCCCACCACGCGACGCCGGCCCAGGTACGGCTCGCCTGGACCCTCCACCGCGGTCCGCACGTGCTGGCCATTCCCGGCACCACGAACCCGGCACACCTCGCGGAGAACATCGCCGCCGGAAGCCTGCGCCTGACCGAAGAGGAACTGGCTCTCCTCGACAAGCCGGACGAGGGCACCGTCTGAGACTCTGCTCGCGATGCCCGGTGAACTTGAGGTGGCCAAGGGTGCAGGCGCGGGTGCGGCCGAGCAGGTTGGCCAGGGCGGTTGGCGGAACGGCCTGCGTCGAATGATCCGAGCCGAGAACCAAGCCCTCGCCCCAGGAGAACGGCCAGGCTCTTGAGCGGTCAGGACGGCAGGAGTACCTGACGAGCCGTTTCGGGCGTCGTCGCGAGGCGGGGAACGAGCCGAACGCAGGCGACCATCCCCTGGGTCCTCACCAAGAATGTGGTGATCACGGGTGGCAGCAGCGGCATGGGGCTCGCGGTAGCGGAGCTGCTGGTGCAAGGCGGAGCCCGCGTGGTGATCACCGGCCGGTAGCCCCGGCGCCCGAAGCGGCCCCGCGATCACCGAACGCGCAGGCTCACACCCCGCCGGACTGCGCGCGCCGCGCGTGCCAGGCCCGTTTGCGGCAGGCGGGAGAGCGGTAGACGGCCGAGGCGGGACGGTCGACTCCCACCATCCACGACACCCCGCACTGCGGGCAGTCGGCCGTCCGGACGGCCTTCACCGCCACGGTCCCTGTCCTCGCCCGACGCCTCCGCCGCCAGTGCCTGGAGCGGCAGGCCGCCTCACAGAACACCGCCGTGGCCTTCGCCGACGGCGTTAACGGCCCACCGCACCCCCCGGCACGACCGCGGTCCAACATCCCCCTCCGCGACCAGAACCAGCCGCAGCGGGGCCACCGTCCCTGCTCATACGGGCACCGTAGGACCGGCAGCCGGCTTACGACAGGCGCACGGACGGCCAACGCGAGCGGTCTACATCCGCTGCACGTACGCGGCCCGCCATTCCGGCGACGGGTCCGTACCCAGCTCGGTCCAGTACTCCCGCCCACCAACGATCTTTCCGTCCCGAACGGTCCAGAACGATGCCACGCGGTGGACCCCGATGGCGTCGTGCGGGACCTCCACCTCAGAGACCACTGCCTCGCCATCCGCCACGATCCGCAGCACCCGGATCGACCACCCCTCCGGGTACTCCGCGTTGATGCTCACGAAGTTGTCGCGACCCACGATCCGCTCTCCACTCACGGGCCACTCCACCACCAGGTCATCGGCCAGCAACTCGCCTAGCCCCTCCCAGTCCCGGGCCTGCATGCGGTCCCACATCGCTTCAACGATCCTCGAAGACTCCATGGCCGCATCCTGACAGGCCCTACTGACAACACTCGGTCCGTGATGCCGGATAGCCGCAGGCGACAGCAACACTGAAGCCGTACACCCAACCTGTCATGCGCGCATCAGACACAGGCGCTCAGCTTGTTCTTCAACCTCTGCCCGCAGTCTGACGTTCCCCTGTTAATGGGGTGATCCTGGCGAGCTGGTCCGACACACTGGTTCGATGCAGCACGATGATGAACAGCCGTTGCCTGGCGGCAACGTCAGTGATGGTGTCGTTCGCGTCGGCGACACCGTTCGCCGTCCGGCAGGACCGTGGACTCCCTCCGTGCATGCCCTGCTTGCCCACCTGAACGAGGTGGGATTCAGCGCGGCGCCTCGCCCACTCGGCATCGACGATCAAGGACGTGAGGTCCTGACCTTCATGCCGGGACATGTGGTCTGGCCCGACCGGTTCTCGCTGATGGAACCTGCTCGACAATTGGCTCGCGTTGCACGCCTCGTCCGAGACTTCCACGATGCCGTGCAGGACTTCACGCCCCCGTCCGACGCGCACTGGCAGACGCTGATCCCTCCCGAGGGCGGTGACATCATCGCCCATAACGACCTGGCCCCCTGGAACCTCGTGGTCGCAGACGAGACGCGGTGGGCCCTCATCGACTGGGACGCAGCAGGTCCCGGCTCCCTCCTGTGGGATGTCGCATACGCCATGCACGGGTTCATCCCGCTGTCCGCACATCCAGACTGGCAGCGCCCGGACGCGGCGGAACGACTGCGAGTCTTCGCCGACGCGTACGGTCTCGATGAGTCCGAACGTCGTCGGTTGGTCCCTCTGCTGGGGCGCCGTACGCGTTCCATGCACGACTTCCTTCGAGACCAGGCAGCCCAAGGTGTCCAACCCTGGGCAAGGCTGTGGGCTGAAGGCCACGGTGACGCCTGGCGAAACGACGCCGAATACATCGAGCAACGCGAAGACCAGTGGGTGCACGCCCTGCTCGCCGGCTGAGCCTGTCCTTCATGGTCTGACCTGGTCACGTTCGGCGATGGTGCCGGGGCGTCTGATCGTCTTGCCCACGTCGTAGCGGGTGGCGGGCCACTGATTCTTCGAGCCAAGTGGCCTTCCAGGGACTGGAGTTGAGGGTTTTGGCGCACGGGCTGGACAGGGCAGGTGGGGGCGGAGGTTCCTGAACCCCCGGCGGACCCGGGCCGCGGTGAGCCGGCCGGGCTCGGCCGGCTTCTCCCACGGCCGTCTCAGGTCGGTGGCCGCCTGGCGGAGGAGGCGGAGCTGGGTGTGGGCGGCGATGACGATCCAGGTCCAGCGGTCGCCGGCCTCGGGGGTGCGGAGTTTCGGGCGGGTCCGGCCCAGGGTCTGCTTCATCATCCGGAACGTGTGCTCCAGGTCGAAGCGCCGCAGGAAGGCCTGCCAGCGGATATCGACGTCCTCGCCGCTCAGACCGGTGGCCGACGACCATGGCCAGAGGGGCAGCGGGTCTCCACCACTGGGCAGGCGGTCGACCTGGAGGCGGATCAACGTGCCCTCGATGACGGGGAGTTCATTGGTGTGGTCGATCCACGCAGAGCGGGTGGTCAGCCTCGGGTGGAGGCGGTCCCAGGCCGTCGCGCGGGCGGTTCCGTACCGGTCGGGGACCTGAACCGTCGCAGCGTCGGGCTCGCCCCAGGTCTCCGGCTTGGCGAAGCGGAACTCCTTGCCGTGCTTCGGTGGTCGCCCGCCCTGGGGACAAGACAGGGCGTACTCCTTGAGCGAGGGCGTCGGCCGTCGCATGACGCGGTCGGAGCGCATCCGTCCCAGCACCCCGACCGGGAGGCCGTCGAGGAGGTGGGCCATGCGCGGGGCGTCGTAGCCGGCGTCGAACACGATGAGGATGTCGCGGTCGCCGGTGTGCCAGCGGCCCATCTCGATCAGATCCACGACCACCCGGCGGAGTTGGGCAGCGGTGACCTCGGCGACGTCGTCGACGGGCCCGAGACGCACGGCGTCCAGGAGCTGGCACCAGGACGTCCGGCCCGACTCCAGCGCGGCGACGAACGAGTACGGCCAGCCGGGTAGGAACTCGTCCGAGGTCCGCCCGCTGCGCCTCGGACGCAGTGGTGGAAGCCACACGTCCGCCGGCGGAAGCGTCCGGGTGCGAGGTGGGGACGGCGGCCCACGCAGCACATCGGCCCGTGCGTCAACTGCCCTTGCTGTCAGCCGAGTTCGGGTGGTTCCCCGGGCCGTGGCCGTACCCGGCCAGCGGGGTGGGGGAGAGGTCGGTGGGTGCTTCGCCGGTCTCCAGGAGGGTGTTCGCGGCGCCCACGATGAGCGGGTCCGGCTTGCCGACGGCCGTGTGGTCCTTGGCGGGGTAGTCGCAGCGGTCGAGCAGACTGCGCATCGCCTCGAGCCGGCCGCGGCGCTTGTCGTTGTTCTTGACCACCGTCCACGGGGCGTGCGGGGTGTCCGTGGCCCGGAACATGTCGACCTTGGCGGCGGTGTACTCGTCCCACAGGTCGAGTGAGGCGAGGTCGGTGGGGGAGAGCTTCCAGCGGCGAACCGGGTCGACCTGGCGGATCGCGAACCGGGTCCGCTGCTCGGCCCGCGAGACGGAGAACCAGAACTTGACCAGCAGGATCCCGTCCTTGGTCAGCATCTTTTCGAACAGCGGGGCCTGTTCGAGGAAGGTGCGGTACTCGGCCTCGGTGCAGAAGCCCATGACGCGCTCGACGCCGGCCCGGTTGTACCAGGAGCGGTCGAAGAAGACGATCTCACCGCGGGAGGGCAGGTGCGGCACGTACCGCTGGAAGTACCACTGGCCCGCCTCCCGCTCGGTCGGCTTCGCCAGCGCCACCACATGGGCGCCCCGTGGGTTGAGCCGCTCGGTGAACCGCTGGATCGTGCCTCCCTTGCCGGCCGCGTCACGGCCCTCGCACAGCACGACGATCCGCTGCCCGGTCTCGTTCACCCAGCGCTGCATCTTCAGCAGCTCGATCTGCAGGACCCGCTTGGTGCGGTCGTAGGCGGCCCGCTTCACCTTCCGGTCGTACGGGTAGTTCTCCCGCCACGTGTCCACGGCGCTGCCGTCGGCGTCCAGCAGGATCGGCTTCTCCGGCCGGCGCTCGTCCACACGCAGGCCGTCGAGCAGATCCTCCTCGGTTCGCGTCTCGTCGTCCTCGTACCGCGTCTCGTCGTCGTGCTCTGACATCGTCAGTCTCCCCATCATCCCCGTGTACCGGCCGACGTGGACAGTTCCCGCAGGACGCCCGGACGAACACGCGCCGCCGACCGGGTTCGGTCGGCGGCGCGTGTCCGGGACGTACGTACGGCGCTCAGAACGGGAGGCGGCCGCGGGCCCGGCGGCCGGCGGAGCCGCTGCGGCCGACCGCGCGGGAACTGGAGCTGAAGGGCTTGCTCAGCAGCCGTCCCAGCGCACCCGGAGCCTTCGACCCGGCGCGGGAGCCGGCGCCGAGGCCGCGCTGGGCGCCGTTCTGCGGATGCCGGGACAGCCGCGGCAGGAAGAAGGCCAGCACGGCCAGGAGGACACAGGCGGCAAGGACAACGGCGATGATCATGTACGGGCTCCCGGAGCGTCGAGTGGATTGCAGCGGTTCTCTCGTCTGCTCCACCGCTTGCCCTGTCCCTCCGCGATCACGCCGGACCGGACGGATCGGCCCATCCGGGAGGAACCCGGGAGCCTCGGCACGGCCGCCGGGGTGTGGCCCCCGGCCGGGAGGTATCCGCCCGCCGGGGTGCGGCCCCGGCCGGGAGGCACTCGCAGGCCGGGCCGGTCTCAGGCCGCGGAGTGGGTGCGTGTGCCGCGCTGTGGCAGGGTCAGCCGGCCGACGTGTCCGACGATCGCCGCCGTCCACACGAGGGTGACAGTGCGACCGCCGGTACCGCCCCGAGCAGACGGGCCGGCAGGTCGGAGGCCGTCTCGCCCAGACCGGTGCTCCGCGGTCGTGATCCGCACCGTGGCACCGCGAACCTGAACGCAGCCTGCACGGCGGGAGCCGGCGGGGCGGCACGTAGTACCGCGGTACGACCGGACGGGTGTGGATCAGCCCCCGGTACCACGGCATCGGGGCAGTTCGGTGCCTAGGTTGTCGGGTGAGGCGTTCGGGGGCGACCGATGGACGCCAGTGCCCGACAGGAAGAAACGCGAATGATCGACGCACAGCAGCTGACGAAGAGGTACGGCGAGAAGACCGCCGTCGACGGGTTGGACTTCACCGTCAAGCCGGGCACCGTGACCGGCTTCCTGGGGCCCAACGGAGCGGGGAAGTCGACGACCATGCGCATGATCGTCGGACTCGACGCCCCGACGAGAGGGTCCGTTCAGGTCAACGGCCACCACTACGCCCGGCACCGCGCGCCGCTCCAGGAGGTCGGGGCCCTGCTGGAGGCGAAGTCGATCCACCCGGGCCGCTCGGCCTACAACCACCTGAGGGCGCTCGCGCTCACCCACGGGATCCCCCGGCGCCGGGTCGAGGAGGTCATCGACCTCGCGGGGCTCGGCAGTGTGGCGAGGAAGCGGGCCGGCGCCTTCTCCCTGGGCATGGGCCAGCGCCTGGGCATCGCGGCGGCGCTGCTGGGCGATCCGCAGACGGTGATGCTGGACGAGCCGGTCAACGGACTGGACCCGGAGGGCGTGCTCTGGATCCGCAACCTGCTGAAGTCGCTCGCCGACGAGGGCCGGACGGTGTTCGTGTCGTCCCACCTGATGAGCGAGATGGCCCTGGTCGCGGACCACCTCATCGTCGTCGGGCGGGGCCGGCTGCTGGCCGACACCACCGTGGCGGACCTCATCCGCGAGGCGGGCGGCGACACCGTGAAGGTGGCCACGCAGGACCCCGCGCGGCTGCGGGACGTCCTGGCCGGTCCGGGCGTCGACGTCACCGGCCGTATCGGAGCGGAGGAACTGCAGGTGACCGGGCTCAGCGCCCGCGAGATCGGTCTCAGGGCGGCCGAGCACGGGATCGCGCTGTTCGAGCTGAGCGCGCGGTCGGTATCGCTGGAGGAGGCGTTCATGGAGCTGACCAGGGATGCCGTGGAGTACCACGGCACCACCACCGTCGAGAGCCTCGCGACCGCCGGGAGGCCCGCATGAGCACCCTGACGACGACCCCCGAGGCGCGCTCGGCCGCGCCCTCCCGGCCCGCCTACCGGGTGACCGGGCGCCGCGTGCTGGCCTCGGAGTGGTCCAAACTCTGGACGCTGCGTTCGACGTGGATCACCCTGGGCCTCGGCCTGCTCTTCCTCGTCGCGTTCGGCCTGATCGCCTCGAGCCGCTACAAGTCGGGGATCGGCTCCGGCCACATGGACCGGGACTTCGCCGACTCGACGGCTGTCAGCCTGTCCCTCTTCGGCACCAACTTCGCCCAGCTCGCCCTCGGCGTGCTCGGCGTGCTGGTGACGGCGGGGGAGTACTCCACCGGCATGATCCGCTCGACGCTGGCGGCCGTACCGCGCCGGCTGCCCGTCCTGTGGTCCAAGGCGGCCGTGTTCGGCCTGGTCGCCCTCGTGGTCGGCACCCTGGGCGCGTTCATCGCCTTCGGGTTCGGCAGCGGCATCGTCTCCGGCACACCCGCCGCCATGAGCCTCTCGCACGCCGGAGCGGTGCGCAGTCTGCTGGGCGCCGGGCTCTACCTCGGACTCGTCGCAGTGGTCGGCGTCGCCCTCGGCGCGCTGCTGCGGTCGGTGGCCGGCGGCATCTCGGTGCTGGTCGCCACGTTCATGCTGATCCCGGGACTCATCTCCCTGCTCCCCAGCTCCTGGCGGGACGACATCAGCCCGTACCTGCCGAGCAACGCGGGCGAGTCGCTCTTCGCGCTGACCCACGACAGCACCACGCTGTCACCCACGGCGGGACTGCTGGTCTTCCTCGGCTGGACGGCGCTCGCGCTGGCGGGAGCCGCGTACCGGCTGGTCCGCAGCGACGTCTGACCGCCCGCACCACGGGCAGGTGACCACCTTGACGACCACCACCGAAGACGTCAGCGGGATGGGACCGCTGGTCGCCCGGCTCGGCCGGGTCGGCCAGCGGTTGCGCCACGCGGACCGGGCACATCCCTGGGTACTGGACACCGCGGTGGTGGTGCTGGTCTTCCTCATGTTCTGCCTGCCGGACCTGATGCACGGGCGTGCCGGGGACGGTGACGCCCCGCGCCGGTTCCGGCTCGCCTTCACCCGGCTCCCCCCGGTGGCCATGCTGGCCCTGCAGCTCGGCCTGGTGCTGCCGCTGCTGTGGCGGCGGCGCAGGCCCATGGCGGCCTTCGCCACCATCACGGCCGTGTTCGTCCTCCAGTGGTCCCTGGGTGCTGCGCTGCGCGCGGACATCGCCCTGTTCATCGCCCTGTACAGCCTGGCCCTGCACGGTCCGCTACGGCAGCTGCCGTGGGCCTGCGCGGTCATGGCGGCCGGGATGGGACTGGTCGCGCTGCGCGCGTCGGAGGCGGTGTCCGTCTGGGACGCGCTGTTCTTCCTGCTGAGCACGGCGACCGCCGCCCTGGCGCTCGGCCTGGTGGTCCGCATCCGCCGGGCCCAGCTCGCCGGGCTGCGGGACCGGGCGGCCCGCCTGGAGATAGAGCGCGACCAGCGCAGCCGGCTCGCGGCGGCCACCGAACGCGCCCGCGTCGCCCGTGAGATGCACGACATCGTCGGCCACAACCTGTCCGTGATGATCACGCTCGCCGACGCCGGCGCCTACGCCACGGACACCGCTCCCGAACGCGGCAAGGAGGCACTGCAGCTCATCGGCGACACCGGCCGGACGGCCCTCAGCGAGCTGCGGCGCGTGCTCGGCGTCCTGCGGGAGGCGACGGACGGCCCTGCCTGGGCGCCGGAACTCAGTCCGCAGCCCGGCGTGGCGGACGTCGAGGCGCTGTGCGATGGTGTGCGCAGCGCCGGCCTGGAGGTCGTCTACCGGACCGTCGGCGACGTGGACGCCCTGGACAGCGGGGTGCAGCTGACGGTCTACAGGATCGTCCAGGAAGCCCTCACCAACACCCTGAAGCACGCCGGCGCCGGCACCCGGGTCAACCTGGCGGTCGTCGTCGAGGACACGCGGCTGGTCGTCCGGGTCCGGGACAACGGCCCCACCGACCGCCTCGGACCCCGCAACGAGGAAGGACACGGCCTGGTGGGCATGCGAGAACGAGCGGCGCTCTACGGAGGGACCGTCAGCGCGGAACCCGCGGCCGGCGGCGGATGGACGGTCGAGGCCACTCTCGAACTCACACCCCGGGCGGGCACCCGGTGACCACCGTGCTCATCGTCGACGACCAGCCCCTCCAGCGGTACGGCTTCCGGGTGCTCCTCGACTCCATCCCCGAGACCGAGGTGGTCGGCGAGGCCGCGCACGGCGCCGAGGCCGTCCGCAAGACCGCCGAACTGCGCCCCGACGTCGTCCTGATGGACGTACGGATGCCGGGCATGGACGGCATCGAGGCCACCCGCCGGATCAGCGCCGCCGGGGCCCGCTCCCGCGTCCTGGTGCTGACCACCTTCGACCTGGACGAGTACGTCCACGCCGCCCTGCGCGCCGGAGCCAGCGGCTTCCTCCTCAAGGACGCGCGCCCCGAGGAACTCCTCGCCGGCATCCGGGCCGTCGCCGCCGGCGACGCCGTCATCGCTCCGGCCCTCACCCGCCGCCTCCTGGACGAGTACGCCCAGCACGTGCCCGCTCCCCGCGGCGACGGCGACGACGACCCGAGACTGGGCTCCCTCACCGACCGGGAGCGCGAGATCCTCGTCGCCATCGGCAAGGGCTGGACCAACGGGGAGATCGCCGCCCACTTCGTCGTGGCCGAGTCCACCGTGAAGACGCACGTGGGCCGGGTCCTGTCCAAGATCGGCGCCCGCGACCGCGTCCAGGCCGTGATCTTCGCCTACGACCTCGGACTCGTCCGCCCGGACGCCGGGTGAACGGACGGCGGGGAGCAGCCCGCCGACTCCGAGGCGTCACGGCGTGGCACGCGCACTCCCGGCGGCGGGCTACTCCTCCGGCTCCCAGGCCTGAAGCCGATCGAACAGACCTCGGTCCCCTTCGAGTTCGAGGGAGTCCGACGGAATGCGGCCGTACAGGCGGAGGAGCAGGTCACCGGCCGTGCCCCGGCCAGAGGCGGCGGCCGTTGTCGCAGGTGACCCTCTATCACCGCACTCCGGCAGGAAGACAGTGAATTTCACGGCCGAGGCGGCGGGCGCACTACGCCGTTCGGACCTCTGCTGTGTGCTTGCGCCGCTCGTCTCGGTCACCCTGCAGAGGTGGGAGAACGTCCTCTCACCTGTCTCCAACCTGCGATTCGTACGGTGGGCAGGCGCTCCCACGAACATGGGGGCGTCGTCCCGTGGCGTCGACGACGAGAGGTGCACGATGGCCGACGGCTCGCACGCCACGACGACCGGAGCCCCTCCCGCCGGCCTTCCCTCACCGGCCGCCCGGCTCCGGCGCCGGCCGGTCGATCCCCGGCTCGCGACGGTCGCGGCCGCCTTCACCCTCGCCCAGGTCCTCCTGGTCCGGCCGGATCTCGGCCTCGGCTGGGACGAGACGGTGTACGTCAGCCAGGTCAGCGGCCACGCTCCCGCCGCCTTCTTCAGCGCGCCCCGGGCCCGCGGCGTCCCCCTGCTCGTCGCGCCGATCACGTCGTGGTCCGACTCCACCGCCCTGCTCAGGTGCTACCTGGCCGTCCTCTCCGGCCTGGCTCTCTACTTCGCCCTGCGCGTCTGGCGGGCGCACCTCGTGCCGCGCGTCCTGGCGCTGGCGGGCGCCCTGTTCGCCTCGCTGTGGGTGACGGTGTTCTACGGCCCGCAGGCCATGCCCAACTACTGGGTCGCCGTCGGCGCCCTGGTCTGCGTCGGCTGCGCTCTGCGCGCCCGCGTGAACACGCGGGACCGGGCGGCGTGGTGGGGCGTGTTCGCGGGGACGGCGCTGATGGCGTGGATGCGTCCCATGGACGCTGCCTACGTCGTGCTGCCCCTGCTCGCCCTCGGTCTGCGCCGCCCGCGTCTGCTCGCCGTGGCGGCCGCCGGGCTGCTGGCGGGCGCCGCCGAGTGGGTGATCGAGGCGTACACCGGCTACGGCGGCCTCGCGCGGCGCCTGTCCGACGCCTCCAGCATCCAGGGCGGCCTCGGCTGGCATCTCGCCGTCGCCGATCAACTGCGCGGTCTCGGCGGTCGTGTCCTCTGCCGGCCCTGCACCGGATCGCTTCCCAGCCCCGCGGTGACCCTGTGGTGGTTCGCGCTGCCGCTCCTCGCCGCCGCCGGCGCGGTGACCGCGGTGCGCGCCCGGCGTGCGCTGCCCGTCGTGCTCCCGCTGGCCTGCGCGGTGACGGCAGCCGTCCCCTACCTGCTGTTGATCGGTTACGCTGCCCCGCGCTTCCTGCTGCCCACCTACGCCCTGCTCGCCCTTCCGGTCGCGTACGGACTCCTCCACTTCGTCGGCGCGCCGGCCCGGCAGGTCGCCCGCACCCTCGCCGTGAGCCTGGTGGCGGTCTGCCTCCTGGGCCATCTGGCGGTGCAGTTCGTCGTCCTTGAACACACCGTGCGCCGCTCCGCCGCCGGCCGCGCCGAGTGGTCCCGCACCGCGGCCGCCCTCCACACCGCCGGCGTACGTCCGCCATGTCTGCTCAGCGGCTACGAGGCTGTCCCGATCGCGTTCTACACCGGATGCGGTTCGGCCGAGACCGCAGGTCACGACACGAGCACCACCACGGCCGAACTGGCCCGGACCACGCACGGGACGCCAGTCGCCGTTCTCACCCGACCGGGTGGCCGTCCGCCCGCCTACGCGCGCTCCTGGCCGGTGGAACGGGTGGGAGCGCTCAAGGCGTACCTGGCTCCCGACATCCGGCCGGGGCGGTGAGCGTCGTGACCGTGACCGAAGGCCTGCCGGTGCCGGGTGGCAGGCGCCTGTACTGCCAGTTGGGGATCACCGTGGCGGTGCTCGTCGCCGCCGGGGCGACGCTCGTCGCACACCGGGCCATGCTCGACAGGGGAGCCGACCGGCTGGCGGTCGCCGACGGGGAGTGGCTGGTGCTCGCCTGCCTCGCCGCCACGGCCACCTGGGTGTGCGCGGCCGTGGCGCAGCAGGGCGCGGTCACCGAACGGCTGCCGCCAGGGCGGCTGGTGGCCGCGCAGTTCGCCGCGTCCGCCGCCAACCACCTGCTTCCCGCGGGAGCCGGGGCGACCGTGGTCAACCTGCGGTTCCTGACCCGGTGCGGGCTGTCCACCGGACGCTCGGCGACCGCGCTGGCGGTGAAGGCGGCCGTCGGCGGGATGGTCCGGTGCGTGATCGCCGTGACCCTTCTGGTGACCTCGTCGGGCACGGTCCGGCTGTCCGCGCGGGTCCCGCACCTGCTGATCCTGCTACCGGTGGCAGCCGGACTCGTCGTGCTGGCAGTCGCGTTGAGCGGTCGGCTCCGGCGCGCCGCGGGCCGGTTCGTCGCCGACGTGCGGGACGTGCACCGCCGCCCGGCACGGGCCTGTGCGCTGTGGGGCGGCTCGGTCGCGTTCACGCTGCTGCACGCCGGGGTGGTCGTCGCCGTCCTCCACGCGCTCGGCTTCCAACTGCCCACAGGCCGTGTGGTGATGGCGTATCTCATCGCCAGCGGAGCGGCCGCCGTGCTGCCCACGCCCGGCGGGCTGGGATCCCTGGACGCCGCGCTCGCCTTGGCCCTCACGGCCTCCGGAGCCCCGCAGCAGACGGCGCTCGCCGCGGTCCTCGGCTACCGCCTGCTGACGGGCTGGCTACCGATGGTCCCCGGGTTGGTGGTGCTCGGCCTGCTGGCCAGGCGGTCGGCGCTGTGAGGTGGGTGACGGGTCGCGGTCGCCGCCAGGCTGCCCGGTGATCGGCTTGGCCTCGTCCGCGGGCCGACGGCCGGGCACACGTGCGTGTCCGCGCGTTGGCCCGCATCGCCTGGCACACGTGCCGGCCGTCCGCGTCGGGCAGCCCGACATCCAGGACGACGGCGGCGATGCCGTCGCCCGCCGGCCGCAGGGCGGTGGCGCCGCCGAGGGCGCCGGTCAGCTTCAGCTGCCGTGATGGTCATCGAGAAGGACGGCACCACCACACTCGTCCGCGAGGCGGCGGACTTCACCGTCGCCAAGCCGAATCGGGTCGGTCGCCCGCACGCGGTCACCGTGCTGCGCCGCCTGCACGGCAGCTGTGCCGAGCCACCTGCCCGAAGACGCGGCGCCGAGCGCTCCGCACCTCACCGGCCGGCGCGGTGGTTTCGGTGCAGTCGTCCCAGTCGGTCCTGATCGCTCCCGGCGGCTGAGACCGCTCGGCACCGACGAGTCGAAAACCTCAGTGTCGGTTCCATGACATCCCTCACCTGTGAATTGCCCCAGGATCCGTGCTGTGCGGGCCACGGCTGCACTAGATTGCGCAACTACGCACTCGGAGTGATCTTTGTCAGCCAGTACACCGCCGCGCAAGCCCGGCCGCCGCCCCCCATGGCCCGCCTGGAGCGTCTGGCCGTTCATGGGAGTGGGAAATGAGCGACCCCTGGAACGGTCCGGGCGGCCAGGCCACGCGCAGCCGTGGTACCCAGGTGCCCGGACAGCGTGGCGGCGGACGCGAAGGCGCCCGTCCGGGCGGCCGGGCCGCCTCCCGGTCGGGCCGAGGTACGCGGTCGCGGCGGCAGGCCCGGCCGGCGCGGCGCGGCAGACGCGTGCTGCGGATCGCCGGGATCTGCCTGGCCGTTCTGGTGCTGGGTACGGCCGGTGCCGGCTGGTGGTTCTACCAGCACCTCAACAACAACATCAACACCGTCCCGATCGACGGCAAGGGCGGGACGGAGAAGGCCGACGCGTTCGGCCGCACGCCGATCAACCTTCTCGTCATGGGCTCGGACGGCCGTACCAGCAAGGCGGACTGCGAACTCGGCGGTGGCTGCTCGCAGACCGGGGTGCAGACGGGCAGCAACGCGGACGTGCAGATGGTGGTGCACATATCCGCCGACCGTTCCAACGCCACCGTCATGAGCATCCCCCGCGACACCATGACCAACGTGCCGGCGTGCAACGACAGTGAGACCGGCAAGTCCACGGCCGGCTACTACGGCCAGATCAACAGCGCGCTGCAGTACGGCCCCGCCTGCCAGGTCGCCACCGTGCACAAGCTGACGGGCATACCCATCGACCACTTCGTGAAGCTCGACTTCTCCGGCGTGGTCAAGATGTCCGACGCGGTCGGCGGCGTCTCCGTGTGCGTCAGCGCCAACGTCTACGACACCTACTCGCACCTGAAACTCTCCGAGGGCACGCACACGCTCAAGGGTGTCGCGGCTCTGGAGTTCGTCCGCTCCCGGCACGGCTTCGGCGATGGCAGCGATCTCGGCCGGACGATCTCCCAGCACATCTTCCTCAGCGCGATGATCCGCAAGTTCAAGAGCGCGGGCACGCTCACCGACCCGACCGCGGTCTACGATCTCGCGAACGCGGCCACCAGGGCGCTCACCGTGGACGACGGCCTCGGCACCGTCAACAAGCTCATCGGCCTCGCGACGGACCTGAACAAGGTGCCCACCAAGCGGCTGACCTTCGCCACCATGCAGACCGTCCCCGATCCGGCCGACGACAACCGTGTGGTGGTGGGCGCGGGCGCCAAGACCCTCTTCGCCAGCATCGCAGGCGACCAGTCCCTCACCACCGGGTCCGGTAAGAAGTCCTCGGCGGCGTCGGCGACCGCCGCAGTGCGGGCCGCGGACACCGCCTCGGCCGTGCCCGCGTCCCGGATCGCCGTGACGATCCAGAACGGCACCGGCATCACCGGCCGCGCCTCCGGCATCGCCCGCGCACTCATCGACGCGGGCTTCAACTCCGGTACGACCACCGCGAACGCGCCGAGCCCCTCGACCACCACCACCCTGACGTACGGCGTCGGTCAGAAGGCCGAGGCCAAGACGGCCGCCAGAGCGCTGGGCCTGCCCTCCTCGCATCTGAGGCAGGGCACCGGCACCGGCCTGACCCTGGTGGTCGGCAGCGACTGGCCGAGCGGCACGACCTACCCCGGTGGCGCGTCCTCGCCGGAGCCCGCCGACACGAAGGCCGCCGTCTCCAACGCCCACGCCCAGACCGCCGACGAGGCCAAGACCTGCGCCAAGGTCAGCCCCTACAGGACGGTCTCCCTCAACGGCGTCGCCATGACCCCGTCCCAGGCGTACGCGGCGGCGAGCGGCAAGGCCGACTCCGACGACTGAGGGTGGGATCGCTCCGAGCTCAACGACCGTCCGCGAGGTCGTGAGCGGCCCCCTCGCGCCTCCGGGTGGCGACGACCACGATGCCCGTCCCCGCCGCCCCGTAGAGGCTGGGGCTGAACACCGCCCCCTGCCGGTACAGGCCGCGTCGTTTCAACTCCTGCGCGAACCCGACCTGTCGGTAGGTGCCGGTGCCGATCGAGTGGCCGGTGGCGGTGTCGTAGGAGAGTGCGCACGTGTCGCCGGGCCTCATGGGACCGGGGTGATCCTCGCCGTCCGCGCCCAGTTGGAGCCCGGGGCAGTCAGGGACGCCGTGGGCCGCACCGGCTCTCAGCAGCGACACCGCTCCCCACAGCAGCGGAATCAGGAACAGGGTGAGTAACACGACTCTGTAGCGCGTCGGGTCACCCTGGTGAGGCCGATCACGGGGGGCGGCGGCGGCCTGTGGCTGGTGCGGAGCGTGCGCGCCGGCCGGGCCCCCCGTGCGGAACCACCGGGCGACCAGGCACACTCTGCTTGTCGTAGTTCCATATCAAGGGGATGACCCACGCATGATCACGCTCACGAAGGAAGACGGCCCGGCGGACCTGGACGGAGTGACCCATCTGTCCATCGGCGTGTCCTGGGACCCCACGGCCGGCAGCAGTGGCGGGGTCATGGGCGTGCTCCGCCGCAAGAGCGGTACCGACCTCGATCTGATCGCCATCGCCCTGCAGGGAGCCGACCCCGTGCGTCTGGCGGGCCTCGACTCGCTGGATCCCCTGGGCAACGGCTCGTTGGTGCACAGTGGTGACAACCAGACCGGGCGCGGTGACGGCGACGACGAGACCGTCACGGTCGAGTTCGCGCGTGTCCCCGCCAACGTCACGTCGATCGTGTTCGTCGCCGCCGCCTTCAAGAAGGGCAGCTCGTTCCAGAAGGCACGCAACATCAGCTTCAAGGTCTACGACGCGACGGGGGGAACCTCGCAGCAGGTCGCCGACATCTGGCCCAGCCTGCTCAGCCAGGACAACGGCTGCGCCGTCGCCAAGGCGGTGCGCGTGGGCGGCGCCTGGAAGCTCGAAGTGATCAACGTGACGGGGAAGATCAAGCAGGGTGACGAGCACGCCCTGATGCGCTTCGCGATCAGCAAGTAGTCCTGGGGCCGCTCAACTCCCGTGCGGAGGCCGGGCCTTCGGGCCGGACCGGAGTGGGGTGCCCACCGTCGGGCCGCTGAGGCTGTGACCCCTGCCGACGGCGGTGGTGAGCTCACATGGTGCGCAGACCTCGGTCGGTGAAGGCGATCAGCCACTCGAAGCTCTCGTCGATGTCGGCGCTCCACTGGAAGCCGTTGGCTGCCTGGAGGGTGGCGAATCCGTGGCAGAGGCTGCGGAGCATGCGCAGGGCGTGGTCCACGTCGGGTTCCGCGATCCGGTAGCCGCGCAGGACCGCCGTGAACGCGTCGAGCAGTCGTCCGCCCGCGACGGCCAGGGGGTCGTCGGGGCCGGACGGCTCCACGCCGATCGTCGCGGCGTACCGGCCGGGGTGCTGGAGGACGAAGGCGCGGAAGGCGCGTGCCGCGGCCGCCAGGGCGTCACGGCCCGCGTATCCCTGGATCGCACCTCCGACGGCGTCCGCGGCCTCGCTCAACGCCAGAGCCGCGATACGCCGGTTGAGGTCTTCCTGGCCGCCCACGTGCTTGTACAGGGACGGGGTGCGGACACCCACGCGGTCGGCGAGCAGACCCATCGTCAGGTTGCTGAAGCCCACTTCGTCGGCGAGGGCGGCACCGGCCGCGACCACGGCCGTCGGGTCCAGGCCGGCCCTAGGCACGGCCGGCGCCCGAGCGGAGGAAGGCGAGGACGAGCGAGACCACCTGGTCGGGGAACTGGTCGTGCGGGTAGTGCCCGGCGCCCTCGACCATCTCCAGTCGGCCGAGTCCGGACGGCAGTGCCTCGACGATCGCCGAACCCTCGGCGTGGGGGTCGGCCCAGTCGGGGTCGAGGGTGCCCATCACGACCAGGACCGGGCAGCGTACGGCTGTGAGCTGCGCGCCGGCGTCGGCGGGAGCGCTGCGGCCCATGCCCTGCAGGGCCTTCATCCGGCCCGGCTCGCGCAGCAGCGAGTCGATGCGGCCGAGCCGCTCGGTCCAGTCGGCCGGCTTCACGGCGGGGTAGGCCACGTCGAGGTACGAGCGCCAGAGCGGCACGCTGCCGAACACGCCCGTGCCGAGTAGCCGCAGAATGCCCTGCCGGAAGCGCTTGACGCGCAGGTCTGCGAGGCGGATCGACTGCTTGCGGGTGAATGGCGCCAACTCGACCACCGCGGTGATCAGTTCGGGCTCCCGCGCCGCGGCGATGGTGGCGGCGCCACCGGAGATCGAGTGGCCGACGAGCACGGCCGGGCCGCCCAGGTGGCGGATCACGGCGAGCAGGTCGCCGGCTATGGCGGTGCGGCTCCAGGCCGGCCAGCCGACGCTGGACTCACCGCAGCCGCGCAGATCGACCGCGGCGACCCGGTAGCCCGCCGCCACCAGCGGCGCGATCACCGCCCGGTACGCGGCACGGCTGTCACCCATACCGTGCGCGAGAACGACCAGCGGCCCGGCCCCCGCCACCTCGTAAGCGATGGTGCCGCCGTCGACGGCGAGGTACTCGGTCATGACGTCTCCCAGGCTATGGCTAATGTTGTTAGCTAAAAGCTAATACCGTTAACCGATCCTGTCAAGGGAGGATTGGGTGACGTGAGGGCCGCCGGTCGCAGTCGCAGGGCGTGAGCGGCCGGCGGATCGGTGACCCGGCCCGGTCCGCCGCGTACGCCAGGGCGATCATCGACAAGGACGTCACCAAGGTCGGCACCCGGAGATGCCCAGCGACGGGTCGGCGGGCGAACGGCGCGCGGGGACCGGGGTGTTGACGGGTTCCCAGCCTCACCGGCGGCCGGTCCACAACGCCGACGGGGCGGCGTACCTCGACATGGTGTCGGTGTAGGCCGCCCTCGGGGTGGGACGGGTTGCGGGAGATGGCCCGCGTGGTCATGGCGGTTGCTTCGGGTCCTGGTCGGACTTCGAGGTGGACCAGAAGTAGCCGAGTACCGCGAGGCCCGGGCACCACAGGGCCGCGAGCCACCCGTTGTGGCCGATCTCCGTTTGAGTTCGTCGGCCGTGCCGTGCGCGGCGATCCTCCCGTCGTGGAGTACGGCGATGCGGTCGGCGAGTTCGTCGGCCTCCTCCAGGTACCGGGTGGTGAGGAAGACGGTGACGCCGCCCGTGACCAGCTCGCGGATGATCTGCCACATGGTGTGGCGGGAGTGCGGGTCGAGGCCGGTGGTCGGTTCGTCGAGGAAGATGATCCGCGGGTTGCCGACCAGGGTCATGGCGAGGTCCAGGCGGCGCTTCATGCCGCCGGAGAAGGTGGAGGCGGGCTTCTTCGCCGCGTCGCCCAGGTCGAAGCGTTCGAGCGGTTCGGCGGCGGTGCGGCGGCCCTCGCGCTTGGACAGGTGGTGCAGGTCGGCCATGGGGAGCATGTTCTCCTCGCCGGTGATCAGGCCGTCGACGGCGGAGGACTGGCCGGTGACGCAGATCGCGGCGCGCAGGGCCTGGGGGTCGGTGGCCGGGTCGTGCCCGCCGACGCGGATCTCGCCCGCGTCGGCGGTGACTGGCGTGGAGAGGCCTGATGTCGGTCGCTCGGCTTGCGGTACTCCCGCTCCGGCTGACCTCGGCGAACGCCGGTCCCGGTCCCGGTCGCGTTCCGGAGCGGCTGGTTCACTCGGCCTGTCCGTGGCGGGTGAAGAAGTCGACCAGGCTGTGCGGGGCGTTGTCGTCGATGCAGAGCAAGTGGATGTGCAGGGACTCCGCGGCAGCGGTGGCACTGCGCGGGAACAGAGCCTCCTCGTACGCGGTGAGCGCCGCCTCGGTGTCGTCCGGGTGCGCGGCCAGAGCCTTGCCGAGTTCGGCACCGTCGTACATGGCGAGATTGGCCCCCTCGCCGGTCGGGGTCATCAGGTGGGCGGCGTCGCCGACCAGGGTCACGCCGGGCACACGGTCCCAACGGTGTCCGGTCGGCAGGGAGTTGATGGTGCGCGGCACCGGCGCGGTCTCACTGTCCGTGATGAGGGCGGTGAGTTCCGGGGCCCAGCCGTGGAACTCCGCGGCGACGCGTGCCGTTGCCGCCTCGGCGTCGGTGAAGTCGATGGCGTCCATCCACTCCTGCGGTTTGGTGAGCATCGCGTAGGTGTGCAGGACACCGTCCGCCTCGCGGTGGGCGAAGATCCCCTTGCCGGGGGCGGGCGCGAAGAGCGAGCCGTTGCCGACGGCCCGGGCGCTCGCCGGGTGGCGGGAGTCGCTGTCGTACAGGTAGGTCTCGATCATGCATGTGCCGACGTACTCGGGCCTGGCGTCGGACAGCAGCGGACGCACCCGCGACCAGGCTCCGTCCGCGCCCACCAGGAGGCCGGTCGTCACGGTCGCCCCGTCGGCGAACGTCACCTCGTGCCGGCCGTCTGTGAGGGGCTGGACCGCCGTGACCTTGCGACCCCACCGGACCGTGTCGGTGGGCAGTGAGTCGAGGAGGATCTGCCGGAGGGCGCCCCGGGGCGCTTCCGGACGCCCGCCGGTGCCGTCGTCGGGCTCGTCCAGCAGGACCTTCCCGTCCTGGTCGAGTACGCGCGAAGCCTCGCCGCCCTTGTGGACGATGCCGTGGAATTCGGCGGACAGCCCGGCCGCCTCCAGCGCGAGCTGCCCGTTGTGGTCGTGGATGTCGAGCAGGCCGCCCTGAGTGCGGGCCATCGGTGACGCATCAGCCTCGTAGACCGTCGCCGGGATGCCGTGAACGTGGAGGACGCGGGCGAGCGTCAGCCCTCCGAGTCCCGCGCCGATGATCGTGACGGGAGTGGTCCTGGTGCTCTGCATGGTGGTTCCCTCCAGGCCGAGGACCGCTGGGCGGGTGCCCGGCGGTTCCTGTCTGGAACGTCGTTCCAGCAGCCCAAGGATGGAACGATGTTCCAGCGCTTGTCAAGGTGGAACAATGTTCCAGGGTGGCTAGAATGCAGACATGGCAACCAGGACGCGGCGCGCGGAACGACGGCAGGAACCTCTCTCCCGGGAGCGCATCGTCGGCGCTGCCGTGGAACTTCTCGACACGGTGGGCGAGGGCGGTCTCACGTTCCGCGCGCTGGCCGAGCGCCTCGCGACCGGGCCGGGGGCGATCTACTGGCACGTCACGGGCAAGAGCGAGCTTCTCGGCGCCGCCACCGACGCCGTCGTCACCGCGGCCCTTGCCGGGGACGACCCCGAGGCGACGCCGCAGGACGCGGTCCGCGCCCTGGCGGTCGGCCTGTTCGACGCGATCGACGACCACCCGTGGGTGGGCGCGCAGCTCGCCCGCACACCGGCGGGGTCACCCCTGCTGCGGGTCTTCGAACGCATCGGACGGCAGCTCCAGGCGCTCCAGGTGCCCGAAGCCGCCCAGTTCACCGCCGCGTCCACGCTGCTCAACTACATCCTCGGAGTGGCGGGCCAGAATGCGGCCAACGCCCGGACGCATCAGGCCGGCACGAGCCGTACCGAGTTCCTCGACGCAGCGGCCACCACCTGGGCGGAACTCGACCCCGACCAGTACCCGTTCACCCGAAACGTCGCCGGCCGACTGCGCGAGCACGACGACCGGGTGGAGTTCCTCGGCGGAATCGACCTCATCCTCACAGGGATCACGGCTCGGTAGTGGTCGGCCGGCCGGCCGGCTCCGCGCCGTGACTCCGGCCGCTCCGGCCCGGGAAGGGGCGTTGCTCCGGCCCGGGAGCGCAAGCGCCCGGTTTCGGCCATCGCCGCGCTGAGGCATCCGGACGTGAGCGCGGGCCCCTGGGCACCGACCCCCCATACGCGCGGGAGCGCTATGGGCGCAGCCCTCGTACTGTCCCGGGCACGCGGCGGCCGCCGCCCGCGTGGGCCGGTGCCGTATCGCGCCGGGTCAGCGGCCGCCGGGCCCGATGCCCAGGGGTGGGGCGGGGGCGGGGGCGTCGGTGGCGAGGGCAGCGGCGCGTAGGGCGGATGCCACGCCGTTGACCGGCTCGGTGGGCGGATGGGGGAGCCGAGGGTGTCCCGCACCTTCCGCCACCCAGCGAGGAGTTCGTGCGTGGGCACCCCTCCGCGACCGGGTCGACGCTCACCCTCGCCGTCCTGACGCGGAGGCCCCTACCTCCTCAAACCATCGCCCCGGCACCGGCCAGCAGGTTGAAGGCCAGTGACGTCGCCGAGTGCTCCACGTACTTGCCGTCACGGCGGCTGATGATCAGTCCTGCTCCGCGCAGGACACCGATCTGATAGCTCGCACTGGCCGGTGCCAGCCCGAGCGCTCGCGCCACCTCGGTCGTGGTACGTGTGCGGTGACCGGCAACGTCGGCGAGAACGGTGCTCCTCGTACGGCCCAGCAGTCGTTCCAGCCGTTCCTCACCCGCCTGCGCCATGTCGAGCGGTTGCTTCGCGACGGGGTGGACGAGGACAGGATCCAGACCGGGGTCCGCGAGGGCCGTGGGTCGGCGCCAGCAGAAGTACGACGGTACGAGCGTCAGTCCGCGCCCCTCCAGACGTAACTCCCGGTCAGTGGGATAGTCGGCGTCGAGGTACGGCGGACTCGACCGCGCGTACCGGCGCAGGCCCTCCAGCAGGGCGGCGGTTCCGCCGCCGAGCGCGGTCTGGCCGCGGACCGCGACATCGTCGCCGATCACGGACCGCACATGTCGCCAGTACGGTTCCAGCAGCGTTCTGAACGAGTGCCGCAGGGCATCCGTGACGAGCGAGAGGGACGTGCCGGCCGGTTCGTGCGGGCCACCCACCCAGCCCGGTAGCGGTTTCGAGGCGGAGAGCCGGGTGAGTTCCGCCGTCAGCCGGTCGCGGGGTGTCGCCCGGACGTCCTCCAGCGCGGCCCCCAGACCCTCGCCCGTGACCGGAGGGGTCAGGAAGTCGGGGATGTATCCCGACGCCGGGATGAAGGTGCGCAGTGTCCGCAGGGCGCGAGCGGCACAGGCGTCCTGAGACAGCCGTCCGGCGGTCTCCCGGCGCCAGTGCCCGAACTCAAGCGCTCCCTGACGTGTCTGTAAGCGGCAGACCGCGCACATCAACTCCCAGAGAGGCTCCGGTTGTCGCACGATGCGCACCACGCCAGACACTGCAACAGTCGCAGCACGCGTCGTCGGCCTCGGCTTCCGATGAGTGAGGCCGGTGAGCCGGCGTGTGTCTCGGTGCGGGAGGTGTCGAGAGCTCAAACCTCGCGACTTCGCCGGCGCATCAGGACCGGGGGAGGTCCGCGCCGGCCTGACCACCAATCCGCGCGTCGGGGACGGCGAGCGGAATCCAGGGTGTGCGGGTGGTGAGGAGCCGAGTGGGACCGGACGACGGTGCGGCCAGACGGCGAGGCAGGCGCGTCCGGCCCGCGGCAGCCCCCCCGGGTCACCGGCGAGGCAGGGGGCGGGATCCTGCTCTTGGTGTGCGTGGGCGGCCCCCGGGTACACGAAAAACGGAAAACCGCTCCAAAACGACGGACACAACGAAAGAGCCCCACATGATCATCCCGCTTATGAAGCAGGCGGCAGATGAGCAGCGCAAGGGTGAGCAGGCCATGCTGGGCTCCAGCGTGGCCTGGGACAGTGGCGCGGTGCGCCTCGCCGACGCGCGCCGCATTCTGCGCGCCTTCCTCGCCCGGGCCCCGCAGGCCGGCCGTGCGCCCGTGTCGACGCGATCGTCGATGGACGCGCAGCTTGTTGTCAGCGAGCTCGTCACGAACGCGATCCGCCATGCTCCGGGCCCGTGCGGAATGGTCCTGGAGCTGTCCGCCGGTGAACTGTCGATCACCGTGTGGGACACCTCCACCGACGAACCGGTGATGAAAGAGCACGACCCGCGTCGCCTCGGCGGCCACGGACTGCGCCTGGTGCAGTCGGTCAGCCACAGCGTGGCTGTCGCCTCGCGCTCCTGGGGCAAGCAGATCACCGCCCGGCTGGTCCTGGATCCCGCCCCCGACGCCGGCGCGTGCGCCGGAACGATTCGTCCACTTCCTCTGCAGGGCCCCAAGAGCTCACACCCCTACCGCTTCCAGGCTCATCCCGCGGACCCGGTCATGGCCGCCGACCCCGCAGGGCACGACGGCTGAGCCGGCTCCAGGCCAGCACGCCCGCCGTACGCGCCGCTCATCGCCCGGTGCCGCGTCCCTGCGCTGAACGAACGGCCCGTCGGCAGGGCGAGGGCGGTACCGGGCCCTGCCGGAAACCACCGCGGACCCGACGGGTTCCGTTTCTCGACCGCCCGGCCGGCGCTCCGCGCGGCGGCCGCTTCACCGTGTCGACGTGCCGGGTGCCGGGTGCCGGTGGGGAATCCCTCGACGCCGAGGAGTGCAACAGTTCCAGCCGCTCGCGAGTCTCGGCGTCTGCCGGCGTGAGCACCAGCGGCTGGTGACTCTGGTCCGGAGTCACCAGGGTTTCGCAGTCCATCGTCAGGCGGCCCACGCGCGGGTTCAGGAACGTCTTGCGGTCGGAGCGCCGCACCGCCACCTCGTGCTCGGCTCACAACCGGCGGAAGCCGGCGCTCGCGGCCCGCAACCGCTCGACGAGCCTGGTGGCCGCGGGGTCGCCGGACCACCCAGCCCGCCCACACCGCCGCCTTCCCACCTCGCGCTCCGACATGCTGCCAGGACGTAACCGGCCAGGGCCGGTTACGTCCAGTCGATCTGTCTTCCCACCCCTGTGACCTGCGGCGAAAGTAGTCCTGCCACCGGGTGCCACGCCCTCCAAAACCTGCGCTACCGCCTCTCCAAGACGGTCATGCGGGCCGGGGAAGTGCCGTGCCCGTTCGACTTCCTCATGCCGCAGGAGCAATGTCATGAAGCTGAGCAATACCATCCGCCGTGCGTCCGTCGCCCTCGCTCTCGGTGCCGTGTCCCTCGGACTGGTCACCGTCACCGGCTCGGCCGCGCAGGCCGCTGCCTCCTGCACCGGTGACGTGTCGATCTACGGCACGCTGTCGGCCGGCCGGCTGACGTACTCGCAGATCGAACCGAACACCGGCGACCGCGTCAAAACGCTCATAGGACCCGACCTCGGTTTCACACCGAAGGCGATGGCGACCCTCAACTTCAATACGGTCCTGGTCACTTCGACGGCCGGCGACCTCTACCGCGTCGACGTCCAGACGAACAACACGGCGTTGGCACTGTCGGGCGTCACGAAGATCTGGGACGGTGGCTGGACCTTCGACAAGATGGTCTACGACGGCGCCGGCCACCTCTACGGCACAGTCGACGGCCAGCTCCACCAGTACGTCGTGTCGCAGGCCAAGCCCACCGGTTCGGCACACATAGGCCAGCACGTCGTCATCGACACCGGGTTCGTCCTCAAGACGCTGGCCGCCGCGGGCGACGACCGCATCATCGCCTCGACCGCCGGCGGACAGCTGTACAGCTACAAGATCGACGGAGTCGGTGACTGGACGCGCGCCACGCTGAAGAGCGACGGCTGGTCCGCGGTCGACTCCCTCGCCTCGCCCGGCGGCGGCCTCTACTACGGCCGTACCAACGGCGGCATGTACTGGTACCACGACGTCGACCCGACCGACGGCGACGGCTCCGACATCGCCTACCACTCCAGCGACCCGGTGGACACCTCCGGCTGGAGCCAGAGCCTGCTGTCGGCCTCCGCGGGCAACTGCGCCTACGTGCCGCCGGCACCCACCGCCACCACCGGGGAGAAGATCGCCAAGGTCGCGAACGCCCAGGTCGGCAAGAGCTACAACGACTTCGACTTCCACTACCCGAACGCCTGGTGCGCCGAGTTCGTTCGCTATGTGTGGGCCAACGTCGGCGGCATCAAGACCTCCGGGGTCACCGCGGCGGCCGGCAGCCTGTACACGTACGGCCAGAGCAACGGCACCCTTCACTCCACCCCGAAGCTCGGTGACGCCGTGGTCTACGGCTACAGCGGCGGCGGGGTCGCCAACCACACCAACCTGGTCGTCGCGGTCAACGGAGACGTGATCACCACGATCGGCGGCAACGAGAGCGACGGGGTGCGCAAGCGCGACTTCAACTGGAAGACGGCCAACGACCCCCTGAACGCCGGTGCCATCGCGGGCTTCATCTCGCCCGTCGACTGACCTGCCCCAGCACGACACCTCGTATGAGGGCCCCGCCGACCGGCGGGGCCCTCACGCGTGTCCGGTGCCTGTCCCCGACCGGTCACACCGGAACCATGTCGATCTCCCTCAACTCCCCTGGGGCTGCGCGCATCGGTGGTCCACACCGCGAAGGCGGGAGTCGGTTTCCAGGCAGCATGCCCGGTGCGCGATGCCAACGACGACGACGCCCAGGCGGTGCGTGCGGTGGTCGTGAACAACTCCGCCTCCCCGGTGACCATTTCGGGGCTTTCACCTCCTGGTTCTCGGCGGGGGCGACCTGTTCGACGTACAGCCTGCGGGTCGGGGAGTGCCGGGTGCGCTTCGGCACGACCGCGCGCGTACGGCGGTTGCCGGTCTGGCCCGGGCCTTCCCGCCCCTACGACCGGGCGCGTACGGCGGCTGCCTGTCTGGTGCGGGCCTCCCCGCCCCTACGACCGGGCGCGTACGGCGGCTGCCTGTCTGGTGCGGGCCTCCCCGCCCCCTACGACCCTGCTGGTCTGGCGTGGGCCTCCCCGCCCCCGAGGAGCAGCTGGACGGCGGTTCCGTACACCTGACCGTCGAGGCGTCGCGAACTCCCTGGACTCCGCGAAGGCGGGTCGCCTCCCCGGCTGAGGGCCCCGAACACGCCGAAAGGGCGGTGCCCCCTCGCTCCGAGGGGGGCACCGCCCTTTGACCCGACCCGTCAGGTCTAGTGCCGCATCAGGCAACGTTCGCCCTGCCGCGATGCAGCGCTCAGTTGCTGCGTCGGGCGGCCAGAATGGTGACGTGGCTGAACGGGTGCAG
>NZ_JBWKDW010000024.1:0-56004 GCF_056435735.1 Streptomyces sp. NPDC043878
CCGGCTTTCGGCTGGTGTTTTCTCCCGGGGCCTGTGCTCGGTGCCGGCTGGTGTTTTCCCCGGGGGTCGGCTTCATGTCCTTCCCGGGTTGTGCTGGGGTGGGTTGCCGGCGGGCGTCTGGTGTGCTCTCGGCTTTGGGTCGGTGCCTGCCTGGGGCTGTGTCGGTGTCTGGCTGGTGCACGTTTTGGGTCCGCCGGCGGCGGCCGGCGGTCCCTCCCGGGGGGAGTTGGGGCGGTGGTGGTGTGGTGTGTTCGGGGGGTCCTGTGTGGTGGCAGGGTCGGGTTGAACCGCCAGGGGGGAGGCTGGATGGAGAGGCGGCCCTCGGCCCTCGGTGGTCGTGTCCCCCTTCGTGGTGTGGGCGATCACGGTCTGTCGTCTCCGCTTCGGAGCCGTCCGGTATGTGCCGCTGCGGGCGGTGGGGCGATCACCGCTGGTCCCGGCTCCATATGTCTCAACAGGGCGTCCAGCGAAGGCGATTCGGGCCGCGACCTGGGGATTCCGCCGGTTTGATCGGCTACACCACGAGACGGGACGTCACCCCTTCGGTTGTGGGGGGTTTTCTGGTTTTCGGTTGTGGTGTCAGGGGGTGGTGGGTTGGGTGAAGCGGATGGTGAAGGCGGGTTGGTTGTTTTGGTGGCCGGTGACGCTGATGGTGGTGGTGCCGTGGGGGGTGGTGTGGGGGCGGGCGGTGATGAGGCAGGGGGTGTGGTGTTCGACGTAGCGGGCGAAGCGCATTTCGGAGGCGGAGGGGGTGAAGCGCCGGCCGGGGGTGAGGAGGTGGGTGGCCTGCTGGGCTGCTTCGACCAGGACCATGGCGGGCAGGTGGTCGTTGGCGCGGTCGAAGAGGAGGTCGTTGGCGGGGTCGGCGCGCAGTTGCCACTGGCCGGGTGTGGTGGTGGGGGCGAGGGTGACGTCGCCGGCGTGGTGGTGGTGGACCGTGCGCGGGTCGACGGGCTCGGGCAGTGCGGCCGGCTCGGGGGCGGGCGGTATGTGGCCGCGTATGCGGCTGTAGGCGGCGGGTGAGGTGATGTCGAAACGGATGGAGCCCGAACCGGCGGCACGGCCGTTGATGGTGAGGGTCATCTCCATGAACATGCCGGTGGGTACCGTGCCGCGCCGGCGCAGCACGGTGACGGTGACGTCCAGGCCGACCTCGGCCGGGCTGGGCCCGCGCTCGAGGAGGCCGGCGTCCAGGCGGTGGCACAGGTCCCACATCACGAAGTGGTGGCCGACGGGCACGCCGAGCGCCGCGTGGGAGATGAGCAGGGTGGTCTGGCGGATGGTCTCCAGGACCAGGGAGGCGGTGTAGCGGCCGTCGCAGGCCACGAACAGGCGGTGTTCGCGCGGCCAGCGTGCGCACACGGTGAAGTGTGTGTCGTCGTGGCGTGTGAGGTGTGTGGGCAGTACGTCGCGCAGGTGTGCGCGGTGGACGAGACTCTTGTCCACCGGCAGCGCCGGACGGGCCGGCCGCGGCGCTGTGATCTCGCCGATCGTGGTGTGGTGTGCCCCCTGGTGGGTGTGTCGGCTGTGCAGAGCCATAGCACTCGTGGTCATGGGTTTCTTCCTTCGTCGGTGAAGGTGCATGACGTGGGGTATGGCCGTTCCCCCCCCGCGGTCGGTAAGGTACAGGCATGCGGGTTTGTTTTTCAATGAGTTGATGCGCGTTTCCGAGACGCGCACTGGGAAGCCGTCCCCCCGGGCGGCTGGGCACAGATGGGAGGCCGCGTGGCGCGACAGGAGCGTGCGGTCAGGACCAGGAAAGCGATCCTGGAGGCAGCGGGAACGGTCTTCGCCGAACACGGTTACGCGGGGGCCACGATCTACGACGTCTACAGCCGGTGCAAGGTGACGAAGGGAGCGTTCTACTTCCACTTCGCCTCCAAGGTGGAGCTGGCCCAGGCGGTGCTGGATGAGCAGGTGGGCGGCCAGATCGGTTATCTGGAGGTGCCGCCGGGAGAGCAGACGGTCACCTTCCAGGAGGTCTTGGACATCGGGCAGTTGGTGGCCTACCGGCTGACGTTCGACCGGATGCTGCAGGGCAGTATCCGCCTGGCCGTCGACCAGGCGCACGAGATCGACCGCCGGGTGCCGTATCAGGCGTGGATCGACCTGCACGCCCGTATCCTCACCGAGGCCGACGCGCGGGGCGAGCTGGTGGCGGGCACCGATGTGAACGCCGCCGCACAGATGATCGTCGGCGCGTTCAGCGGGGTGCAGCTGATGTCGGAGGTGATGAGCGACCGCAGGGACGTGGAGGAGCGGATCGCGGTGCTCTACCGCAGTCTGGCCCGTGCCATCGCCACCCCGGAGGTCTTCGCACGCCTGGAGATCTCCGCCGACCGCGGCAAACGCCTGATGGCCAGGGTCGAACGGGCCCTGCAGGAACGCGAGAGCGTGGGACAGGGCGCCCAGTAGCCGGGTCCGTCGCAGGAGGACGACCCGCGACGGACCCACGGCACCCACCACACCGAAACCCGCGGACCTTGACGGATTGCGGGAGACCCCGCGGACCTTCACGGATTGCGGGACACCCTGCGGACCTTCACGGATTGCGGGAGACCCGCGGACCTTCACGGATTGCGGGAGACCCGCGGACGTTCGTCGATTACGCGGGGCCTGCGGGCGTCCATCGGCTGGTGGGACGTTCGCGCAGGGGGTTTTTGCGTATGCCGGGGCGGGGGACCCGGCGGACACCTCATCTCACCGCACCTGCCAGGTCCGGTATGGGGTTGGTGGGTTGCGTGCTGCGGCGCCGCGTATGCGCGAGCCGTTCGGCGCGCTGGGCACGGTGAGTGATCGTTTGGCGGGGCGTGGCGGCCGTGGGCGGCTATCACGGCCGGCGGTCGGGGAACCCGGCCCGGATGAACCCGTGACGGCCGGCGAAGGCAGGCGGGTCGATCTTCTTGAGTTCGTGAGCTGCCGGTTTTGCCATGTGCACCGCTCAGGCGACAGGCTCCCGCGGACGAAGTCCTGCGGGCGGTTGTCCGGGCGGTGTCCGGGCGGGTGTTCGGGCGGGGTGGGCCGTGCCGGGTGTTGGGGGGCGGGGGATGGCTGGTCACAGGTCACAGGTCACAGGGCTCGGGTGAGGGCCGGTGCGTGCAGCGCCGTGCGGGTGACCTGGGCCGCGGTTGTGGCCCGGGTGGACACCGTCGCGCGGGCGACCTGGCGGTAGAGGGGTGTGCGGTGTGCGGCCAGTTCCCGTAGCCGGCCGGCCGGGTCCTGGGTGAGCAGCGGGCGTCCGGTGATGCTTGCCGGGCGGGCCAGTACTTCCTGTACGTCGGCGTCGAGGTGGATGACCGGGCCGCCGGTGAGCAGTGTGCGGGTCAGCGGGTCGAGGACCGCGCCGCCGCCCAGCGCGAGCACCCCGTCGTGCCCGGCGAGCGCGGCACGCACCGCCGACCGTTCCAGCTCACGGAAGACCCCCTCGCCGTGCGAGGCGAAGATCTGCGCGACGCTCATGCCGCTGCGGCGCTCGATGTCCTCGTCGGTGTCCCCGAACGCGACCCCCAGCCGCTCGGCCATCAGCCGCCCCACCGTCGACTTGCCCGCCCCCGGCAGACCGACCAGCACCGCGACCGGCCGCATCCGGGCCCCGCCGGACCCGCCGGCGTCTCCCGCGCCCCCGCCGCCCGCTCCGCCGGCGCCCCCGCCGTACTCCCGGGCGGCGGCTTCGCCGTACTCCCGGGCGGCGGCTTCGCCGTACTCCCGGGCGGCGGCTTCGCCGTGCTCCGCGGCCGCGCCCCGGCTGTCCTTGCGGGGGGCGGCCCCGCTGCCGGCCCTGCCGTACTGCCCGGTGCCGCGCTGGTTCCCGCCGGTGCTCGTGCGGTCGGCTCTGGCACGGGCCTCCCGCAGGGGCGTGGGGCAGGGGGCGGGGCGGGTCGCCGGTGAGGTGAGAGCGGTGAGGTGCGCCGGGCGGCTCCGGTCGTCGGGCACGGTGTCCTCCACAGGTCGGTCGGATCAGGACAACGCACCCGGCCCGGTCGGCCCAGCACGGATCAAAGAGCCAGGTCGGGCCACGCCCGGCCACGTCACTCCGGGCCGGGCCGGTGCGGTCGGATCGGGGCCGGGCGCACCGGGCCAGGCGCACGCCGCCGGGCGCACCGGGCCGGGCGGGCCGGGTGGGCGGGCCTCATCGGCCGGTCGGCGCCGGTTGGCGGGGTGTTCGCAGTGTCGGTGGCCGGGTGGGGGTGGTGGGGCGGGACCTGACATGCGGGGGCCGGCATCGTACTTTTCGATGCCCGTTGCAAACCCGCATGCAGGTTTGTTTCTCTGGGGTCTCGGCTCCCGCGGGGCCGGCCCCGAGCGGTTTCCGCGCCCGATTCCCGCACGCGCCCGCGGTCCCTTCCTGGCTCCGGTGCTCCGGTGCTTGGGTGCTCGGGTGCTTGGGTCAGGTGTTTCGCCTGTGGGCCGGTGCGTCTGAGGGCGGGGGTCTTTTTCATCGGAGCTTGGGCTCACCGACTACGGAGAAGCCACATGATCAAGCTTGACGACATTCGCCGGCATGCGGCGGTCCGCCCTGAGGCGATCGCGCTCGTGGACGGTGCGACGCGCCTGTCCTGGGCGCGGTTGGCCGACGCGGTGGAGCGGGTCGCGGGCGGCCTGGCCGTGCGCCTGCCGGCGGCGCGTCCGGCCCGGGCGGTCTTCGTGGCCGGCCCGTGCTGGGAACTCACCGTGGTGCTGGCCGCCTGCGCGACACTCGGTGTGCCCTGCACGGGACTCGATCCCGCCCAGCGCCCCGGCGATCTGGAGGCCGTCCTGGACCTGCTCGACCCGTGCGCGTTCTTCACCACCGCCTCCTGCCGGCCGCTGCTGCAAGGCCGCTCCTGGCCGGCCGGGCGTGAAGCCCTTGAGGTCCTGCTGCCCGCCACCACCGACGCCGGCCGCCTCGCAGCCCCCGCCGCTGCGGGCAGCGCCGCAGTCGCGGACCGGGCCGCCGCAACGCCCGCCGCCGCGGTGGACAGAGCGAGGCCGGACACCGCGGCGCAGGAGAGCGGAGCCGGGCGCGGTGAGTGGAGTGTGCGGGGCGGGGCCGGGCGGGAGCCCGCCGGACCCCGTGAGCCGGCCGGACCCCGTGAGCCGGCCGGACCCCGTGGCCCCGCTGGGCCCGGTGAGCCGGCCGGGCCCGGTGAGCCGGCCGGGCCCGGTGAGCCGGCCGGGCTTCGGGGGCCGGCGGGGGGGCGGGGGTGTGGTCCGGGGGTGTCGTTCGCCGCTCTGCTGGCCAGTGCACCGCTGCGCGGGATGCCCGAGGCCGGGGGCGGTGAGTTGTTGACCGTCGTGCCCGGTGGTGCGCGGCCGCGGATCGCGGTGCGGCACGGCGCGGCCCAGGGGCAGGGGCTGATCGATCTGGTCGAGGAGTTCGGCTTCGACGCCCACGACACCCATCTGGTCGCCGCCCCGCTGTGGCAGCCGCTGTCCCGGCAGCTGGCGCACGTCCTGCTCACGGTCGGCGCCACCGTCGTGCTGGACGCCACCGCCGACGTCGGGCGGCTGGCCGCGCTGGTCACCGGCGAAGGCGTCACCACCGCGGTGATCGACCCCGCCACGCTGGGCCGGCTGGTGGAGGACCCCGCCTGCGTCCCGCTCGCCCACACCGGGCGGCTGCGGTGCGTGCTCACACCGGGCCGCCACCTGAGCCGCTGGATGCTCAACACCGCCTGGGAGCGGCTGGGCCCGGTACTGCACCCGGTCCACACGAGCCCGCAGGGCGGCCTCAGCGCGATCCTCACCCCCGAGGAGGCCCAGGTCACCCGCATGCGCACCGGGCGGCCCGTGCTCGGCACCACGGTCGTGGTCCTCGACGAGGCCGGCGCCGTGCTGCCGGCCGGCCGCCCGGGCCGCCTCGCCGTCGCCGGCCCCCACGTGATGGACGACTACCTCCACCCCGACAGCCCCGGCAGCCACCACCCCGACAGCCCCGGCAGCCACCACCCCGACAGCCCCGGCAGCCATCACCCCGGCAGCCCCGGCAACCCCGGCAACCCCGACAGTCCCGGCAGCCATCACCCCGGCAGCCCCGGCAACCCCGGCAACCCCGACAGTCCCGGTGCTCGAGCCCCCGGCGGTCAGGGCGCTTTCACCGTCCCCGGCGGTCAGGGCGCTTTCACCGTCCTGGACACGGGTAGGGGCCCGCAGCGTTTTTGGGTCAGTGACGATCTGGGTGTCCTGGACGACCAGGGCCGTGTCACCCTCACCGGGTCCGTCGCGGGCGTGCGCTCGCCTGTGCGCGACCGGGCCGTGGATGCCGCCCTGTTCCGCCTCGAGTCCGACCTGCTGAACCTGCCCTGCCTGCGCGACACCGCCGTGGTGCGGGTCAGCCTGCCCGCACTGGGCGACGCGCTGGTGGTGCCGTTCATCGCGGTCGCCGTCGGCCGCGAAGCCACCGGCGCCGCCGCCCTGCGCACCGCCTGCGCCCGCCGCGTGCCCTCGATCCCGGCCCACGTCATCGCCGTCGACCACATCCCCTACAGCCCCACCGGCCGTATCCGCACCGCGGAACTGCTGGAGGCGGTCGTCCCCATCATCACCCTCAACCTCCAGCTGGAGCAGAGCATGCACCAGGAGATCACCGCATGAACGCCCCCCACCCCGCCACCACCGGCCCCCACCAGAACGCCCCCCACGCCCTCGGCCCGGACGCCCGCGGCGTCTTCGAGGGCGGCTTCTTCGCCCTGGAGGGGGAACTGCTCGAACTGTCCTGCGTGCGCGAGTGCGCCCTGGTCCACACCGGCCTGCCCGAGCTGGGCGAGAGCCTGGTCGTCGCGTTCGTGGCGCCGGCGCCGGCGCAGGAGAGCGCCGGCCGCCGCGCCGTGCTCGCCGCCTGCCAGCGCAACCTGCCCGCCCTGTACGCGCACGCGGTGGCCGTGGAGGAGATACCGCGCGACAGCGAGGGCGCGGTGCGCGAGGGCGAGCTGCTGGACCGGCTGCTGCCCCAGCTCGCCAGAGACCTCATGTCACCGGCCGCCATGTCCGACTGAACCCTCCCCCCGCACCCCCGTCCTCGCGGCGGTCTGCCACCCTCCCCCCGCACCCCCGTCCTCGCGGCGGTCTGCCGGTCTACCTGCTGAGATCGGCTGGTGTGTCGAGCCGTGTCAGTTTCTGCGGGTTGGATGTCGCGTAGATGCGGGTGATGCGCCCGTTGTCGATCACGAGGCTGACCGCGGCGCGTCCGTGGCCGGAGTCGATCCGGATCGCGGGAGCACCGTTGAGCCATACCGCCGTGGGCTGGAAGGCGGTCCGGTCGGCGCGGGCGAGCATCGTCGCCACGCGTTCGGCGCCGTGGACGGGGGCCGCGGCGGCGGCCGTGATCCCGCCGCCGTCGGCGATGAGGACCACGTCCGGTGCCATGGTCTCCAGGAGGTCCTGGATGCGCCCGGTGTGCAGCGCGGCGAGGAAGCGGTCCATCACCACCCGGTGCTCCGACGGGCTCACCCGCACGCGCGGCTGCCGGGCCGCGACGTGGTCCCGGGCCCGCCGGGCGACCTGCCGGACCGCGGCGGGGGTCTTGCCCACGGCCTCGGCGACCTCGTCGTAGGGCATGTCGAAGACCTCGCGGAGCACGAACACCGCGCGTTCCACCGGTCCGAGCGTCTCCAGGACGGTCAGCATCGCGATGGAGACGCTTTCCGCGAGTTCGACGTCGTCGGCCACGTCGGGGTGGGTCAGCACGGGTTCGGGCAGCCACTCGCCCACGTAGTCCTCGCGGCGGCGTGCGAGGGTGCGGATGCGGTTGAGTGCCTGGCGGGTGACGGCCCGGACGAGGTAGGCGCGCGGGTTGTGGACCTGGGACCGGTCGGCGCCCGTCCACCGCAGCCAGGTCTCCTGCAGCACGTCCTCGGCGTCGGCCGCCGAGCCGAGCATCTCGTAGGCGACGGTGAACAGCAGGCCGCGGTGGGCGACGAACGCCTCCTCGCTCATGCGCCGGCCCCCGCGCGGGGCGTCACCGGGCGGGTGGCCAGGGGGATCTCGCAGGCGTCGGAGAAGCCCTGCGAGGTGACCCCGTTCGCCACGTTCGCCCTGGCCGCCAGGTTGACGTAGGCGATGAACGCGGTGAGCTCCACCATCGCCGGCGCCCCCAGCCGCTCCAGAAGGGCGGCGTACTGCTCGTCGGTGACGGTCGGCGGCGTGTTCGTCATCGCCTCGGCGTACCCCATGACGTCGCGCTCCAGCGCGGTGAACACCTCCGCCCCCCGCCAGCGCGGCACCTGGCTCGCCTTGGCCACGTCCAGGTTCTCGTTCTGCGCCTGGAAGTAGCCGACGTCCAGACACCAGCTGCAGCCGACCTGCGAGGCGACGGCCATGTGCGCCAGCGACTTCCAGCCCGGGGCGACCGCGTCCCACCGCCCCACCCTGGCACCGAACTCCAGGTTGTCCTGCGTCACCCGGGGGCTGTGCCACAGCACCTCGACGTTCTCGGGCACGACGCCCAACTGCCTGATCATGCTCTCCTTCAGCTCGGCCGGGAGCTCGGCCTTCGCCAGGCGCAGTGTCATGGTGTCTCTCCTCGCGTTACGTCCCTGTGGGGCTGTCCGGCATGAAGACACCGCCCGGCCCGCGCGCGTGACACCCGCCCCCCGGCCCGCGCGCGTGACACCCGCCGCCCGGCGCGCCCCACGCCCGCCCCTCGCCGGTCCTCACATGCGAGCGCGCGCCTCGCCTGCGCGAGCCGGTCACGAAGCGAGGACCCCCCACCTCCGGGAAGATCATGGCCGGTATTCCTTCCTGCCCGCGTCTGCCCCCACACCCCGGGGCGCGCGCCCCGCGACCGTGCACGTCCGCGATCACGCACCGAAGCCGTCGGCACCCAGCATGGCCCTCAACCCGCCGCCCCCACCGGCGTCTTGAGCCCGCGCAACGCGCGGAGCCCGAAGCCCGCGCTGCGCGGGGGCCGCGGTGCGAGCCGTGCGCCCGCCGCTCCCACGGGGCTGCGGCGGCAGGAAAGGGCCCGCCCGTACTGCCGCCGCAGCCGGCCGGGCGAGCTCGCGCACCCACCTCGAAAAAGAACGTGCAAGCTGGTATCTTTTTTGGACGAGGCCGGGGAAAGGGGCCGTGTCATGCAGTTCCAGCAGTTGCGTGCCTTCCGTGAGGTGGCGGCCGAGCTGAGTTTCACGCGGGCCGCGAAGAACCTGCACTACGCCCAGTCGACCGTGACGACCCAGATCAGGAATCTCGAGGAGGCCGTCGGGGCGGACCTCTTCGACCGCAGTCAGCGTCAACTCGCCCTGACCGAAGCCGGGTTACGGCTGCTGCCGCATGCCGAACGCATCATCGAGATAGCCGAGACGGCGCGCCGTGAGGTCGCCTCCACCGTCCGCCAGCCCCGCCGTCCCACCACCCGCCGGCCCGCCGCGACAGCCCGCCGCACCCTGCTCTGACCACCCCGCCACCCCGGCCACCCGGACGCCCCCAGCCCGGCACACCCCGCCCCCTGCCCGCAGTGCGCTGTTCTGCGGCCACGACGTCGTCGCCTCCCACCGGCCGGCCCCCTCCCCGGGGCCGGCCGTTCCTGCATGCGCCGGACATACGGGAGGGGAAGCAGCCCCGGACGCGGCAAGGCAGCCCCGGACGCGGCAAGGCAGCCCCGGGGCGCGGCAAGGCGGGCCCCGGGGCGCGGCACGGCGGGCCCGGGGCTCGGCAAGGCCGAAACCGAGCGCGGGGCGCGGGGTGCGCGGAGAGGGGGAGCCTGGTGGGCGCGTGTTTTTGCTAGTGGCGGTGCGCGGTGCGGCAAGTGGCGCCGGGGGCCGGTTCCTACAGTCGCTGGCATCGGAGTTGAGTCCCTTCACCGCGGTGGCCCTCCGCGTGCGCCACCGCGTGTGCTGCGTGCTCCGTGCTCCGTGCTGCGTGCTCTGTGCTCTGTGTTCCGTGTTCTGGCTCGGTGCTCTGTGTGCTGTTGGTGTTCCGTTTCCGGCCCGGGTCGTTCCGTCGGTGCCGGTGGCGGTTGGTGTGTGCCTGCCGGCTGTTTCGTTTACCGAAGGTGACTGACACATGTCCTGTGGAATCTCGATCGGTGTGGTGGGTGGCGGCGCGGCTGCTGTCTGCCTGATCGACGCGCTGGCCAGGAACGGGGGCCCTGCGGGCAGCCTCACCGTGTTCGAGCCCTCGCCCCGTCTGTGGCGCGGGCGGGCCTACCAGCTGGACACCGAGACGCTGCGGGTGAACTCCACCGCCGAGGACATGTCCGTACGGGCGGGGGACGCGGGTCATTTCACGCGCTGGCTGGCCGCCCGGGAAAAGGCCACCGGCACCGGCGCGAGCGCGGGCGCGGAGGGGGCGGGCGGTGCCCGGTTCGTGCCGCGTCCCGTCTACGGCGACTACCTGGAGGAGTCGGCGTATGCGGCGCTGGGGGTGCTGCGCCGCCAGGGCTGGCGGGTGGACATCGTCGGGCAGGCGGTCACCTCCGCTGCCCGCCTGCCCCACCAGGTCGTGCTGAGCGCCGGCCCGGACGGCTTCTGCCCCCGCGCGTTCGACTACGTCGTGCTCAGCGTCGGCGGCGACAGCCCCCGCGACGTCTACGGCCTGGGCGGCAGCGCGGGGTTCGTCGCCGACCCCTATCCGCTGGCCGCCACCGTGGACGGCATCGGCGCGGACGAGCATGTGGCGGTCATCGGCAGCGGCCTGACGGCCGTCGACGTGGTGCTGGCGCTGACGGCCGGCGGCCACCGGGGCCGGGTGAGTCTGCTGTCACGGCGCGGGGTGCTGCCAGGGGTGCGGCAGCAGCCCGCGGCCGTGGAGCTGCGCCACATGACCCCCGCCCGTATCCGGGCGGTGGCCGGCGGGCGGCGCGAACTGGCGATCGAGGACATCGCCGCGGTGCTGCGCGCGGAGTTCCGGGAGACGGGAGCCGACCTCGACACGGTCGTCGAGGAGATCATCCGCGTCGATCTGGAGGATCCCGCCGAGCGGCTGCGCCGCCAGATCGGCGAGGTCGACTCGCCGCAGCTGGGCCTGCGCATCCTGCAGCGCGCCGTCCCCGAAACCGGCCCCGACGTGTGGCCGCTGCTGCGGGAGCAGGACAAGGTGCAGCTGCTGCGCGCCCACTACCGCACCCTGATGAGCCTGTGCTGCCCGATGCCGCCCGCCAGCGCCGCCGTCCTGCTGGAGGAGGTGCGCACGGGCCGGCTGGAGATGTACTGCGGCCTGCTCGACATCACCCCCGCCGCCGGCGGCGGCTTCGACGTGCTGGCCGCCGACGGCAGCGACTTCCACGCCGACCGGGTGATCAGCGCCGTCAACGCCAGCGAGGGCCGCATCCCCGCCGGCGCCCGGGCCGTGGTCGACTCCCTCCTGCGGGCACGCGCCGTGACCCGCCACCCGCACGGCGGACTGCAGCTGGCCCGCGCCACCAGCCGCCTGACCAGCAACGGCCGCCCCGACCCGCGGCTGTACGGGCTCGGTGACATCGCCGCCGGAGCCCTCTTCTTCACCTTCGGCATCCCCTCCCTGGTCGACCGCAGCCACGACATCGTCACCGCGATCCACGACCACCGCACCACCGTCGGCGCCGCCCGCCAGGCGGTAACGGCCGCCGCCTGAAACCACCCCCAGCCCCTCCTGCCGCCCACCCCAGCCCCTCCTGCCGCCCCCCGGCTTCTCCTGCCGGCCACCCCCGGCCCCTCCTGCCGCCCTCCGGCTTCTCCTGCCGGCCACCCCCCAGCCCGTCCTGCCGCCTTTTCCGGGAAGGATCCACCCGCGCATGAGCCCGCTCGCCGCCGCGTCCCGCCCCGCCTACCTGGCCGACACCCCCACCGGCCTGCCGATCCCCGGCGAACCCCGCTTCGCCACCCACGAGGAGACCCGCCGCCACCGCAGACAGCGGCTGGCCGCCGCCCTGCGCCTGTTCGGCCGGCACGGCTTCGGCGAAGGCATATCCGGCCACATCTCCGTCCGCGACCCCGAACACCCCGACCGGTTTTGGGTCAACCCCTTCGGCGTCTCCTTCCACCAGGTCCGCGTCGCCGACCTGATCTGCGTCGACGCCACCGGACACGTCGTCAGCGGCCACCACCGGGTCAACCCCAGCGCGTTCGTCATCCACTCCCAGATCCACCAGCTGCACCCCGCCGCCACCGCCGCCGCCCACGCCCACACCCCCCACTCCCGGGCCCTGGGCGCCCTGGGCCGCCTGCTGGAACCCATCGACCAGGAATCAGCCGCCTTCTACGGCCGCCAGACCCTCTACGGCGACTACCAGGGCCCCTCCGTCTCCCTCACCCAGGGCCGCGACATCGCCCGCCACCTCGGCGACCACCGGGCCATCCTGCTGCGCCACCACGGACTGATCACCGTGGGCAACTCCCTCGACGAAGCCGTCCACTGGTTCCTCACCTACGACAGCTGCGCCCAGGTGCAACTGCTCGCCCAGGCCGCCGGCACCCCCCACACCCTCACCCACCAGCAGGCCCTGGCCGCCCGCGAAGGCTTCGGCGACCAGCAGCTGGGCCACTTCTCCTTCCAGCTGCTGTTCAACGAGATCGTCGCCGACCAACCCGACCTGCTCCAGGAATAACCACCCCGCCCCCCGGCGCACCCCCACCCGCGCACCACCCCCCCCACACGCACCCTCACCCCCTGCTTCCGTTCTTAGCCCGCCCCCAACAAAGGAACCGTTTTGTCTGCTTTGCGATGGCTTACCGCCGGTGAATCGCACGGGCCGGCCCTGGTCGCCGTGCTGGAGGGGCTGCCCGCCGGTGTGCGGACCTCCACCGAAGAGGTCACCGGCGCGCTCGCCCGGCGCCGGCTGGGGCACGGGCGCGGTGCCCGGATGAGGTTCGAGCGGGACGAGGTGGCCTTCGTCGGCGGCCTGCGTCACGGCCGCAGCCTCGGCAGTCCTCTCGCCGTGCGGGTCGCCAACAGTGAATGGCCCAAGTGGCAGACGGTGATGGCGCCCGACCCGGTGCCCGCCGCCGTGCTGGCCGGCCAGGCCCGCAACGCTCCCCTCACCCGCCCGCGCCCCGGCCACGCCGACCTGGCCGGCATGCAGAAGTACGGCTTCGACGACGCCCGGCCCGTCCTGGAGCGGGCCAGCGCCCGCGAGACCGCCGCCCGGGTGGCACTGGGCTGCGTGGCGGAGGCGTTCTTGCAGCAGGCGTACGGCATCGAACTGGTCAGCCACGTCGTCGCCCTGGGCCGGGCGGTGTCGGTGTCCCAGGCGCTGCCCGGCCCGGGCGACACCGCACGGCTGGACGCCGACCCGGTGCGCTGCTTCGACGCCGGCGCCTCGGCCGCGATGACCGCCGAGATCGACCGGGCACACGGCGACGCGGACACCCTCGGCGGCGTCGTCGAGGTCCTGGTGCACGGTCTTCCGCCGGGCCTGGGCTCCCACGTGCACTGGGACCGCCGGCTGGACGCCCGCCTGGCCGGCGCCCTGATGGGCATCCAGGCCATCAAGGGCGTCGAGTTCGGCGACGGCTTCGCACTCGCCGCCGTCCCCGGCTCGCAGGCACACGACGAGATCGTCCCCGGCCCCGGCGGCCTGCGCCGCGCCACGGTCCGTTCCGGCGGCGTCGAGGGCGGCATCTCCACCGGCGGCCTGCTGCGGGTACGGGCGGCGATGAAACCGATCGCCACCGTGCCACGCGCGCTGGCCACCGTCGACACCACCACCGGCGAGGCCGCCGCCGCCCACCACCAGCGTTCCGACGTGTGCGCGGTCCCGGCCGCCGCCGTGGTCGCGCAGGCCGTGACCGCGCTGGTGGTCGCCGACGCGGCGCTGGAGAAGTTCGGCGGCGACAGCGTCACCGAGACCGCCCGCAACCACCGCACCTATCTCACCCACCTGGCCGTCAAATGAGGCAGAACGTGACCTTCCAGACGCACCCGTCCGCCGCGCCCGCCACCACCACCGCGGCCCCGCCCACCCCGCTCCCCGCCCCGCTGCCCGCCGTCGGGAGGGAGGCGGGCCCGGCGCCGTATCCCGTCGTGGTCGGCACCGGACTGCACGAGCAGGTCGGTGCGCTGCTGGGCGAGCAGGTGCAGCGCACCGCAATCGTCCACCCCCCGAAGCTGGCCACCGCCGCCCACCGCATCGCCGGCGACCTCGAACGCCACGGCCGCTACGTGCTGCCGCTGGTGGTGCCGGCCGGCGAGGCGGCCAAGGACGCCGGCGTCCTGGTCTACCTGTGGTCCCAGCTCGCCGAGGCCGGCTTCACCCGCTTCGACGCCGTCGTCGCCCTGGGCGGGGGCGCCACCGCCGATCTGGCCGGCTTCCTCGCCGCCACCTGGCAGGGCGGCATCTCCCTGGTCCTGGCCCCCTCCACCACCGCCGCCATGACCGACGCGGCGGTCGGCGGCGCAGGCGCCCTCAACATCCCCCAGGGCAAGAACCTGGCCGCCCTCACCCACCGGCCCGCCGGCGTCGTGTGCGACCTGGACCTGCTGGCCACCCTGCCGCGCGCCGACCACGTCAGCGGCCTCGCCGAGGTCGTCAAGGCCGGCCTGCTGGCCGATCCCGCCCTCCTGGACCTGATCGAGGCCGACCCCCGGGCGGTGAGCGACCCGGCGGGGGAGCACACCCGCGAGCTGATCGAACGCGCCATCCGCGCCAAGGCCCACCTCGCCGCCGCCCCAGCCACCGGACAGGCCGCCCAGAACACGCAGGCCGCCCAGAACACGCAGGCGGGACAGGACGGGCGGGAGTTCCTCGACTACGGCCATCTCCTGGCCCACGCCGTCGAACACGCCGAGGGCTACCGCATCCGGCACGGCCACGCCCTGTCCATCGGCATGGTCTACGCCGCCGAACTCGCCCACGAGGCCGGGCGGCTGGACGCCGAACACGTACGGCGCCACCGCACCGTCCTGGAGGCGCTGCACCTGCCCACCGGCTACCCGCGGCACGCCTGGGAGCGGCTGCGGGCCGCCTTCGCCCCGGACGACACGCACCGCAGCCGGCTGCGGTGCGTCGTGCTGGACGCGCCGGGCCGCCCCGCCCTGCTGTCCGACCCCGCCCCCGGACTGCTGCACGCCGCCTACGCCCGGCTCGCCACATGAGCGCCCTCACCGCGGCCCGGCCGGCCACCCCCACCACCCGCCCCCGCACCGACCCCACCACCCGCCCGGCCACCGGGACGGCCGCCGACCCCACCACCCGCCCGGCCACCGGGACGGCCGCCGACCCCACCGCCGAGATGGCGGCGGACGTGGTGGCCGGGCTGTGCCAGCAGGTCCTGGCCTCCCTCGCCCGCCGGGACCAGCGGCGCAGCGGCGAGCTGTACGTCCGGGGCCTGCTGGAGACGACCGGCCGTAAAAGCATCCGCAACATCGCCTCGCACACCGGGATACCGGCCAACGCGCAGCGGCTGCACCACTTCGTCAGCGACTCGACATGGCACTGGCGGCCGGTCCGCGCCGCCCTCGCCCGCCACCTGGGCCTGCTCGCCCCGCCCCGGGCCTGGGTCGTGCACACCGCGACCATGCCCCGCCCCCAGCGCGGCGGCGTGGGCTGCGACCACTTCACCGACCCGCGCACCGGACGCTTCGTCACCGCGCAGCGGGCCGTGGGCCTGTGGGCCGCCACCGCCTGGGGCGGCTACCCGCTCGACTGGCACCTCCACCTCACCCCCCGCTGGCTGGAAGACCCCCACCTGCGTGAACAGGCCGGCATCCCCGCCGACACCCTCGCCCACAACGAGGCCGAAGCCGGCCTCGACCTGGTCCTGGACACCGCCCCCACCCTCCCCACACCCCCCGTCCCGGTCCTCCTGGACGCCCGGCACGCCCCGGCGGGCCGCATCGCCGCCCAGCTGGGCGCGGCCGGCTTCCCCCACCTGCTGCGCATCAGCGCCTCCCAACCACTGACCCCCCTCACCCCCGACGGCCGCCCCACCGGCCGCACCCTCACCGCCCGGCAACTGGCCGCCGGCGTGCCGCCGGGCCGCATCAGCCGGGTCAGCGCCCCCCGCTCCGCGAGCGGCCACCGCGAGGTCGCCCGGGTGCCGTGCCAGGCCGCCGACACCCCGCCCGGCCCGCGCCGGCGCCACCTCCTGCTCGCCCACCGCCACCCCCACCACCCGCCCCACACCGACTTCTGGCTCACCGACCTCACCACCCTGTCCACCCCCGCCCTGCTGGGACTGACCGCCACACCCGCACACCTCGCCCAGGACGCCACCGGCCGCCATGTCGGCCTGTACGACTTCGAGGGCCGCTCCTTCGCCGGCTGGCACCGCCACATCACGCTCGCCTCGGCGGCCCACGCCGCCGTCCTGCTGCTCCGCGCCCGGGGCGCGCCCCTGCCCCCGGCCGGCCGCAGCCGCTGAACGCCGGCCCCGCCCCCAGGAGGCACCCATGCCCGCAGCCGCACCCCCCGGCCACCACGACACCCCACCGGCCCCCACCACCCCCCACACCGGGACCGCCCCCCACACCGGGACCGCCCCCGGCCGGCTCCACGCCCGGGCCGCCGCCCGCCCGCTGCCCCGCCCGCACCACCCGCAGGCCGGTCCGCGCCGGGGCGCTCCGCCGGGCGCCGGTGTCCAGCCGCAGGCCGGCGGCCATCCGCCCGGCCGGCCCTGCGGCGGCCATCTGCCGGGCCGGGCGGCCCTGGGGTGGCCGCAGCGTAAGGACGGCCGCCCGCCCCTGCAGCCCGGGTGCGGGCATGGGCCGGGCGCCGGGGAGAGCGCGGGAGTACTCGGGCACGGCCTGTGGGGCGTCGCCGGCCCGGCGGCGGCCGCCCGGGGTGAGCGCCGCCGGTACGAGTCCGGCGCAGGGCCGGGCAGCTCGTTCTTCGACCCCACGATCGGGGACCCCGCCCGGCGCGGGGACCCACAGGAGGCAAGGAACCATGCGGCGAGTTCGCCGGCCGGCCACCAGCAGCCGGCCGACCTGGCTGTGCGCCGGGACGACGACCGCACCCGCCTCCGGGACACCCCGTACGCCGTGCCGGGCAACGCCCCCGCCGGGGGCCGGCCGGCCTGCCGCCAGGTGCGGCAGGGGGAGGGGACGCACGGCGGGACCGTCGCCGGGGGCGTCGAGGCACTGCACCGGACGCTGAACACCGCCGGCCGCCCCCGCCCGCTCGCCCCGCACCCCCGCACTGCCACCCTCCCGCCCGCACCCGGGGAGATTCCCCCCGGCCCCGGCGGCCCCCTCCAGGCCCCGGGCACCGCCCACACCGCCCGCACCGGTACCGGCCCGGGCTCCCGCACCCGCAACCCCGGCGACCTCCAGCCCACCACCCACCGGGCCGCACGCCCACGCCCACCCGCCCTCCGCCGTCAGGAGTCACCCATGCCGGCCACCTCACCCGGTCCAGACACAGCGCCGGCCGACGGCGTCGCGCACGCCGAACCCGGCCGCCGCCCGCCGCCCCTCCCGGCCCCCGCGCCCGGCGCGGGCCCGGTACCGGACCAGGGCATCGCGTGCACCGAACTCGGCCTTCACCTCAGGGAGTTGCCCGGACCGGCTTCCTCACCCGGTCCGGACCCGGCACCGGGCGACGGCGCCGCATGCGCCGAGCCCGGCCGCCACCTGCCGCTCCTCCCGGCCTCCCCGGCACCGGCCGGCGGCGCCGCATGCGCCGGACTCGAACTCGGACTCGGACTCGAACTCGGCCTCGGTCTCGGTCTCGGGTTCGGCTCTGGTCGCCGTGAGCCGTCCGTCGCGGCCCCTTCGCCCGGCTCGGACGCGGTGCCGGCCGGCGGTGTCGCGCGCGGCGGGCACGTCCTAGCCGAAGCCGAAGCCGAAGCCGAAGCCGAAGGTGAGGGTGAGGGTGAGGGTGGTGTGCTGCCCGAGGTGATCCTCGTGGCCACCGGCGGTGAGGTCGCGGTGGCTCTCGCGGCGCGACGGATCCTGCAGGCCGAGGGCACCGCGACGCGGGTGGTGTCGATGCCCTGCCCGGAGCGGTTCGCCGAGCAGGACGAGGCGTACCGCGAGAGCGTGCTGCCCGCCCGTGTCACCGCCCGGGTGTCGGTGCAGGCGGGTACGGCCCTGGGCTGGTACGAGCTGCTGGGCGCGGCGCGGGAGGCCGCGGGCGTCGAACGGTTCGGCGCCGGCGCCTCCTACCGGCGGTTGTACGAGCAGCCGGGCCTGACCCCCGAGCGGGTCGCCGCGGCCGCCCGCACCCGCCTGGCCCGCACCCGGCGCGGGAGCAGGCGATGAGCGCCGTCCTGCTCACCGCCCCCGGCGCCCCGGCAGCCGGGAGCGGCGAGGCGCCCGAGGGACCGCTGGGGCAACTGCTGCACGAGCACCACCCCGGCGCCGGGGTGGCGGAGGGCACGGCCGTGCCCTACCCCGCCTACGACGCCCACGTGCGGGCTCTGGCCCGGCGCGGCCGCCCGGTCGCCGCGGCGCTCGCCGAACTCGTCACGCACGCCGCGCGCCGCGCCGCCGACCGGCTGCGCCCCCCGCACGAGGCAGGCCGGCGCGCCGACGGCCACGTCTGCGCCGCCGTCCCGGTCGCCCTGGCCCACGCCCCCGGCGCCGCCACCGCGGCCGCGTCCGCCCTGCACGACGCCGTCGGCCGGCCCAACCTGATGGTCCGCCTCCCGGCCACCGGGCCGGGCCTTCAGGCGATCACCGCCTGCCTGGGCCAGGGCATCGGCGTGCACGTCGTGTCCGTCGTCTCCCTCGAGAGGTACACCGAGGTGGCCGACGCCGTCCTGAGCGGCCTGGAGCACGCCGCCGGCGCCGGCCTTGACCCGGCCGCCCTGGCCGCGGCCGTCTCCCTGAGCGTCGCGGGCCTGGACGAAGCAGCCGCCGCCCGCCACAGCGGGGCCACCGGCGCGCCCCCTACCGCACCGCTCGGCCCGGCCGCCGCCACCGCCCACCTGGCACAGCGGATACACCAGGAGATCCACCAGGGGGCACGCTGGCGCGCGCTGGCCCGGCAGGGCGCCCGCCCGCACCGGCTGCTGCAGGACATCCCGCGCCCGCCCTCCTGCCAGGACGCGCAGGCCTGGCAGGTCCTGGGCGCGCTGCCCTCCTACGGCATCTGCTACCGGGAACTGACCGCCACCGTGGAGGCCACCGTCCTCGCCCGCTCGGCCGCCCACCAGCAGCGCACCGAACACCGGGTGGCATCCGCCCTGCACACCGCCGCCCACGAACCCCACGCCACGCCATGAACCCCCACGCCCGCCCGCCCGCCGCCCGGCTTGCCACACCCCCCGCCGGGCGGCCGGGATCGCGGCCGGCCTGACGGGTGCGGCCGCCGACGGCACCGTGCCCGGCGCCGGGCACGGTCGGCCACGCCCCACGGCAGGAGCCCCCACGGCCGCCCGTACCGGCCCGCCCGCCACCACCCCCTGCCGGGTCGCCGGGATCGCGGCCGGCGGCCGGGCAGGTGCGGCCGCCGACGGCGTCGGCCGCACGTCGAGACGGCGCGCCCAGCCCCCGCCCCGCGGCAGGCCTCGTACCGGCTGCGCGCCGCCGGCCGCGGATCTCGCCGCACCGCAAACGGCGCCGGCCCACGCGGCCGCTCGCGCTCCGGGCAGTGTGCCGCCGGCTCCCGCCGGCCGCCACCGGCGCCGGTGGCGGCCGCCTGCTGTCGCCCGCCTCGCCCAGGCCAGAGCCCCGGCAGAGCGGGCCGATGCCCGCTGACGGACTCCGGCATCGAAACCGCTCCGGCAGACCCCGCCGCACACACACCGCATCACGGCGCCGCACACACACCGCATCACGGCGCCGCACACACACCGCACCACGGGCCAAAGGCGTTCAGCGCAGATGGCCTCGCTCGTCCACGCGATGGGTCGGCGTGCTCAGGAACCACCGCGACCGGTGCGGGACCGCGGGACCGCCGATGGGTCGGCGTGCCCAGGAACACCGCGACCGGTGCGGGAGCGCAGACGATGGTGAACGTCCGCGGCCGGTAGGACCAGGCTCCACCGCGACTGCCGACCAGCCGGAAGTTGACCTGCCACTGAAGCCACCGGCCGACAGCCGGACGGACAGCGGGCGGGCGGCGATCGTGTCGTGGCATGCCGAACAGGGTCAGCTCCGGCGGGTCCGCTCGCAGCAGCCCGTCGCTCTCCCGGAACACCACCCCGGCATCAGCCGGCTCCCGCACCCGTGTGCGGGGTTCGAAGGAACCGGACTCCCGCTCCCGCGCCGTGACCTCGTGCAGAGCGCGCCCAAGCCCTTGCGGCAGTAGGAAAGCCGATGGGGCGGCGTTCTGCGGGCCGCTCCCGGGCCGCCGCGGGACTTCTTGATCCACTTGGTCCACGACGTCCGCACGCGCTGCACCACGCCATCCACAGGCCCGGTCAGCAGGCAGGACACCGCGGCACCGCCACGCGGTTACGCGGACCGAGGCGCCCCCGCGGCTCCCCACCGTGGCCCTTTCCCCGCCGCCGCCCGCCTTCTCCGCCCGCCTTCCCCGCCGGTCCCGCCCGGCGTCTGCGGCCGGCCGTTCCCCGCCCCGCCGGCCGGCCGCTCCCCGCCCTCGCCGCCCCGCCCCGCGTCCGCGACCCACCGTGACCGCCGCGTCCGCCGTGACCGCCGCGTCCGCGTCCCACCGTGACCGCCGGCCGCAGCGGCCCCGGCGGGCGCGTTCGAACGCCTGTGGGGGTTGCGTGCCATCGAACCCTCCGATATGACTGCGATACCAGCATGCGGGTATGTTTTGATGGTGTGGGGGGACGGAGCATCACGTACCACGGCCGGCTCCGGCCCGAAGCACGGATGGAGGTTGATGCGGTGCAACGCCTCGACGAGCTGACGCTGACGCCGACGCCCAGGACGATGCCCATCCCGGCGCCGATGCCGGCGCACGCCGCCGGCCGTGCGGCCGGCTCCGCCCTGCCGGCACCCGCCGCCGTGTCCGCCGTGTCCGCGGTGGCGGCGGGCGGGTCGCGGCCCGGATGCGGGGGAGTGCAGATCGTCCGGGAGCATGACGAGCCCTTCGACGGGACGACGGTGACGCACCAGTTCGGCGGGGTGCGGGTCTCGCTGGTCAGGGGGGACGGTTCGCGGGAACTGATCCGGCCCGGCCGGCGCATCGACCCGCTGGCGGCCGGCTGCCTGCGGGTGCTGCGGCCGCTGAGCGGCGCGGTGTGGGTGGCGCAGGACGGCCGGCACGCGAGTGTCCGCGCGCCGCAGCTGGTGTGTTTCGACAGCACCCGCCCCTACAAGGTGGTGATGCCGGAGAACTTCCGTCTGGTCGACGTCACGGTCTCGCACCGCCTGGTGGGTCTCACCGGCTGCGAGGCGGAGCGTCTGACGGCCCGGCCGTGGTCGGGCACCGAGGGGCTGGCCGCGCTGCTGACGTCGTTGCTGGAGGGGCTGGGCCGGCACGGCCGGGAGGTCCAGACGGCCGTGGACCTGCTCGGCGGGAGTGTCGCGGGACTGACCGCGGCACTGTTCAGCGAACGCATGCGGGAGGTCGCCGAGGACGCGCAGATCGCCCGGCAGATGCTGATGCTCCGCATCCAGGCCCACGTCCGCGAGCAGCTCGCCGAGCCCGAACTGAGCCCGGTGACCATCGCCCGCCGGCACAACATCTCGCTGCGCTACCTGCAGAAGATCTTCCAGGAGTACGGCATCAGCCCGGCCCGCTGGATCCGCGACGAGCGGCTGGCCCGCTGCCGCAGCGAACTCGCCGACCCCTGCCTGGACCACCTGCCCGTCGCGCTGATCGGGGAGCGGGCCGGCCTGTACGGGGCGTCGCACTTCAGCCGCCTCTTCCGCGACCGCTACGGCCTCACCCCCCGCGACTTCCGCAAGGAGCGTGGCAGCTCATGACCGGCCCTTCGAGCCTTGGCCCGTCCCTGCTGGACGGCGGGCCCGCCCCGGCCCTGGAGTGCGCCACCCTCGGCGAGGCGCTGGTGCGCGCCGCGCTCGATCCCGGCGCCGGCGGCCTGTGCTTCATCGGCGCGGACGGCGGCGAACAGCGCTGGAGCTACCCCCGGCTGCGGCAGGAGGCGGCCGGCGTGCTGGCCGGCCTGCGCCGCGCCGGAACACGCCCCGGGCACCGGGTGATCGTGCACACCGGGGACACACGCGAACTGCTGAGCGTGTTCTGGGCGTGCGTGCTGGGCGGCTTCGTCCCGCTGCTCGTCGGCGCCGGCGCCACCCCCGCCGCCCGGGCCGCGGCGCCCGGCCTGCTGGAGGCGGTGTGGCACCGCTACGGCCACCCCCGCGTGGTCACCGGCCGGGAACAGCACCTTCTGCCCGCCACCCGCACGCACCCGCACTGGGCCGGCGCCTGGCTCGGCCACCCCGACCAGCTGCGGGCCCGGCCCGACCACCACCGCCACCCGGCCCGCCCCGACGACCTCGCCGCCCTGCTGCTGACCTCCGGCTCCACCGGCGTGCCCAAGGCCGTGATGCTCACCCACCGCAACATCCTCAGCCGCAGCGCGGCCACCGCCCACGCCAACCAGCTCAGCCGGGCGACCCGCACCGTCAACTGGATGCCCCTGGACCACGCCGGCGGACTGCTGCTGTTCCACGTGCGGGACGTGTTCCTGGGCGCCTACCAGGTCCACGCCCGCCCCGAGTGGGTGCTGGCCGACCCGCTGCGCTGGCTGGCGGCCGTCGACCGGCATCGCGCCTGCACCACCTGGGCCCCCGGCTTCGCCTTCGCCCTGGTCAACGACCAGGCCGGCCGCCTGCCCGGCCGGAACTGGGACCTGAGCTGCCTGCGCTACGTCATGAACGGCGGCGAAGCGGTCCACGCCGGCGTCGCCCAGCGCTTTCTGCGGCTGCTGGCCCCCTTCCACCTGCCGGGCGAGGCGATGTTCCCCGGCTGGGGCATGTCCGAGACGGCCTCCGGCGTCGTGGACTGCCGGCTGTCCGACCTCGACACCCGCGCCCTGCGCTACGTTCCCGCCGGCCGCCCCCAGCCGGGCACCGCGGTGCGCTGCGTCGACGACCACGGCGCCCTGGTGCCCGCCGGCACCCTGGGACACCTCCAGGTCAGCGGGCCGGCCGTCACCTCCGGCTACCTCGACGACGCCGAACACACCCGCCGCGCCTTCACCGCCGACGGCTGGTTCCGCACCGGCGACCTGGCCTTCGTCCACGACGGCCTGCTCACCGTCACCGGCCGCGCCGAGGACCTCCTCGAACACGACGGCGTGCGCTGCCACAGCCACGAGATCGAGGCCGCGGTGGAAGAACTCGACTGCGTCACCCCCGCCCACACCGTGGCCACCGCGGTCACCGGCGAGAGCGGCGAGGAACTCGCCGTCTTCTACCACCCGCGCCCGCCCACCCCGCCCGAGGCGGCCGCGGCCGCGATCCGCGCCCACCTCCGCGACCGCCTCCACCTGCACCCCACCCACACCGTGCCGATCAGCCCGGCCGACATCCCCAAAACCGGCATCGGCAAACTCCGCCGCTCCCACATGCGGCAGTGGTACGAGAGCCGCCACCCCCACCCCGCCACCCCCGCCCGCCCCACGAGACAGACACCCACCGGCCCGGGCCAGGAAAAGGAGAACCACACCATGAACGACACCGCACCGGCCACCGCACCCGACGGTGCGCTGCGGATCGGGGTGCTCGGCCCCCTGGAGATCCGCGCGCAGGGCCAGGACCACACCCCCACCGCCCCCATGGCCCGGCGCGCCCTGTCGGTGCTGCTGCTCAACGCCAACCGCCTGGTCTCCACCCCCGCCCTCATCGAGGAACTGTGGGAAACCACCCCACCGCGCCTGGCCCGCAAAACGGTGCAGACCTACGTCTACCAGCTGCGCAAAGCACTGCGCTGCCCCCCCGAGGCGGACGAGCGCGTGCAGAGCGGCCCCAACGGCTACCGCATCCACCTCAAGCCCGGCGAGCTGGACTGGTGGGAGTTCGAACACGGCGTGGCACGCGCCCGCACCGCCCTGGACCAGGGCGATGCCCGCACCGCGGCCGACCTGCTGCGCGAGGCGCTGGCGCTGTGGCGGGGCGAGCCGTTCGCCGGCCTGGAGACGGGACCACTGCTCGCCGCGCAGATCGCGCAGATCGCCGACTCCAAACTCAGCGCCCTGGAACTGCGCATCACCGCCGACCTGCACCTGGGCCACCACCGCACCCTGGTGGGGGAGCTGCAGCAACTCACCGCCGACCACCCCCTGCACGAGGAGTTCACCGCCCAGCTGATGCTCGCCGCCCACCGCTGCGGGCAGCGCGCCACCGCCCTGGAAGCCTTCAGCCACCTGCGCCGCCGCCTCGTCGACGAACTGGGCATCGAACCCTGCGAACGGCTGCAGAAACTGCAGCAGGACGTCCTGAACGAGGCCCTGCCCCAACCCGCCCCCCAGCCCCGGACCGCGGTGACGGCCACGGCACCCGCACGGCCCGCACCGCAGCCCGTACGCGGCCAACTCCCCCTGGACACACCCGACTTCACCGGCCGCGAACCGGAACTGGCCCGCCTGAGCGCACTCACCGGCGAGGACACCACCCCGGCCGGCCACGACACTCACGCGGAGGGGCCGCGGATCGTCGTCGTGCTGGGACCGGCCGGAGCGGGCAAGACCGCCCTCGCCGTCCGCGCGGCACACCGGCTGGCCGCCCGCTACCCCGACGGGGTGCTGCACGCCCGCCTCCACGACGGCCAGGACCGCCCCCGCCCCGCCGGCGCCGTCCTGCGCTCCCTGCTGCGCGAGTGCGGCCTGGACACCGCCGCACTGCCCGAGAACACCGACGAACTCGCCGGCATGCTCCGCGCGTTCACCGCCGGCCGCTCCCTGCTGATGCTCCTGGACGACGCCGCGGGCACCGACCAGGTCCTGCCGCTGCTGCCCGCCGACGCCTCCAGCCTCGCCCTGGTCACCTCCCGCCTGCGGCTGCCCGGCCTGCCCGGCGCCCGCCCCCTTCCCCTGGGCCCCTTCTCCGCCCCCGACGCGGCCGCCTTCTTCGCCCAAGTCGCCGGCCCCGAACGCACCACCGCCGACCCGGACGCCCTGCGGGAGGTGACCGCACTGATGGGCAACTTCCCGCTCTCCCTGCGCGCCGTGGGCGAAAAATTCGCCGCCCGGCCCATGTGGACCATCCCCGACCTGGCCCTCGGCCTGATGGACGAGGGAAACCTCGCCGCGGAACTGCACGACGAGGCCTGCGACGTCCTGGCCCGCACCGCCGGCGCCATCGCCCGGCTGCCCGGATCCCTGCGCCGGGCCCTGGCCCTGCTCGCGGCCGCCGGCGCGGTCTCCTTCGACATCCCGCGCGCCCGCCGCCTGCTGGGCGGCGACACCTGGAGCGTGCAGTCCCTGGTCGGCCAGCTCCTGGACCACCACGTGGTGGCCCGCGTCGACCAGCCCGACCCCACCACCCTCGCCTTCCGGGTACCGGACCTGATCCGGATGTCACTGCCCTCCCCCCACGACGCCCAACTGCACGTCCTGCCCACCACCGACCGCGACCTGAACGTCCGCACCATCTCCGGAGTACTCACCGCCACCGGCTGAAACGGGCACGGCACCACCGGCCACCCGGCCCCGGCACCCGCACCGCTTCCTGGTTCCTGGACACAGGCCGCCACCGGCCGCAGAAGGCGCACCGCCCGGCCCTGGAGACACCCGGGCAGGCCGCCGCAGCCCCGGGCGCCCACACCCGCTGCGGCATGCCGGCCCGCCACCGGAAAGCCGGAAAAAAAGGGGGCGGGCCCGTCCGGTGAAAGAGGCCCGGGCGCAGGCCGTTGGTCGAGGCTTCAACCCGGCTGGACCGGCCGGACTGACGCTGGCCGCAGCGGCCGTACCTGCCGGTGCGGCCCGGTCCGAGCTGAGGAGGCCCCATGCCGCGCGAAGAGCACGAGGCGATACCCGCCCGCTGGCTGATGGTTCCGGCGGGCGTGGAGATAGACCTCGACCCGCCGTGCGCGGCCGCCTGCCACCACTGCCGCCCCCGCCCACCCGCCCCGCCCCACGGCATCCCGGAGCGGCCCACAGCCGCCCCGGACACACCGGCCGCCGCCTGACCCGCTGCCTGACGGGCTCCCACCGCGTTGTTCCCACCGCGTTGAAACGCCGACGTCCCGCAGACCCGGCGGCCGCGCCGGGAACAGCCGCTCCGGCCGGCACGGTTGCACTGGGAAACCGGCGCCGCACGGGCGGGAAACACGACCAGCGTCGCCGGCCACCAGGATCCCGGCCCCAGGACCGCGGTACGCCCACCGCACCCCGGGACCGAGACGTCTTATCCGCAGGAGGACTGCTTGATGACCGACCGGCCCTTGACGCTCATGGCAGTACACGCCCACCCCGACGACGAGGCCACCGGAACCGGAGGGGTCCTCGCGCGGTATGCGGCGGAAGGCATCCGCACGGTTCTCGTGACCTGTACCGACGGCGCCTGCGGTGACGGGCCGGGGGGCGTCAAGCCGGGCGATCCCGGACACGATCCGGCGGCGGTCGCCTTGATGCGCCGTCAAGAACTCCAGGCGAGCTGTGACGTGTTGAAGGTCAGCGATCTGGAGATGCTGGACTACGCCGACTCCGGAATGATGGGCTGGCCGAGCAACGACGCCCCCGGATCCTTCTGGCAGACCCCGGTGCGGGAAGGCGCGGCCCGCCTCGCGGAACTCATGCGGCACTACCGCCCCGATGTGGTCGTCACCTACGACGAGAACGGCTTCTACGGCCACCCCGACCACATCCAGGCCCACCGCATCACGATGGCGGCGCTGGAGATGACCGCGCTGACACCGAAGGTGTACTGGACCACGATGCCCCGCTCGATGATGCAGCGGTTCGGCGAGATCATGCGCGAGTTCCAGGAGGACATGCCGGAACCGGATCCCGCCGAGCGCGCCGCACTGGCCGAGATCGGCCTCCCCGACGATGAGATCACCACCTGGGTGGACACCACCGCGTTCAGCAGCCAGAAGTTCGACGCGCTGGCCGCGCACGCCAGTCAGGGCGAGAACATCTTCTTCCTCAGGATGGGCAAGGAGCGCTTCGGCGAGCTGATGGGCATCGAGACCTTCCTACGGGTCCAGGACGCCACCGGCACGGCCGTACCCGAGAACGACCTCTTCGCCGGACTGCGCTGATCCGCCCGCCCGCCCGGCCCGGCCCGGAACCCACCGGCGACCCGGGCCGGGTCGCCGGCTCGGCGATCACGCCGCCGGGCGGCCGGGGCCGGTCCAGTGGGCCGGCCGCGTTCAGGCAACAGCCCCTACCCTCGTCCCCAGGACACGAGCAGGTGCAAAAAAATGGGGGGCCGCGAGGGATGGCGGCAGTACGCATGGCGGCATCCGCTGCTCACCCGGGTCGTGCTGATCGTTGCTGCTTCTCGCACCGTCGGCCCTGCCGGAGCAGTGGCCCTCCTGCGTCTACTCGCCGGCGGGCGTGGGCCTGTGGCTGCTGACCATTGCTCGCCGCACCCCTCGCGGTCTGCGCCGTCACGCGGCCGTGGATCAAGTCAGGCAGTAAGCGAACCCGCGTCCTGCCCTGTGCCAGGGAGGTCACCACGTCTCTCCTGGCCGGCGACGGGTGATCACCGCGTGCCCTTGAGTTTCCCGGTCCGAGACCACAGGGCCCACGTCGTCATCAGCGACAGCACGACCGCGAGGACCAACGCCGCAGCGGCGGGAACGGCGTAGCGCACGGTCCGGCCCTCATCGCAGCGCGGTGAACACCCCCGGGGGACGTCCTTCGCGCACACCGGCGCAGGACTCCGCGCCTGACCGGCCCGCACACCGTCCCCGCCCCCGGTGTGAACGTCTCCCCGGGGCCATGCCCCACCCGCCCCCCCGCATGACCGGGCCCCACCCCCCGGCACCGCTCCCACCTGCGCGTTTCCCATGCCTTGGTCTGCCCTTGGACGCCTCGTCCGAGGCTGCCGGAGCAGGCAGACGGGACCGAAGGGCGAGGTGGGATGAGATGCAGACGACGCTGCACAGGCACACCGCGGAAGGCGAGCTGTTCCCTCCCGCGCGGGGGACGTCCCGGCAGAGCATGCTGGAGGAACTCAGCTCGGTGCTCTTCGAGTCACTGCCGCGCAGCGACCAGCGGCGCCGGGGCATGGAGTACGTACAGGGCCTGCTCGGTGTCGAGGGCCGCAAATCGATACGCAACATCTCCTCGCTGTTCGGCGGGGAAGCGGCCGAGCAGAGCCTGCACCACTTCATCAGCGGCTCCACCTGGGACTGGGGGCCGGTCCGCCGCGCCCTGGCCCGCCACCTGGAGGAGATCTCCCCGGCCCGCGCCTACGTGCTGCGGCCGATGGTCATACCCAAGGCCGGCGACAGCTCGGTCGGCGTGGACCGCCGCTTCGACCCCAGCCGCGGCCAGATGACCAACGCCCAGCAGGCGGTGGGCGTGTGGGCGGTGTCCGAGGAGCACAGCACGCCGGTCAACTGGCGTCTGCACCTGTCCGACACCTGGCTGGACGACGCCACCAGGCGCCGGCAGGCGTCGATCCCCGAGAGCGCCTCACCCGAGACGATGGACCAGTGCTGCGTGGAGGCCTACCTCAGCCTCACCCGGGACTGGAAGCTGCCGGTGCGCCCGGCCGTCATGGACGCCCGCGAGGCCGACGTGGCCGCCACCGTGCGCCCGCTGCAGGCCGCGGGCGCGCAGATGCTGCTGCGGGTCAGCGCCAACCTGCGGCTCTCCGCGATCGACCCGGGCCTGCCCCGCAGCGCCACCGAGACGGAGATGACGGCACACCAGCTGATGCTGATGGCCCGCCCGCTGCGCCAGCCGGTCATCCAGCGCCGGCCGGGCCCCGGCGGCGGCGCCGTGCACGCCGGTCTCGCCGCGACCGTCCGGGTGCGGCTGCCCCAGCGCGCCTCGCGCCGCCCCTCCTGGAGCCGCGACCTGCTGCTGCTCGGCGTCGGCGACAACGGCGGCCGCTGGCCGGGCGAGCTGTGGCTGACCGACCTCACCGACCTGCACCCCGCCCAGCTGCTGCGGCTGAGCCGGCTGACCCGGCGCGTGGAGCAGGACTTCGCCCAGACCGCCGAACAGGTCGGCATCCGCGACTTCTCCGGCCGCTCCTACAGCGGCTGGCACCGCCACGCCACCCTCGCCTCCGCCGCCCACGCCGTCGCGGTCCTGTCCGGCACCGCCGACACCCCCGCGGAAGACACCCAGGCCACCGCGTGACCACCCACGAAGACCACCCGCCCCACGGCGTGAACACCCGTAAAAGCACCCCGCCCCCTCGGCGCAGCACCCGCGAAAGCACCCCGCCCCCTCGGCGCGGCACCCGTAAAAGCACCCCACCCCACGGCGTGAGCACCCAGGGAAGCGGTCCCGCCCGCCGGGTGAGCACCCGCGAAAGCACCCCGCTCCCCTCCGCGAGCACCCGTAAAAGCACCCCGCCCCCTCCGTGAGCACCCGCGGAAGCCGCCCGCTCCACCGCGTGAGCGCCGGCGTCGGCGGCGGCGCAGTGTAGGGCTGTGGCGGGAAAGTGCCCGTCATCTTTCCTCTCGTTGTGTCAGCTCCGTGGCCGGCCCGGGCCGCGAGCTGACGGACTCACTGCGGCAGCTGACGGATTGCCCGGGCGTCCTTTGGTGACCCTTCAACCGGCGGCACACGATCGGCGGACCAGCCCGTCCGAGTGCCGAGGAGTTCACCATGGCCAGCCAGCCGCAGGCCGCAGGCAAGCAGCGGGGTGCGTCCGCCGTCGTCACGGACCCGCCCCGCCCCCCTGCCGCGACCGGATCCCGGGTCGTGGTGCGCACCTCGGGCGGGCTGGTGGCCGGGCGCCGCACCCACGGCGTCGCCGTCTTCCGCGGCGTGCCCTACGCCCGCCCCCCGGTGGGCGCCCTGCGTTTCGCCTCCCCGCGGCCCCCCGAGCCCTGGCGCGGCGTGCGCCAGGCCACCCACTTCAGCGACGTCTCCTTCCAGAGCGTCATCCCCAACCGGCCGGTCCCGCCCAGCAGCGAGGACTCGCTGTACGCCAACGTGTGGACGCCCGACACCCAGGGCCACCGGCCTGTCCTGGTCTACATCCACGGCGGCGGCTGGCAGGCCGGCGCCGGCAGCATGCCCGTCTACGACGGGGCCCGGCCCGCCCTGCGCGGCGACCTCGTCGTAATCACCTTCAACTACCGGCTGGGCGCTTTGGGCTTCGGCCTGCACGAGGACCTCACCGACCCGCTGAGCGGGCACTGCGCCAACTGGGGCCTGCAGGACCAGGAGGCGCTGCTGCGCTGGGTGCACGCCAACGCCGCCGCCTTCGGCGGGGACCCCGGCAACATCACCGTGTGCGGCACCTCCGCCGGCGGCGCCAGCGCCTGGCAGCTGGCCCTGCTGCCCGGGGTGCGCGGCCTGCTGCGGCGCATCGTGTCCATCAGCCCCAGCCACGCCCTCGCACCCGCGACGGCCCTGACCCCGCAGGACTCCCGCACCGCCTACGAGACGGTGGCCGGCCGGCTGGGCACCAGCGTCGCCGGACTGCGCGAGGTCCCGGCCGCCGCGCTGGCCGGGGCCTGGCAGGACCTGTTCGCGCCGCCCGCGGGGGAGCGGGTGGTGGCCAGCGGACGCTGGTATCGCGGCCCGGTCGTCGACGGGCGCACCATGCCCGCCCCCGACCACCGGCTGGCGACCCCCGACGTGCCCGTGCTGTCGATCCACACCAGCACCGAGGGCTCCTTCTACACCGGCCCGGCCTCCCCGCAGCCCGCCCCCGCCCCGCGGGACGAGGAAGAACTGCGGGCGGCGGTCACCGAGGTGCTGCGGCTGGCCGCACCCGAGGCCGGTGCGGACCTCGCACACGCCTGCACCGGCGCCTACCGGGCCGCCGCCCGCGACGCCGGCCTGCCCGGCGATCCGCTGTCGCTGTGGAGCGAGATCTGGGGGGACGCCTACTTCCGGCACCAGATCGTCCGCTTCGCCGAGCGCCACGCCCGCCTGGGCACCACCCCCCTGTACGCGATGGAGTTCGCCCACCCCGCGCGGGCGCCGCACACCGGTACCCCGCACGAGGCGACCTCGCCGTTCTTGTTCGGCACCCACCGGCTGCCGCAGTACGCCGAGATCTTCGGCGACGGCCCCGTGGAGCGGCTGCTGTCGGACATCCTCATCGACGCCGTCGCCGCGTTCGCCCGTACCTCCCTCCCGCACACCGCGAACACGCCGTACTGGCCGCCGTTCACACCCAACGCCCCCAGCACGCTCGTGCTGGGCGGCCCGCGGGTGGCGCAGGTGGAGCACACCCCCAAACTCGCCCAGCTCGCCTTCTGGGACGCGGTGGGCTGGGCGCCCCGCCTCTGAACCCCGCGCCCCCGCCCCCCGCCCCCCGCCGCCGGCCGCCTGGTCGGCCCGGCCCCTCACACCCCACACCCCCACGCACCCCCCACGTACACGCCCCCTCACTGACATCCACCCGCACCCGCGGCCCGGCCTGTGCGCCGTGCTGCCCGCCGTCTGTCTGGAGACCCTTTCGTGGACGATTCCCTGGTCGACATCGAACTGAAAAGCGCCCCCCAGCAACCGGACTGGGACGACCCGGAGCAGGTGCGGCGTGTCCGCTTCGACCTGGCCGGCCGGCCCCCGCTGGTGTCCGCCGCCGACGTCCGCGCCCTGCGCCGTTCGCTGGCCCGTGTCGCGGCCGGTGAGGCCCTGGTGGTGCAGGCGGGCGACTGCGCGGAGAACCCGGACGAGAGCACCGCCGGCCATGTCGCCCGCAAGGCGGCCCTGCTGGACCTGCTGGCCGGCGCGCTGCGGCTGATCACCGCCAAACCGGTGATCCGGGTGGGCCGCATCGCCGGGCAGTTCACCAAGCCGCGCTCGCAGTCCACCGAACACCTCGGCGGCGTCGAACTGCCCGTCTACCGCGGCCACATGGTCAACGACCCCGACCCCACCCCCGAGGGCCGCCGCCCCGACCCGCTGCGCCTGCTCACCGGCTACATGGCGGCCGACGACATCATGCGCCACCTGGGCTGGCACCGCTCCTGCGGCCCCGACCGCATCGACCCGGCCGTGTGGACCAGCCACGAGGCGCTGCTGCTGGACTACGAGGTGCCGCAGCTGCGGGAGGAGGACGACGGCACGCTGCTGTCCTCCACGCACTGGCCGTGGATCGGGGACCGCACCCGCCGGCCCGACGGCGCGCACGTGGCCCTGCTGGCCGGTGTGAGCAACCCGGTGGCCTGCAAGGTCGGCCCGCGCATGACGCCGCAGGAACTGCTGGAGCTGTGCCGGCGCCTGGACCCGCGCCGCGAGCCGGGACGGCTGACCCTCATCGCCCGCATGGGCGCCGACACCGTCGCCGACGCGCTGCCGCCGCTGGTGGAGGCGGTCCGCGCGGCCGGCCACCCGGTGATCTGGCTCACCGACCCGCTGCACGCCAACACCGTCACCACCCCCGGCGGCTTCAAGACCCGCTATGTGGAGGCGGCCGAACGCGAGGTCGCCGCCTTCCACCGGGCGGTCGTCGACAGCGGCGGCATCGCCGGCGGCCTGCACCTGGAGGCCACCCCCGACGCCGTCCTGGAGTGCGTGCCCGACGCCCGCTCGGCCGACCTGGTGGGCGACGCCTACGAAAGCTTCTGCGACCCCCGCCTCAACGCCGGCCAGGCCATCTCCGTGGTGTCGGCCTGGCACAGCTGAACCACCCCCGCACCCACATCGTTTTGGCCCGCACGGCATGTGAAGGAGAAGCATCGACATGCACAGCGCAAGCGAAACCAGGCTGGCCCTGGTCACCGGCGCCGCCGGCGGTATCGGCGCGGCCGTGGCCCGCGTCCTGGCCGAACGGGGCGTCGCGGTGGCCGCCGTCGACCGCGACGCGGAACAGCTCGCCGAGGTGATCGGCAAACTGGGCGCCGACGCACTGCCCGTCGCCCCGTTCGCCGCCGACGTCACCGACAGCGCCGCCGTGGAGGCCGTCGTCGCCGAGATCGAACAGCGCCTGGGCCCCATCGACCACCTCGTCAACGCCGCCGGCGTGCTGCGCCTGGGCGAGGTGAGCACCTTCAGCGACGACGACTGGAACAGCACCTTCGCCGTCAACACCACCGGCGTCTTCCACCTGTCACGGGCCGTGGTGAGCCGCATGGTCACCCGCGGCCGCGGAGCCGTCGTCACCGTCGCCTCCAACGCCGCCGCCACCCCCCGCACCGGCATGGCCGCCTACGCCGCCTCCAAGGCGGCCGCGGAGATGTTCACCAAGAGCCTGGGCCTGGAGGTCGCCCGGCACGGCATCCGCTGCAACATCGTCGCCCCCGGCTCCACCGACACCCCCATGCTCAGCTCCATGTGGCGCGACGACGCCGGCCCCCGCGCCACCCTCACCGGCTGCACCGAGACCTTCCGCGTCGGTATCCCGCTGGGCAAACTCGCCCGCCCCGCCGACGTCGCCGAGGCCGTCGCCTTCCTGCTGTCCGACCAGGCCTCCCACATCACCCTGCACACCCTGACCGTCGACGGCGGCGCGGCCCTGGGCGCCTGAGCCGCCCGCCCCCGACCCCACGACGAGAGAGGACACCGAGTCCGCATGGCCGGTCTTCCGCCCATCGAGTCCTACCCCCTGCCGACGACGCCGGACCTGCCGGCGAACACCGCGCCCTGGACGCCCGACCCCGACCGCGCGGTGCTGCTCGTGCACGACATGCAGAACTACTTCCTCAAACCCTTCCCCCAGCCGCTGCGCGACCCCCTGATCGACAACGCCGCCCAGGTCCGCGAGCGCTGCGCCGAACTCGGTGTCCCCGTCGCCTACACCGCCCAGCCCGGCGGCATGAGCACCCACCAGCGGGGCCTGCTCAAGGACTTCTGGGGCCCCGGCATGCGCCCCACGCCCGCCGACCGCGCCGTCGTCGACGCCCTCGCCCCCCGCGAAGGGGACTGGCTGGTCACCAAGTGGCGCTACAGCGCCTTCCACCACACCGACCTTTTGACCCGGATGCGTTTCCACCAGCGCGACCAGCTCATCGTGTGCGGGATCTACGCCCACGTCGGCGTCCTGGTCACCGCCGTGGAGGCCTTCAGCAACGACCTGGAGACGTTCCTGGTCGCCGACGCCGTCGCCGACTTCGACGAGAGCCACCACCGCATGGCCCTGGAGTACGCGGCCGCGCGCTGCGCGGTCCTCACCACCGCCAAGGAGGTCTTCGCATGACCGGCATCCGCGCCGGCCGCCCCCACCAGGGCAGTCTGCTCGACGAGATCCTCACCCCCAGCCCGCCGCCCTTCGCGCTGCTGCACCGCCCCGAGGCCACCGGCCCCGGCGTCCTGGACATCCTCCTGGGCGACATCTCCCACCCCGACACCCTGGCCGGCATCCCGCTGCCCCCGCCCGCCCCCGCCACCGGACACCCCCGCCACGAGGTGCTCGCCCTGGTGCCCTACCGGCAGATCACCGAACGCGGCTTCACCGGCCACGACGACGCCACCCCCCTGGTGGCGCTGAGCGTCACCGGGCAGGAGAGCGCCCCGCTCGCCGCCGTCCTGCAGAAACTGCCCGAGGAGGCGATCCGCACCACCGGCGCCCGCTTCGACGTCGACGACGACGCCTACGCCGCCACCGTCCGCCAGATCATCACCGAGGAGATCGGCACCGGCGAAGGCGCGAACTTCGTCATCAAGCGGACCTTCACCGTCGACATCAGCGACTACACCCCGCGCAGCGCCCTGACCTTCTTCAAACGGCTCCTGGAACGCGAGAAGGGCGCCTACTGGACGTTCATCGTGCACACCGGGGAGCGCACCCTGGTCGGCGCCACACCCGAGCGGCACATCAGCGTGCACGGCGGCAGCGCCGTGATGAACCCGATCTCCGGCACCTACCGCTACCCCCCCTCCGGCCCCACCCTGCCCGAGGTCATGGACTTCCTCGCCGACCGCAAGGAGGCCGACGAGCTGTACATGGTCGTCGACGAGGAACTGAAGATGATGGCCCGGATCTGCCCCGACGGCGGCCGGGTGACGGGCCCCTTCCTCAAGGAGATGGCCCGCCTGGCGCACACCGAGTACTTCATCGAGGGCCGCACCGACAGCGACCCGCGCCACATCCTGCGCGAGACGCTGTTCGCCCCGACCGTCACCGGCTCCCCGCTGGAGAGCGCCGCCAAGGTCATCGCCCGCTACGAACCGCAGGGCCGCGGCTACTACAGCGGCGTCCTGGCCCTGATGGGCCGCGACGCGGCCGGCGGCCCGGTCCTGGACTCCGCGATCTGCATCCGCACCGCCGACATCGACGCCGCCGGAGCGGTCCGCATCGGTGTCGGAGCGACCCTGGTACGCCACTCCGACCCGCTGTCGGAGGTGGCCGAAACCCGCGCCAAGGCCGCCGGCCTGCTCGCCGCACTGGACGGCGGGGGATCGGCCCGCTTCGCCGCCCACCCCGAGGTGCGCCGGGCGCTGGAGCGCCGCAACGAGACCATCGCCGGGTTCTGGCTGGCCGGCCACACCCCGCCGGCCGCACACACGATGCCGCCGCCGGGCCGCCGGGTGCTGGTGGTGGACGCCGAGGACACCTTCACCTCGATGATCGGGCACCAACTGCACTGCCTGGGCCTGGAGGTGACGCTCACACGCTTCGACGAGCCCTACGACTCCTCCCGCTACGACCTGGTGGTGATGGGCCCCGGCCCCGGCGACCCGCGCGACCTGTCCCACCCCAAGATCGCCCACCTGGACGGTGAGATCGCCCGGCTGCTGCGAGAACGCCGCCCGTTCATGGCGATCTGCCTCAGCCACCAGGTCCTCGCCCGCCGCCTGGGCCTGGACGTGGTGCGCCGGCCGGTGCCCAACCAGGGCGTCCAGCGCGACATCGACCTGTTCGGACGGCGCGAACGCGTCGGCTTCTACAACACCTTCACCGCCGCCGCCACCGAGGACAAGACCGAGACCGGCGCCGGCATCGTCGAGATCGCCCGCGACTGCGACAGCCTCGACGTGCACGCGCTGCGCGGCACGCACTTCGCGTCGATGCAGTTCCACCCCGAGTCCGTGCTCACCCAAAACGGCGTGGGCATCACCGGCGACCTGGTCCACGGCCTGCTGGCCGCCTCCCCACTGGCACCCGCCGCCTGACCCCACCCCCCGTCCTCCTCCCGACCCACCCCCGGCAAAAAAAAGGGGGCCTTCCAGCACTACCGGAAGGCCCCTTTCGGCCAGCCCGAACCAGCGGGAGCGGGCCGCCAGTTGACGTACTGCCCGGCGACCTGACGGGTTCGATTCCCGGGCTTTGCCCGCCACCGCGCCACCTGGGGACCATCTGGCTGCGCGGGGAGGCCCGAACTCCGACAGAAGGGTCACACAATGATCACCACGGGTACCGCCCGGTCCGGCCGCAGAAGCCCCGGCACCGCGATCCTGGGAACAGGATCGTGCCTGCCCTCCCACGTCGTGGGCAACGACGAGGTGGGCGCGGCCGCCGGGGTCAGCGACGCATGGATCAGGGCCAAGACCGGCATAGGCAGCCGGCGCCGGGCCAAACCCGACGAGGCCACCTCCGACCTGGCCACCGCCGCCGGCCGGGCCGCGATGGAGGCCGCCGGCATCACCGGCGCGGACCTGTCCCTGGTCATCGTCGCCACCTCCACCCCCGACTCACCGCAGCCGCCCACCGCCAGCGTCGTCGCCGACGGCCTCGGCGCCGGACACGGCACCGCCGCCTTCGACGTCAACGCCGTCTGCAGCGGCTTCGTGTTCGCACTGAACACCGCCCAGCACATCCTGGCCGGCTCCGACTCCGCCTACGCGCTGGTCATCGGCGCCGACATCTACTCCCGCATCCTCAACCCCGCCGACCGGCGCACCGCCATCCTCTTCGGCGACGGCGCCGGCGCGGTGGTGCTGGGCCCGGCCCGGCCCGGACGCGGCCTGCTGGCCGGACGGCTGGCCGGCTTCGGCGCCGAACGCGACCTCATCGAGGTGCCGGCCGGCGGCAGCCGCCTGCCCGCCAGCCCCCACACCCTCCAGGAGGGCCTGCACTACTTCACCATGAACGGGCGCGGCGTACGCGACTTCGTCACCGCCACGGTCGCCCCCGCCATCACCGCCTTCATCCACGAGGCGGGCTTCACCGCGAGCGCCCTGGACCACTTCGTGCCCCACCAGGCCAACGGGCGCATGCTCGCCGACCTGTCGGCCACCCTCCACATCCCCGACCGGCACACCCACACCACCTACGAGGACTTCGGCAACACCGGAGCCGCCTCCATCCCCCTCACCCTCGACGCGGCCGCCCGCTCGGGAGCGCTCACCGACGGCGACCTCGTCCTGCTGGCCGGCTTCGGCGGCGGCATGGCGATGGGCCTGTCACTGCTGCGCTGGCAGCACATCCACCCCTCACCCCGCACCCCCCACCTCTAAAGGAGACGCTGATGCCGGACAGCATCATGGACGACTACCTGCGCCGCATCGACGCCCGGCGCCCCCAGCGCGCCGACCTCGCCGGCCTGCGCCACATCATGGAACGCCACCTTCTGTCGGTCCCCTTCGAAAACCTCGGCTACCACCTCGACGAGGACATCTTCATGGACGAACGCGCCCTGGAGAAGATCGTCCACGGCAACCGCGGCGGCGGCTGCTACGAGGTCAACCCCGCCCTGTCCTTCCTGCTGAAGGACCTGGGCTACGAACTGGACATCCTGCCCGGCTGGGTGCACCGCCCCGGCGGCGTCCTGGGCCCCTTCCTGGGCCATCTGGCGCTGCGCGTGCAGGCCGACGGCCGCCAGTGGCTGGTCGACGTCGGCTTCGGCCGCAACAGCCGCTTCCCCCTCGACCTCGCCTCCCGCGAGGTGCAGCACGACCCGCACGGCGACTACCAGCTGCACGACGCCGGCGAGGGCGCCGTCGACGTCCACCTCGGCGGCAAGCCGCTGTACCGGGTCGCCGACCGGCCGGTGACCATCGCCGACTTCGCCCCCACCCTGTGGTGGTACCGCACCTCGCCCGACTCCTCCTTCCTGCAGGGCCTGTTCGCCTCCATCCGCACCCCCGACGGCCTGATCACCCTCAAGGGCAACAAGCAGGTCAGCATGGTCGCCGGCGAGCAGCGCTCCAAGCGCCTGCTGGAGAGCGCGAGCGAGGCCCTGAGCGCCTACAAGGAGTACTTCGGCATCAGCCTGGACCGGCTGCCCGACGAGCCCGCCGGAGGCGTCACCGCCGGCGTGCGGACGGAATGACAGCGATGAGCCACCACACCACCGCCGCACCCGATCTGGACGTCCTGGTCGTCGGCGCCGGACCCACCGGACTGCTGAGCGCCGTGGAGCTCGTGCGCCGCGGCATCCGGGTCCGCGTCATCGACCGCGCCGAACAGCCCGCCACCACCCCCAAAGCACTGTCGGTGTGGCCGCGCGCCCTGGACATCCTCCACGACGCGGGCCTGGGCGACGCCGTCCTGGCCGAGTCCCTCAAGGTCAACCGGCTCAGCTACTTCTCCCAGCGCAAACCGCTGGCCTCCTTCGCCCTCACCGAGGACACCGCCTGCCGGGTGCTGCCCCAGCACGTCACCGAGCGGCTGCTGGCCCAGCGGCTGGCCGAACTCGGCGGCAAGGTCGAACGCGGGGTGCGGCTGCTGGCCCTGGAAGGCGTGGACTTCGCCGGCGGCGTCGGCGCCGGCGACGGCGTCACCGCCGTGGTGGAGCGGCCCGACGGCAGCGTCGACCGGATCCGCGCGCCCTACGTGGTCGGCGCCGACGGCGCCGGCAGCGCCGTCCGCGGCCAGCTCGGCATCGGATTCGCCGGCAGCACCTACGAGATGGCCTTCGCCCTCATCGACGCCCGCACCGAGGGCGACCTGCCGCCCGACGAGTGCCTGTTCTACCAGGCGCCCAGCGGCGCCCTGGTCGTCGTGCCGATGCCCGGCGGCATCCACCGCTTCCTGTCCGTCATGCCGCAGGGCCGGCGCGAGGTGTCCCTGGAGATGATGCAGGACATCCTCGACGAACGCGGGCCGCGCGGCGTGCGGTTGACCGAGGCGGTGTGGCAGGCCGTCTTCCGCGTCCACGCCCGCCACGCCAGCGACTTCGCCGTGGGACGCGTCTTTCTGGCCGGAGACGCCGCACACGTGCACAGCCCGGCCGGCGGCCAGGGCATGAACAACGGCCTGCAGGACGCCCACAACCTGGGCTGGAAACTGGCCGCCGTCATCCGCGGCGACTCACCCCCCTCCCTGCTGGCCACCTACGGCAGCGAACGCTCCGAGGCCACCCGTCAGATCGTGCGCGACACCGACCTGCAGACCCGCGCCTGGGTCGCCGACACCAAGGCCAAGGTCGCCGCCCGGGACGCCGCCTTCCAGCTGCTGGACCGCACCGGTCTCGTCTCGCGCTACTACACCCCCGTGATGGCCGGACGCCGTCTGGCCTACCCGCCCCAGCGCGACACCCAGCGCCCCTCGGGGCGGGCCGGCTGCCGCCTGCTGCGCCGCCTCCCCGGCGGCCTCAAGGACGGCGCCGTCTTCCCGCGCCGGCCGGCGCTGGCCCACGCCATCGCCGGCCCCGCCACCGACCCGCACGCCTGGAGCCTCGTACTGGCGCCGCCCTCGCAGGCCTGGCACACCCAGGCCGGCCATGTGAGCGCCCGCTACGGGCCGGCGGTGCGCACGGTGGTGCTGCGGCGCCGCGAGGCGGCCTTCGCGACCGGCTGCCGCAGCGCCGGCTACTGGCTGGTGCGGCCGGACGGGCACATCGCCGCACACGGCCACCAGCAGGATCTCGACCGCCTGGAAACCGAACTGAAAACCGCTCTGAACAGCTGAAACAGCGGCCCCGAGGCGACTTGACATTAAAAGAGGCGGGCCCTTCTGGTGGACATTCCCGATGCGTAATGTCCACCACATGAAGCTGCGAGAGGGCGTGGAATGGGCGGTGCACTGCTGCATCAACCTGTCCTGGGTCTCCCCTGACACCACGGTGCCGGCCGCCCGGCTGGCCGCCTTCCACGACCTGCCCACGGCCTACCTGAACAAGCAGATGAACGCGCTGGGACGGGAGGGCATCGTCGCCTCCCGCTCCGGCCCCCGCGGCGGATTCCGGCTGGCCCGCCCGCCCAAGGACATCACCCTGATGGACGTGGCGGCGGCCATCGACGGCTCGGCCCAGGCCTTCCTGTGCACGGGCATCCGCCACCACGGCCCGGCCGGCCGCATCACCGGCCAGGCCGACGCCCGCACCCCCTGCACCATCGCCCAGGCCTTCTCCCTCGCGGAGCTGGAATGGCGCCGCCACCTCGCCGGCCAGAGCATCGCCACCCTGGCCGACGCCGTGCGGCGGGCCAACCCCGCGGCACCCGAACACGTACGCCGCTGGTTCGACCAACCCTGAACCCCCGCACCACACCGCCCCGTTCACGACCACCACCGCACTTTTCGTACGCGTCGGGCCTGATCCCCGGCAGTCGGCGCCGCGCGCGCCGGACGACCCTTCCGACCCCGTAGTGAAAGGCACAGTCATGCCGTCTTCGGCCGCAGGCGCCCCCACCGAGGCACCACGCCGGCGCTCTGGACTCCTCCTGGCGCTGCTGGCGTTCGCCCAGCTGATCATCTCCATCGACTACAACATCGTCTACGTCGCCCTCCCCGAGATCGGTGACGGACTCGGCTTCTCCGCCCAGACCCTGCAGTGGGTGATCAGCGCCTACGCCGTCGCCTTCGGCGGCTTCCTGCTGCTGGGCGGCCGCGCCTGCGACCTGTGGGGCCCGCGCCGCATCTTCGTCCTGGGCCTGTCCCTGTACGGGGTGTCCTCGCTGCTGGGCGGCCTGGCCACCGACCCGTGGGTGCTGGTCGCGGCCCGCGCGGTGCAGGGCATCGGCGGCGCCTTCCTCTTCCCGGCCACCCTGACGCTGGTGTCCACCAAGTTCGCCGAGGGCAGGGAACGCAACCGCGCCTTCGCCGTGTGGGGCACCGCCGGCGGCTCCGGAATGATCCTCGGCTCCCTGCTCGGCGGCGTCCTGACCGAGGCGTTCGGCTGGGAGTCGGTCTTCTTCGTCAACGTGCCGCTGGCCGTCCTCGCGGTCCTGTTCGCCTTCCCGCTGATCGCCCCCGACGCGGTCGCCGGCAGCCGCCGCAGCTTCGACCTGGCCGGCGCGCTGACCTCCACCGTCGGCACCACCTCCGTCGTCTTCGCCCTGGTCCAGGGCCCGGAGTCCGGCTGGGGCTCGGCACTGATCGTCGGCGCCCTGGTCCTGGGCGTGGCCCTGCTGGCCGCCTTCCTGGTCATCGAGAGCCGCAGCAGCGACCCGCTGATGCCGATGCGCCTGTTCCGCAACCGCAACCTGAGCACCGGCGCCGGCATCACCTTCTTCTACATGGCCACCTTCGGCACCCTGCTGTACTTCCTGACCGTCTACTTCCAGGGCGTGCACGGCTACAGCGCCCTGGAGACGGGCCTCGCCTTCCTGGTCCCGATGGTCGCCATCTCCGTCGGCGCCCAGAGCGCCGGCCGCCTGGCCACCCGGTACGGCCTGCGCGCCATCATGATCGCCAGCCTGCTGGTGGGCCTGGTCGGCACCGTCATCGTGGGCCTGACCCTGTCCACCGACGGCTCCTACCTCGCCCTGGTGCCCGGCATGATCGTCATGGGTCTGGGCCAGGGCGCCGGCTACACGCTGATGTTCGGCGCCGCCACGGTCGGCATCGACCCCAGCGAGCAGGGCATCGCCTCCGGCTGGGCCTCCACCACCCAGCAGATCGGCGGCGCGGTGGGCCTGGCCATCCTGGTCGCCATCGCCAACTCCCACCTGGAGGGCCTCTCCGGCCAGGCGCTGCGCTCGGCCACCAACGACGGCCTGCGCACCGCGGTGCTCATCGCCGCCGGCGGCATCGCCCTGACCGCGCTGGTCGCCCTCGGCCTGCGCAAGCCCAACGCCGCCCCGGCCGCCGCCGCCGCCGGCACGGCCCCGGCGGCCGTCGTCGCCGACCAGCCGCAGACCGCCCAGGTCTGACCCCCCTGCTCCGGCGCGCCCCTTTTCGGGGCGTGCCGGACGCCGGGCCCCACGCACCGACGTTCCCCCGCGGGTGCGCCGGGGCCCGGCACCTCCAGCCGCCGTACTATGCGTCAAGTCCCCCACCCTGGTGGGGGACTTGACGCATAGTACGGCGGCTGATTGCTGCCGCCCCCGGGGGCCTTCCAGGATCGGTGCATGTCGAAAACATCGGTGGCCGGCCCGCCGCCCACGCTGACACCGACCGCACCGCTGGCCGCGACCGTCGCGACCGTGTCGGTCATGGGCGTCCTGGTGGTCGGCCAGATGTACGTCACCATCCCGCTCATGCCCCAACTCGCCGCCGCCTGGCACGTGCCGGCCGGCTCGGCGGCCGCCTCGACCACCGCGTTCGCCTTCGCCCACGCGGTGGGCTCCCTGCTCAGCGGCCCGCTCTCCACCCGCCTGGGACGACGCACCGTCATGGTCGCCAACGTCCTGGCCATGGCCGCGGTCACCGCCGTCCTGCCGCTGGCCACCTCCCTGGGCACCGGTATCGCCCTGCGCGCCCTGCAGGGACTGTTCGCCGGCAGTTTCATCCCCATGTCGTACGCCTACCTGCACGCCCGCATCGCCCCGCACCGCGTCTCCTTCGCGCTGACCGTGGTCTCCGCCTCCATGGGAGCCACCGTCCTCATCGGCCAGCTCGAGGCGCAGCTGGTGGCCTCCGTGCTGGACTGGGCGTGGGTGTTCTGGGGGACCGTGCCCCTGCTGCTGGCCGGCGCCGCCCTGTCCTGGCGGGTCCTGCTGCCCGAAGCGCGCCCGCTCACCGCCGCATCCGGCGGCTCAGCCCTCAAAAGCGCCCTGGGCACCCGCCTGATCGGCCTGTACCTGGTCATCCTGGTGGGTGCGGGCAGCCTCACCGCCCTGTACACCGGAGTCCAGCTGTACGGGCCGCCGGCCGTGGCCGGCGGCGGCGCGGCGCTGCTCGCGCTGCGCGCCAGCGCCCTGCCGGCGCTGCTGGCCGCCGTCCTGGCCGCCCCCGCGCTGGCCCGCGTGCCCGCACACCATCGGGCCGCCGGAGCGCTCGCGGTGTGCGTCGCCGCGATGCCGGCCGCCGTGCTGGGCGCCGACGACGCCGTCGTGCTGGGCGCCGCCCTGTTCGCGTTCATGGCCGGCTTCTCCACCCTGGGCCCCGCCCTCATCCAGTCGGTCGGCGCCCGGGCCCAGGCCGCCGCCCAGACCACCGCGATCGCCCTGTACGGCTTCACCCTCAACGTGGGAGCCGGAGCGGGCGCCCAACTCGCCGCCTTCTTCGACCATTTCGCCGCGCTCGCCCTGTTCCTGGGCTGCGCCCTGGCCCTGGCCGCCGGCGGCATCCTGCGCGGCAACCGCACGACCTGACGCACTCACCCAGCGTCCGTTGCCGCGCCCGCCGCCGGCCGAGCACGATGCGCACAGCCCCACACCCCCGCCCGCCCGCTCATGACCTCCGTACGCCCAGGGAGCGCCCGATCATGACCAACGTCGCCGTCATCTACTACTCCTCGACCGGCTCGACCCACCGGCTCGCCCAGGCCGCCGCGGACGCCGCGGCCGCGGAGGGCGCCGAGGTGCGGCTGCGCCGGGTGCCCGAACTGGCCGTCACCGGACGGCCCGGCTCCGCCGAGCACGCCGCCAGCGTCGCGGACATACCCCAGGCGACGCTGGAGGACCTGGACTGGGCCGACGCCGTCCTGCTCGGCTCGCCCGTCCACTTCGGACTGGCCGCCCCGCAGCTGATGCAGTTCATCAACACCTCCTCGGCGCTGTCCATCAACGGCCGGCTGCTGAACAAGGCCGTCTCCGCCTTCGCCTCCGGCTCCGCCGAACACGGCGGCCAGGTCACCACGATCCTCGCCCTGCACAACGCGATCTGCCACTGGGGTGCGGTCATCGTCGCCACCGGCTCCGCCGACCCGGTGCTGTATGAGAAGAACAACGGCAACCCCTACGGCGCGAGCACCGTCGCCGGCAGCCAGGCCGGCTTCATCCACGACGAGAACGTCGGCGCCATCGCCTACCAGACCCGCCGCACCCTGCACGTCGCCGCCGCCCTGAAGGCCGCCGCGTCCGCCCCGGCCGCCGCCTGAACCGGCCCCGCCCCACAGGAAGGAGACCCCTCATGGCAGTCAGCGACCCGGCCCAGCTGCCCTCGACGTTCGTCGAGGCGTTCAACGCCAAGGACCTCGCCGCCATCGACCGGCTCTTCGAACCGGACGCGGTACGGGTGCTGCGGCCGGGCGTGGTGGTGACCGGCGACGGCCGCCGCCGGGCCACCAGCAGCTTCCTGGCCCTGGGCGTCCCCATCGACATCAGCGTCCGGCACACCTACGTCTTCGACGACACGGCCCTGATCATCGGCGACTTCGTCATCGACGGCACCCGCCCCGACGGCCAGCACGTGCACCTCGAGGGCACCGCCACCGACGTGGCCCGCCGCGGAAGCGACGGACTGTGGCGCTACATCATCGACAACCCGCCCGGCGTCGAAGTGGGCACCTGAACCCCGCGGCCGGCCCCGCCGGCCGCAGGAGGGGACTTGACGGACTCCTGATTTCCCGATGACAGCCCCGCCCGGCCGGCGACAGGATGGACCACGCACCCGGCAGCCGGCCCACGGCGCGAGCACCGCAATCGAATGAGGGAGCAGTACGGCCATGACCAATGTCGCCATCGTTTACTACTCGGCCACCGGAAACATCCACAAGCTGGCTGTCGCCGCCGCCGAGGCGGCGGAGAAGGCAGGGGCCGAGGTACGGCTGCGCCGGGTCGCGGAAATCACCGACGAGCCCCTCGCACCCAACTACACCGAATGGACGCAGGCCAACAACGAACACGCCGCCGCCGCCCGCGAGGTGCGGGTGGCCGCCATCGACGACCTGGACTGGGCCGACGCCGTCGTCTGGGGCACCCCGGGCCGCTACGGCCTGCTGGCCGGCCCGCTCAAGCACTTCATCGACCAGACCTTCGAACTCCACGCCCGCCGCGGCCTGATGAACAAGGCGATGTCCGCGTTCACCTCCACCGGCACCCCGCACGGCGGCCAGGAATCCACCCTGCTGTCGCTGAGCAACGTCTTCTACCACTGGGGCGCCGTCATCGTGCCGCCCGGCGTCACCGACGACATCCTGCTCACCCCCAGCAACGGCAACCCCTACGGCGTCAGCGCCACCTCCGGCCTGCAGGCCATCCCCGGCCACCTCGCGCAGAACGTCACCGACGACAACCTCGCCGCCGTCGGCTACCAGACCGTGCGCACCCTCAAGGTCGCCGAAGCCCTCCGCAAGGGCCTCAAGAACTGAAACCCCGCCCCTCTTTTTTCAAAGCCGGTCCGCGCCTGCGCGGACCGGCTTTTCCCATTTCCCGCGAGATGACGAACTAACCGGCTTCTCCTTTCTGCCGGTTAATACCTGTGGGAGATTGTTGAAAAGGATTTCCCCCTTTCGGATGCCGGTTCTCGGAGGAAGAGTTCTGATGTTGTTTAAGGTGCCGAAGAGCAAGAAGTTCCTCTACCTCGGTGTCGTGTCCGAGCGTGCGGCCCGGAAGTACGGCAACACCCCCATCACGCTCGACCACGACATGGACGCCTTCCCCGAGGTGGGCCGGACCCTGACCGTCGCGGAGTTCGCCGGCCTGGTGGCCGACACCGCCGACCGGCTGTGGGCCGCCGGCGTACGTCCCAGCGAGCACGTGGCCGTCCACAAGACCTCCAGCTTCGACATCACCCTGCTGGCCTGCGGCGTGGCCCGCATCGGCGCCGTGCCGGTGATGCTCTCGCCGCACCTGGACGGACCCAGCATCGGCGAGCTGCTCAGGCGCCTGGAGCGCCCCACCCTGCTGACCGACCAGGCGAAGCTGACCGGGGAACTGGCCGGCCTGCCGCTCAGGGAGCTGACCGCCCGGGTCGTGACCGTCACCGGCCCCCACCCCGGCGCCCTCTCGCTGGCCGGCCTCGCCGGCGCGCCCTCGCGCCGGCCCGTCCTGCTGGACCCCGACCAGCCGGCCCTGATGACCCACACCTCCGGAACCACCGGCATCCCCAAGCTGGTGGTGCACTCCGCGCGGTCGCTCGGCGCCCGCGGCAACTGGCAGGACAAGGTCGTCTCCTTCATCCGCACCCGCGAGACGGTCGCCATGCACGTCAGCTACGTCCACTCGCGGATGTACCTGGGCCTGGCCGTGCTGCAGAGCCGCGGCATGCCGATGGTCTTCCTCAACGACGCCAGCCCCGCCCACGTCGCCGACATGCTGGTCCGCCACCGCCCCGGCGTCCTGGAGACCCACCCCAACTCCTTCCTGGAATGGGAGGAGATGCTGCAGGACCCGCGCCGGCCCATCTCCAACGTCAAGTACTTCAACAGCACCTTCGACGCGATCCACCCCTCCACCATGCACAAGTTCCTGCACGCCTCCGACCGCCGCAGCCCCGTCTTCCTCCAGGTCTACGGACAGAGCGAGTGCGGCCCGCTGGCCGGCCGCACCTACCGCCGCCGCAACGCCCTGAAGGCCGACGGCCGCTGCCAGGGCTACCCCACCCCCGGCATGACCAAATACCGCCTGGTCTCCCGCGGCGGCGCCAAGCCCTCGAAGGAGAACCCCGGCTACATCGACGTCGCCACCGCCGGCCGCGCACTGACCTACTTCGGCGAGGCCGAGCGCTTCGAGAAGCAGGTCATCGGCGAGTGGTGGCGCGGCGGCGACGTCGGCTACCGCACCAAGTGGGGCTGCCTGCACCTGCTGGACCGGGAGGTCGACGTCATCCCCGGCATCGACTCCACCCTGGAGATCGAGGACGCGGTACTGCACCGGCTGGAGGAGCTGACCGAACTGGTCGTCGTCCCCGGCCCCGACCAGCAGGCCGTCCCGGTGGTGTGCACCCGCGGCGACAAGCCGCTGGACCTGGAGCGCTGGAAGACCGCCGTCGCCGACCAGCCCGCCCTCGCCCAGCCCGTCCAGCGCCGGCTGTCCGACCTGCCGCGCACGGCCACCGCCAAGATCCGCCGGCTGGAGCTGGCCCGGCAACTGGCCGAAACCCTCACCGGGCAGGACACACCGCCTGCCCCCACGACCACGACCCCGCAACGGACCGGGGCCGTCGCCCGCTGAACGGTTCGGCGGCCGAGCGAGTGGAAGGAGTGCACGGGTGACAGTGCATCAGACGGCCCAGGGGCCGCCGCAGGACACGCGGCGCGGTCCCGCGGCCCCGGACCCGGGCTTCCTGGAGGTGTGGGCGCGCTCCGCCCCCATCCGCCTGGCCGGCTACGAGGAAGACCTCGCCGAACCGCACATCCTGCAGAGCGTCGACTGACCCGCCCCACCGCACGACCACCGGGCCCGCCCCACACGCAACCAGGGGCGGGCCCGGCAGCCGTACGGCGTATCGAATTCTTCGATCCCAGTTGAATACCCGCATGCGGGTTTGTTCTCCTGGTGGAGGAATGACCGCCGTGAAAGGGCTGACATGTCGAGTGATCGCATCCGCGTGGCCGTGATCCTGTCGAGCGTACGCAAGGGCCGCTTCGGTCCCACGATCGCGAACTGGTTCGTGGCCACCGCCGACCAGCGCGACGACATCGAGGTCGACCTGGTCGACCTGGCGCACTTCCCGCTCCCCACCGCCTTGAGCGACCAGCCGGAACCCGAGGTCGCCGAACTGCTCGGCGCGTTCTCGGCACGGCTGTCCCGGGCGGACGCCTTCGTCGTGGTGACACCGGAGTACAACCACAGCTTCCCGGCCGCCCTGAAGGCCGCCGTGGACTGGACCCAGAACGAGTGGCACGCCAAGCCCGTCGGCTTCGTCGGCTACGGCGGACTCGCCGGCGGCCTGCGCGCCGTCCAGCAGCTCAAGCACATCTTCACCGAGCTGCACGCCGTCACCATCCGCGACGGCGTCAGCTTCCACGGCCCCTGGGCCCAGTTCGACTCCGAGGGCACCCTCACCGAGCCGTCCGACGCCGAGGCCGCCGCCAAGGTCCTGTGGGACCGGCTGAGCTGGTGGGCACTGGCCACCAAGGAGGCCAAGACGCGCCGCCCCTACGACAACTGACCACCCGCCGGCGATCTTGCCGCACGGCCGCTGCCGCCCACCACCCCCGGGCCGCGGCCGCCACGACCCCGCCGTCCCCGGCCGCGCCCCACCCCCCGGCGCCCCGGCACGGCACCAGCACCACCACCGGACCGCGGGCCCGTGCCCACCCCCCTGACACGGGCCCGCAGGAAGACGACCCTGCCGAGTGCCGGCTCCACACCCGGAGCCCGGACAGGGTCCCTCCCGGTGTGCCGGCGCGCACCGGGCGAGGGAAAGCGCGCCGGCACACCACCACCCCGGACCGCTCCGGCCCCACAGCCACCTGCCCGGCCCGGTCCGCGCAGGGCGGTTGCCCTGCCTGCTGCTGACGGCCGGGCGATGCTAGAGGGTCTTGAGCAGCAGTTCGCTCAGTTCCGCCGGCATGGTGATCATGCAGTCGTGCCCGGTCGGCAGCTCCCACACCTGAGCCGGAAAACCATTGGGCTGTATCGCGGGCACGGGCCGCCGCATGATGCCTTCCGGCTCCACGCCGACGCAGTGGATGTGCGTACGCGGAATCACCCCCGCGGCCGGGTTGTCCAACCGGACCGGTTGCTGCAGGCAGCGCACCGGCTGGTCGGAGAGCATCGCGCGCAGCCACGCGAGGTCCGCCGGGTCGGTGACCCCGAACAGACCGAGCGGCGCGGGCATCTCGGGCAGGGGCGGAACACGCCAGCCGCTGCCGGACCCCGCGGCCAGCTCGATCAGGTGCTGAGCCATGGGCTGGACGTCGACGGCACTCTCGCCGTGCTCGGGGACCATCGCATCCAGGTACACCAGACGGGCGATCCGTTCCGGGACCTCGTTGGCCACGGACGAGATGACCAGCCCCGCATAGCTGTGACCCACGAGTACCACCTCGGTCAGGGCCTCCTCGCGGATCAGCCCGACGACGTCCTCGACGTGCGTGTCGAGCCCCACCCCGGGACCGAGCAGGTGCGCCCTGTCGCCGTAGCCGGTCAGCGACGGCGCGAACACGCGATGTCCGGCCGACTCCAGCAGCGGGACCACCCGCTCCCAGCATCGGCCGCTGTGCCAGGCGCCGTGTACCAGCAGAAACGTTGACATGATGGGAATGGTCTTCCTCTTCGGGTCGCGGAGGCGCTGGAACACGGCGGTTCCCCTTCGTGCCTCGGTACTCTTTGAGAACCGAAATCATCGTGGTGCACCTGCCGCGCCCTGAGCAATAAGGCACATTTCGGTGCCCCGGTTCCCTGGAGGTAACCATGACGGCAGTCGGCGGCGGGTCGCGGCCGGTCCGGCGGGAGGACCCGTGCCGGACCCGCGAAGTGCTCGACATCGTCGGGGACAAGTGGTCATTGCTGGTCGTACGCAACCTCAGCCAGGGACCGCGCCGCTTCACCGAACTCAAGCGGTCCATCGACGCAATCAGCCAGCGCATGCTCACCGTCACCCTGCGCGGCCTGGAACGCGACGGAATCCTCACCCGGACGGTCCACAGCGTCATGCCGCCGCACGTCAGCTACGAACTCACCCCGATGGGCGAAACCCTCCGTCAGGCCACCGCGCCCCTGCTGGAGTGGAGCACCACGCACCTGGCACACATCGACGCTGCCCGCGCCGTCTACGACGCCCGCCCCGACACCTCGCCGGCCTAGTCCGCGCCGTGGGTCCCGCGCGAGGGTGCGGGGGGTTGGTTGTCCCAAGTCCGCCGGCCGGCATGGCCGGTTGACGCTTGACGCTTGACGCACGGGCAGGTCGTCCTTCCGCGCCGTGACCGATGTCCTTTGTGTCCTCGGCCGGCGCCCGTTCGAGCCACGCCCGCCTACGCTTTTGTCCGCGGCGGCTGCTCGGGGAACTGCCGCCGCCCAGCCGGCCGTTCGGCTGCGCCCCGGGCCGCCTGCCGGCCGTGGCACCGCCGGTCCTCACCTGCCCTGCGTGGTTGCTGTCAGCAGGGTGTCGGGGGATGCGGTCAGGGGGCGGCCGGTCATGGTGCGCAGCAGGGGGTAGGCGCTGGTGTCGCCGGCCAGGACGCCGCCGAGGAGGGTGTGGCCGTCCGCGGCCAGGACGACCTTGGCGTAGGTGCCGGTGCGTGGGTCGTCGCGGATGTACTCGATCGCCCCGGGGGTGTGGGCGTGCGCGTCGCCGAAGCCGGCCACCTCGACGCCCAGGAGCTTGAGCTTGGCGGAGGTGTCCGCGCCGGTGAACGCCTCGCCGTCCGCGCCGAGGAGTTGGCGGGCGACGGTCTCGGCCATGCGGAAGCCGGGAGCGGCCAGTCCGTGGCAGCGGCCCTCGACGGCCGCGCACTCGCCGATCGCCCAGATGTGTTCGTCGTTGGTCCGGCACCACCGGTCGACCAGGAAGCCGCCGCGTTCACCGCGGTCGAGTCCGAGAGCGGCGGCGAGTTCGTCGCGGGGGCGTACCCCGGCGGCGAAGACGACCAGGGCGGCGTCCAGGACGCGGCCGTCGCTCAGTTCGGCCCGCTCGGCGTGGCCGGCGGGGCCCGCGGTGACGGCGCGCAGCCCGGTGGCGCAGTGCACGCCCACCCCGAGTTGTTCGACGGCCCTGGCCAGTACCCGTCCGCCGCCCTCGTCGATCTGCCGGGACATCAGCCACGGGCCGTGCTCGACGATGTGGGGCCGCATGCCCAGCAGCCGCAGGCCGCCCGCCGCCTCCAGCCCGAGCAGTCCGCCGCCCACCACCACCGCCGCGCGCCCCGCCGCGGCGGCGGCGCGGATCGCCGCGACGTCCTCCACCGTCCGGTACACGAAGCAGCCGGGCAGGTCGTGTCCGGGCACCGGCGGCACGAACGGGCGGGATCCGGTGGCCAGTACCAGCGCGTCGTAGCCGAAGGTGGTGCCGTCGGCGCAGGTCACCGTCCGGGCTGCGGGGTCGGCGCCGGTGAGCGCGGTGTTCAGGCGCAGGTGCGGGCGCCGGTCATCCGGCACGGGTCGTGAGGGCAGGGTGAGGTCGCCGGGTGTGGCGCCGTCCAGGAGGGTCGACAGCGCCACCCGGTCGTAGGCGGGGCGTGCTTCCTCGGCGAGGACGACCACCCGCCAGTGTCCGTGGCGGTCGTGGGTGAGGATCTCCTCGACCAGCCGGTGGCCCGTCATGCCATGGCCGGCGACCACCAGAGTGCGTGTCGTCACGGCGTTTCTCCGTCCTGGCCGGGGGCGGCGAGCGCCGTGCACAGGGTGCGCACCAGCGGGGCGCAGCCGCCGCAGCCGGTGGTGGCGCGGGTCGCCCGGGCCAGTGCCGCGAGGTCGTGCGCGCCCGCGTGCCAGGCGTCCTCGATGCCGGTGCGGGTGACGTTGTTGCAGTGGCACACGACGGCCTCGGGCGCCGGCCTCTGCTGGCCGGCGTAGTGGCCGTCGCCGCCGCTGAGCAGGGCGAGCAGGTCGGCGGGCAGGGGAGCGGCGTGCAGGTGCAGCCCGCTGACGGCGGCGACCGCGGCGGGCGAGCCGATCACGATCCCCGCGTGGAGGGTGTCGCCGCGCAGCACGAGGCGGGCGTAGCGGCCGCGTGCCCGGTCCACCAGCGAGACGCTGCGCTCGGTGTCCGGGCCCGGGCCGGGCCCGGGGCCGGGGTGGGCGGGGGATACGACGACCAGGTCCAGGCCCGGGGTGCGCGGTCGCAGCACCCGCCGTCGGGGCGTGTAGGTGTCGCCGTGGCCGGTGAGGATGCGGGCGAGGGCTTCGGCCTGTTCCCACGCGCCGAGCACCGTCGTGCCGGGGGTGCCCGCGTGTTCGGCGCAGTCGCCGATGGCGTGGATGTGCGGGTCGGTGGTGCGCAGCCGGTCGTCGACGCGCACGCCCTCACCGACGGCCAGGCCGGCCGCCCGGGCCAGGCCGGTCCGCGCGGTGGTGCCGGTGCACAGCAGGACGGTGGCCGCCGCCAGGATCTGGCCGTCGTCCAGGACGACCTTGCCCGGCGTGTACTCGCCGGCCCGCCGGCCCAGCTGGAGGGCGATGTTCTGCCCGGTCAGCCACTGGGCCAGCATCGCGGCGGCGACCGGGTCCAGGTGGCGTCCCATGAGCTGGCCGGCGGGGTGGACGAGGGTGACCTCGTGGCCGGCGCGGCGTACCGCCAGCGCCGATTCGACGCCGCGCAGCCCGCCGCCGAGGACCACCACCGGCCCCTCGGGCAGCGGACGGCAGTCGGCTGCGGTGCGCACCGTGCGCACCCCTTCGGCGAGGTGTCCCGGCGCGCTCGTCAGGCCCGGCACCGAGGGCACCGGGGTGCGGGCGCCGGTGGCCAGCACCAGGACGTCGTAGGCCACGGTGCGGCCGTCGCCGGTGCGCAGCGTGCGGGCCCTGCGGTCCACGGCACGGACCCGCACCCCGGTCAGCTGCCGTACCGCGGCGGGCAGCGCGGGCAGCGTCAGCCGGCCGGCGTCGAGGGTGTTGTCCAGGACCGAGCCGAGCAGGGCCCGGTGGTAGGCGGGCCGCGGCTCGGCGCCGATCACGCTGATCCGGCCCGGGTAGCCGTGGTGCAGGAGCCGGGCGGCCAGCCGGTGTGCGGCCGGACCGCCGCCCGCGATGACGACCCCGCTCACGGCTGCTCACCCGCCGGCCGGACGTGGACGGCGCTCACCTTGAACTCGGGCATGCGGCTGCGCGGGTCGAGCGCGTCGCCGGTGAACAGGTTGGCGCGGGCGGCGCCGGGAAAGTGGAACGGCACGAACACGGTGTCGGCCCGCACCGTACGCGTCAGGCGTACCCGGGCGCGGGCGGTGCCGTAGGCGGAGGTGATGTCGGCGAGGTGGCCCTCGGCGAGGTGGAAGCGGCGGGCGGTGTCCGGGTGCATCTCGACGACCGCTTCCGGCGCGGCGGCCATCAGGTCGGCTACGCGCCGGGTCTGGGAGCCCGACTGGTAGTGGGCCAGGACCCGGCCGGTCGTGGCGTACAGCGGGAAGGCGGGGCCGGGTTGCTGGGCGGGCGGGCGGTGGTCGACGGCGGCGAACCGGGCGCGCCCGTCGGGATGGGCGAACCGGTCCAGGAAGGGGCGTGGTGTGCCGGGGTGGCCGTCGGCCGGGCAGGGCCAGTGCAGTGCCTCGCCGGCGTCCAGGCGTGCGTAGCTGATGCCGGAGTAGTCCGCGCGGGCGCCGGCCGAGGCGCGCCGCAGTTCGTCGAAGACGTCCTGGGGGCGGGTGGGGAAGCGGTGTGCGGGCTGTCCCAGCCGCACGGCGAGCGCGTGCAGCACCTCCAGGTCGGTGCGCACCCCCGGCGGCGGGTCGAGGTGGGCGCGCCGGCGCAGCACCCTGCCCTCCAGGCTGGTGAGGGTGCCCTCCTCCTCGGCCCACTGCGTCACCGGCAGCACCACGTCGGCGAGCGCGGCGGTCTCCGACGGCACGAAGTCGGCCACCACCAGCAGGTCCAGGGCGCGCAGGCGTGCGCTGACATGGGCGGCCCGGGGCGCGGAGACGGCCGGGTTGGATCCGAACACCAGCAGGGCCCGCGGTCCGCCGTCGGTGGCGAGGGAGTCCAGCAGTTCGTAGGCGCTGCGGCCCGGTGCGGGCAGCGCGGCCGCCTCCACACCCCACACCGAGGCGATGTGGGCGCGGTCGGCGGGGTCGGTGAGGGAGCGGTAGCCGGGCAGCTGGTCGGCTTTCTGGCCCATCTCGCGGCCGCCCTGCCCGTTGCCCTGCCCGGTCAGGGTGCCGAAGCCGCGGCCCGCCCGGCCGGGGAGGCCCAGGGCGAGCGCGAGGTTGATGAACGCGGCGACCGTGTCGGAGCCCTTGCTGTGCTGTTCCGCGCCCCGGCCGGTCAGCACGTAGGCCCGGCGGGCCCCGCCCAGCAGCCGGACCGCGGTGCGCAGGTCGCTCACCGGCACCCCGGTGACCTCCTCGACGCGCTCCGGCCACCAGGCGGCGCAGCTTTCCCAGGCGGCGTCGAAGCCGGTGGTGCGGGTGTGGACGTAGGCGGTGTCGAGGAGTTGTTCGGTGACCGCCACATGCAGCAGGCCCAACGCCAGTGCCAGGTCGGTGCCGGGCGCCGGCTGCAGGTGCAGGGCGGCGCTCTCGGCGGTGCGGGTGCGGCGGGGGTCGATGACGATGAGGTCGGCGCGCTCCAGGTGGCGCATCAGCGGCGGCATGGTCTCCGCCGGGTTGGCCCCGGCCAGCAGGATCACGTCGGCCTCGGCGAGGTCGGTGACCGGGAAGGGCAGGCCGCGGTCCAGGCCGAAGGCGTGGCCGGCCGCGGCGGCCGCCGAGGACATGCAGAAGCGGCCGTTGTAGTCGATCTGGCCGGTGCCCAGGGCGATCCGCGCGAACTTGCCGAGCGTGTACGCCTTTTCGTTGGTCAGGCCGCCGCCGCCGAACACCGCGAGTGCGTCGGCGCCGTGCCGGGCGGCGATCTCCCGCAGCCGGCCGGCGACCAGGTCCAGCGCCTGGTCCCAGCCGGCCGGCGCGAGAGCGCCGTCCGCGCCGCGCACCAGCGGGCTCAGCAGCCGGTCGGGCGCGGCGAGCACGGCGGGCGCCGTCCACCCCTTCTGGCACAGCCCGCCCCGGTTGACCGGGAAGTCGGTCGCCGGCCGCACGGCGGTGGCGCCCCGCCCGCCCGACAGCACGGTGGCGCACTGCAGGGCGCAGTACGGGCAGTGCGTCGCGCTCTCCCCGGGCGCGCGCCGGGCGGGCGGGGATGGCACGCGTCCGTGCGTGAGGCCCTCACCGGGTGCGGGCCGGCTGCGCGTGCGGTGCTGGGCGGGCAGGGGAGGCGCGCTCTCCGCGGGTGCGGGCCGGCTGCGCGTGCGGTGGTCAGCCGACATGGGAGGCACGCGTTCGTGCGGTGTCGGGCAGGACGGTGGTGGCGCGGGCGCCGCGCAGGTACACCGCCCAGATCAGCGTGGCGCACAGGCCGTAGAAGGCGAGGAAGGCGTAGAACGCGGGCTCGCCGCTGCCCAAATGGCCGTAGGCGGAGCGGAAGGCCAGGTTGATGGCGACGCCGCCGAGCGCGCCCACCGCGCCGGCGATGCCGATGACGGCGCCCGACAGCCTGCGGGAGCGGGCGAAGGCGGCGGTGGCGTCGTGACCGGAGGTGACGGCCACCTCCGCCTGCCGGGCGAAGACCGCCGGGATCATCTTGTACGTCGAGCCGTTGCCGACGCCGCTCATCACGAACAAGACGGTGAACCCGGTGACGAACAGGGGGAAGGAGCCGCTGCGGGTGGCCGGCAGCAGGATACCGATCGCGGCCGCCATGCCGGCGAACGCCCACAGCGTCACCCGCGCCCCGCCGCACCGGTCGGCGATCCGGCCGCCGAGGGGACGCGCCACCGAGCCCAGCAGCGGCCCCAGGAAGGTGAACGAGGCCGCCTCCAGCGGTGTGGAGGCGAACTGGCTCTGCAGCACCAGCCCGAAGGCGAACCCGAACCCGATGAAGGAGCCGAACGTGCCGATGTACAGCAGCGAGATCCACCAGGTGTGCGGATTCCTGGCGGCCTCGCGCTGCGCGCCGCGCGCGGTGCGCACCACGGCCACGTTGTCCATGCGCAGCGCGGCCAGCACCGCCACCAGCGCGATCAGCGGCAGGTAGCAGGCGGCGACGTAGGCGGGGTGGGTGTCGCCGGCGACGGAGATCACCAGCAGGCCCAGCAGCTGGACCGCGGCCACGCCCAGGTTGCCGCCGCCCGCGTTCAGTCCCAGCGCCCAGCCCTGGTGGCGCTGGGGGTAGAAGGCGGTGATGTTGGTCATCGAGGAGGCGAAGTTCCCGCCGCCCGCCCCGGCGGCCGCGCCGATCAGCAGGAACACCCACAGCGGGGTGCCCGGGTGCTGCACGACGTAGGTGGTCGCGGCGGTGGGCACCAGCAACACCAGCGAGGCGAACACCGTCCAGTTGCGGCCCCCGAACCGGGTCACCGCCGCACTGTAGGGCAGTCTCAGCAGCGCCCCCGACAGGGTGGGCACCACCACCATCAAAAACTTCTCGTCGCTCTGGAAGTCGAAGCCGATCCTCGGCGACAGGAACAGCACCAGGACCGACCACATGCTCCACACGGAGAACCCGATGTGCTCCGACAGCACCGACAGCGCCAGGTTGCGCCGGGCGACCTGGCGGCCGCCCTGCTCCCACCGCTGTTCGTCCTCGGGGTCCCAGTTCTCGATCCACCGCCCTCGGGCGGGGGGTGCGCTGGTCATCTTCTCCTCGGCTTTCTCCAGGTCGCACCCCCCTTGGTGGGGGGGGGGGGGGGGGGGGGGGAGACGAGGGGGGGGGGGGGGGGGGGGGGGGCGAGGGT